>NZ_JBFATL010000004.1:0-309130 GCF_040678315.1 Streptomyces sp. NPDC052721 | reverse complement strand
GACATGCTCGGCGAGGAGGTCGTGCCGGTGCTGCGCGAGGAGTTCGCCAAGGGACGTGGCGCGGACGTGCCCGAGGCGCCGACCCACCGGTCGCTGCTCGCCGCGCAGAATACCCAGAACACGCGGGGCGCGCAGGAGGAGAAGGAGGAGAGCAGCGTATGACCGAGCGTATGAAGGTGGTCGTGGTGTCGGCGGGGCTGAGTGTTCCGTCCTCCACCCGGCTGCTCGCCGACCGGCTCGCCGCCGCGGTGAACCGTGCGACGCCGGTGGAGATCGAAGTGGTCGAGCTGCGCGACCTCGCCGTCGAGATCGCGCACAACTTCACCAACGGGTTCGCCGGGAAGGCGCTCGCCGTCGCGCAGGACGCGGTGACCGGGGCCGACGGGCTCATCGTGGTCACGCCGGTGTTCAGCGCCTCCTACAGCGGGCTGTTCAAGTCCTTCTTCGACGTGCTGGACAAGGACGCGCTGGCGGGCAAGCCGGTGCTGATCGGGGCCACCGGCGGGACCGGACGGCACTCGCTGGTGCTGGAACACGCCCTGCGGCCACTGTTCGCCTACCTGCGGGCCGTCGTCGTCCCCTCCGGGGTGTACGCCGCCTCCGAGGACTGGGGCGCCGAAGGACTCGCCCAGCGGATCGAACGGGCCGCGGGGGAGTTGGCGGCGTTGATGCCGTTGGCTCCGCGGCGGGGGGAGGAGGCCGTTGTGCCCTTCGCCGAACAGCTCGCGGCACTGCGGCGCTGAATCCTGCCCACCCACCCACCCGACTCGGCCAGCTGAGAGGTTGCCGTTCCGGGTGGGTGGCGGCTCGGTCGGCTGAGTGGTTGCCGATCGGGGTGGGTGGCGGCTCGGTCGGCTGAGTGGTTGCCGATCGGGGTGGGTGGCGGCTCGGTCGGGCGAGTGGTTGCCGATCGGGGCGGCCGTCGCCTCGGTCCTGGCCAGTGGTTGCCGACCGGTGCCGGTCGACTCGGGCAGCCGGGAGGTTGCCGTTCCGGGTGCCCGGTGGCTCGGGCAGCCGAGTGGGTGCCGCTCCGGGTGTCTGGCGGCTCGGTCGGCCGGGAGGTTCGGGGGTTTCGCGGGTTGCGCCTGTGACGGTGAGAGGCCGGTAAAAAGGGTGATCGTAGGTTCAGCGGGCCCGGTCGAACCGCCGGAGGCCTTGGCAGACTGGGGATGTGCCCCAGACTGTGCTGCTCGCTGAAGACGACCGTGCCATCCGTCATGCCCTGGAGCGTGCCCTGACGCTGGAGGGGTACCAGGTGACGGCGGTCGCCGACGGCGTGGAAGCGCTGGCGCAGGCGCACCGGAACCCGCCGGACGTGCTCGTCCTCGACGTGATGATGCCGGGCATCGACGGGCTCCAGGTGTGCCGGGTGCTGCGCGCCGAGGGGAACCGCACGCCCATCCTCATGCTCACCGCCCTGGTGGAGACCGCCGACCGCATCGCGGGTCTGGACGCCGGCGCCGACGACTACGTGGTCAAGCCGTTCGACGTCGAGGAGGTCTTCGCCCGGCTGCGCGCGCTGCTGCGCCGTACCAGCCCGGTGCCCGTCCCCGGCGGTGGCCCGGAGGGCCCGGTCCGTGAGGCACAGGTGTCCTCCGACCGGCAGGTGGAGGCCGCCGGCCTGCGCATGGACCTCCAGGCGCGCCGGGCCTGGCGCGGCCGGCGCGAGCTGGAACTGACCCGTACCGAGTTCGAGCTGCTGGAACTGCTGGTGCGCAACGCCGGCATCGTGCTCGACCACTCCACGATCTACGACCGCATCTGGGGCTACGACTTCGGCCCCGGCTCCAAGAACCTCGCCGTCTACGTCGGCTATCTGCGCCGAAAGCTGGACGAGCCCGGTGCCCCGCAGCTGATCCACACCGTGCGGGGCGTGGGTTACGTGCTCCGGGAGGACTAGGTGGGCCGCCGGTGGCTGCCGGACCGGCCCCGGCCGAAGCTGGTCTCCCTGCGCACCACGTTCGCGGTCTCCTTCGCGGCCGTCACCGCCGCCGTCACGATCCTCGTCGGCATCATGTCGTACAACTCCGCCGCGCGGCTCGTCCGGGTGGACCAGCAGTCGGTGTTCACGCAGGTCGTGCAGGACGTCCAGGACGAGGTGCGGCAGCACACGATGGGTCCGGAGGACTTCTCCTCCTCCCGTCCGGGGCACGATCTGGTCCGTCCCGCCCGCACCGACGTCCAGGTGCTCGGCGCGCGGGGGCAGATCATGGACCACGGCAGCCCGGTGCTGCCGGTCACCTCCCGGGACCGGGCCATGGCTCTGGCGCGGACGGCCGGGAAGGTGGTCGAGCACAAGGACGTGCGGGTGGACGCGGACCTGTTCCGCATCGCCACCGTCTCGCTCGGGAACGGGCGGGGGGCCGTCCAGGTCGCGCAGGAGTTCAGCGACACCGAGGATCTGCTGCGGGCGCTCCAGCAGCGGACGCTGATCCTGATGGCGGCGGTGGTGGTGGCGGCCGGGCTGTTCGGCTGGTGGCTGGCCCGGCGGATCACCCGGCGCCTGGTGGTCCTGACGTCGGCCGCCGAGGACGTCGCCCGCACCCGGCAGCTGGGCATCCAGGTGCCGGTGGCCGGGCTGGACGAGGTGGGGCGTCTCGGCCGTGCCTTCGACCGGATGCTGGGGCGGCTCGCGCAGTCGGAGGAGGACCAGCGCAGGCTGGTGCAGGACGCCGGCCACGAACTCCGTACCCCGCTGACCTCCCTCCGTACGAACATCTCGCTGCTGCGGCGGATCGACGAACTCCCGCCCGCCACCCGGGAGGATCTGGTCGCCGACCTGTCCCAGGAGGCCCGGGAGCTGACCGACCTGGTCAACGAGCTGGTCGACCTCGCCGCCGGGCAGTCCGACAGCGAGCCGCCCCAGCGGGTGGACCTCGCCGACCTCGCCGAGGACGTCGTGGGGCTGGCCCGGCGCCGTACCGGGCGGGAGATCGTGCTGCGGGCGAGCGGTGACACGACGACCGACGGGCGGCCCGGCATGCTCCAGCGGGCCATCTCCAACCTGGTCGAGAACGCGGCCAAGTTCGACCGGGACGGCAAGGCGCCGATCGAGGTCGGCGTCACGGGGCCGGCGCGGCCGGGGACCGTCCGGGTGGAGGTGCGGGACCGGGGGCCGGGGATCGCCGAGGGCGACCTCGTCCGCATCTTCGACCGCTTCTACCGCGCCGCCGACGCCCGTTCCCTGCCGGGCTCCGGCCTCGGCCTGTCGATCGTCCGCGAGGTCGCCATGGCGCACGGCGGAGCACCGTTCGCCGTCCGCCGGGAGGGCGGAGGAGCGGTCATCGGCTTCACGGTGGGCGGGGGGATCGTCCCGGGCGGCGGCAGCGGTACCTGACCGGGGGTGGTGCGGGCCGGTGCCGGCGGTTGAGTACGGGTACCTACCGGGGGCGGGTAGGTGCGCCCATCCGCCCGGCTCGCTCGCCGCCATAGCGTCGCCGTATGCCCGAGGAGACCGCACCGACCGCACCGACCGCACCGTCCGCACCGACCGCCACACCTGCCGCCGGGACCGCGTCCGGGGGCCCCGCTCCCGCCGGGTCCTGGGCCCGTTCGCTCGGCCTCGGCTGTCTCGGCTGTGCCGGGCTGCTGTTCGTCGCCGTGGTCGCTCTGTTCATCCAGCTCACCTGGAGCTCGGAGGACGGGACGGACCTTCCCCGGGTCGCGCCCGAGAAGATGGCGGACCGTGTCTTCGGGCACTCCCAGGAGGCGTACGACGTCCTGGGGTTCACGCGGAGCGTGCCACCGGGAGCCGAGCGCGTAGGCGTCAGCACGGAGAACACGCTGGACGCCGGCTACTGCTACGACGGAGGGCTGCTGGGGCTGGAGGACAAGACCGTCGACGGGGCTTACCGGATGTCCCACACGTGGGCGCTGGACCACGTCCCCGCGAGCCAGGCCGTGCCCGGTCTGCGCCGGCTGCACCAGCGGCTGAAGGACGACGGCTGGAAGGTCTCGTCGTACCGCGAGGGCGGGCAGGGCAAGGACTGGACGCTGTTCGTGCGGCGGGACGACGGGGACGAGCGGATGTCCTTCACCTGGGACCCGGACCGGCAGTACTTCATCGGCGGCGCCACCGCGCCCTGCGCCTACGACCCCGGGTGGACGGACGACGGCACGGACTCCTACTTCCCGGGTGACGCCGCCGGCTCCGTGCGACCGCCGGTCCTCTGGCCCGGGCGGCTATGAGCGGCCCGGCAGGGTGAGGAAGCCCTCCGCGCGGGCGCTCGCCAGGCCGGTCCGCGGGATGGCGCCGCTCTTGCCACCAGCGGGAGAAGAAGGCGAGGGCCGAGCGCCACAGGCGCAGCACCGGGCCCGCGCCGAGGCGGGCGCCGCGTTCGAGGACCGAGCGGACCATCGCGAAGTCGAGCGAGACCCGGTCGATCTCCAAGTCCTTCGCCTGGAGCTGGAGTTCGACGGCCATGTACTCCACCGGGCCGTTCTCGCAGGCGCGGTCGGGCGCGTCAGGTCCAGGGAGAGGCCGCGCTTCCCGCAGGGCACGAAGCTGAGCAGGGCGCGCGGTTCGCCGTTGGCGTCCCGGCACTCCGGCATCAGGCAGCGGCCGTCGGCCGGGTCGCCGAGGCGGCCGAGGGCCATGGAGAAGCCGCGTTCGGTGGCTCCGTCCAGCCACTGGTCGGCGCGGTCCACGAGGACGGCCATCTCCTCGGCGGGGATGTCCTCGTGGCGGCGGACGCGGACCGTGCAGCCGGCCCGGCGGACCCGGTTGTGGGCCTGGCGGACCACGCGCATGGCCCGGCCTTCGAGGGTGAAGTCGGCGAGGTCCACGATCGCCTCGTCGCCGCGTTCCAGCGCGTCCAGGCCGTGCCGGGCGTAGACGGTGCCGGCTTCCTCGCTCGCGCCCATCACGGCCGGGGTCCAGGCGTGCCGGCGGGTCTCGGCGAGCCAGGCGTCGATGGCGCCGGCGCACACCCTCTCATCCCCCGGCGGCCCTCAGTCGCCGCCTCCGCGCCGGGCCGCCGTCAGCAGCCAGGCCAGGTTGCCCACCGCCGCCCCGGCGGCCACCGCGGCGGCGATCACCCCGCCGGTCGCGAGGCCGTCGCTGAACAGGTGCGGGCGCCGGTCCAGGCTGTGCAGGCCGAAGCCGCACAGCTCGTACACGCCGACGGCGGCGGTCACCAGGCTGACGACCAGCACGGTCAGGGTCGGCGCGAGACTGCGCGCACAGACCTCCGTGCCGGGCTCCGCTTCCGTGGTGTCCTGCATGGGTCCCCCGTTGAACAGACGTGTGCACAGCCCGGTGGCCGTCGGCGCTTGGGAACCTACAATACGTAGGGTCGGTTAGGGTCGACGCCGTGCGGATCTACATCAGCGTGGACATGGAAGGCATCACCGGGCTCGTCGACGCCGACGACGTCCAGCCCGGCGGCCGGGACTACGAGCGGGGCCGCGCCATGATGGCCGAGGACGTGAACGCCGCCGTACGGGGCGCGCTGACGGCCGGCGCGGCCGACATCCTGGTCAACGACGCCCACGGGCCGATGCGCAACCTGCTCCCCGAGGCGCTGCACCCCGCGGCTCGCCTGGTGCGCGGCAGGCCCAAGCAACTCGGCATGCTGGAGGGGCTGACCGGGGAGTACGACGCCGCGCTCTGCGTCGGCTACCACTCCCGGGCCGGTGCGCTGGGCGTCCTCAGCCACAGCTTCATGGGCCACGAGATCGAGGACATGTGGCTGGACGGCCGCCCGGTCGGCGAGATCGGCCTGGCCCACGCCACGGCCGCGGCCCTCGGGGTGCCCGTGGTGGCCCTCACGGGTGACGACGCGGCGTGCGCGGAGATGACGGAGTGGGACGCGTCGGTCGTCACCGTCCCGGTGAAGTACGCACGCGACCGGTTCGCGGCCGAGCTGCGGCCGGAGGCGGAGGCGCGGGGGGCCATCGAGGAGGCGGTCGCCCGGGCGCTGACCCCGGGCCCGCGCCGCCCCGCACCGTCCGCCGCCGAGGCCACCCTGACCGTCCGCTGGCAGTCCGCCTCGGTCGCCGCCACCCTGCTCGGCATCCCCGGCGTGACGGCCGAGGATCCCAGGACGGTCCGGACGACCGGTGAACTGCCTGACCTGTACCGGCAGTTCGGGGTGTGGATGCGGGTGGCGGCGTCGCTCACCAACCAGCCGCCGTACTGCTGAGTCCCGCCGGCCGGCTGTGCCGCGGCCACTCGGCTGTGCGGCCGGCCGGCTCGGCGGCCGTACCGGGCCCCTCGCCCCCTGGCAGTGCGTGGACCTGCCCCGCCCCGACGGCGGCACGGTCACCGTCACCGCCGCGCCTTGACCGGCGCAACGACGCCTTGGCGTGCAACCGGCTGGGCCACGCCCTGCTCGCCCCGCACCTGCGGACCGCTGCGCGACAGCGGTCCGCCTGACCCCGCCACCTCGCTCGGCTGGGACGCCCCGGACACCCCCACCGCCCGTCCCGGGCTGGAAGGAGGAGGCCCACCTCGCGGTCGCCTCCCGCGCCCTGCGCTCCGCCGACTCGTCCGGAAGCGCCCGCGGAGACGAGCACGAACCGCAGGCTCCCTTTCCCGTCGCCGCGGACATAGCCTGCCGGGACTTCGCCGCATCAGCAGCCGACTGGGAGTGCCCGCGTGACCGAGCCGACCGCCCCGGACAAGAAGCCCTTCCTGTACGTCGTCGTCTGCGCGAGTGGCGTCGCGCCTGACGTCGGCACACTCATCACCGCCGCCCAGGAGGCGAACTGGGACGTCGGAGTCGTCGCCACACCCCAGGGCCTCGGCTTCATCGACGCCCCGGCGGTCGAGGCCCGGACCGGACACCCGATCCGTTCCGCGTGGCGCTCACCGGGAGACCCGCGCCCGCTGCCGCCCCCGGACGCGATCGCCGTCGCCCCGGCCACCTTCAACACGATCAACAAGTGGGCCGCCGGCATCTCCGACACCCTGGCACTCGGCATCCTGTGCGAGGCGTACGGCATGGGCATCCCGACCGTGGCCTGCCCTGCCTGAACTCCGCCCAGGCCGCTCACCCCGTCTACCGGCAGAGCCTGGACCGCTTGCGCTCGATGGGCGTCCTGATCGGCTCGTCCGCACCACACCAGCCGAAGGCCGACGGCGCGGCGGACCGTTTCCGCTGGGAGGAAGCCCTGGAACTGCTGGCCCCTGCCGTCGGCACGGTGCGGTGACGCCGGCTTCAGTGCCCGCCGTTCGGCCGGACCGCTCTTCACCCCCGACCGGGCGGCCCGTCTCGTGGGGACAGCGCGCTGCCGTCACCGCCCGCTGGACGTATGGTCCGTATATGAGTGCCGTCCGGTCCGGCCGGTGCGGGGTCGCGCTGCCGAAGCCGCCCTCTCGTTGCCGCCGGTGCCCCTGCACAGGAGGGTGAAGCGTGTCCGACACGGCCACTGACGCTCGCTCTCCCGGCTCCGGACCGGACGCCGTGGACCGTGTCCTGGACCACTGCGCGCGGGAGACCGGTGCCTACGCCGGCGCGGTCTACGTCCTCTCCCCGGACGAGCAGGTACTCCAGCTCGCGGTGCTGAGAGGGATCTCCCGACGGATCGCCTCGCCCTGGGCACGCGTCCCCCTGCCGGCCGCGAGCCCGGTGAGCGACGCCGTGCGGCAGGCAGACCTGGTGTGGATCGGCAGCCAGGAGGAACTGGCGCGCCGCTATCCGCAGCTGGCGCTCGTCCTGCCGCATCCGTTCGCCATGGTCGCCGCGCCGATCACCACCGGTGCACGGACGTGGGGCGGTCTGGTGCTGCACTGGTCCAGCGCGCACCCTCCCACGCTGAGCGCACAGGAGCGTGAGGTGATCGCCGAGGCCTGCCGCCGCCTGGGCGTGATCCTGCGGCAGGCCGCCGACACCGGCCGCGTACTGGCCGGGCCCGAGCCGCGGATCGTGTCACCCCCGCGGAACCGCGCCGCCGGACCCGCCGAGGCCCAGGCCGCGGCCGACTTCGCCGAGCGCCTTCCCAGCGGCTGTTGCGCGCTCGACCCGGACGGCCGGATCACCTTCCTCACCACCGCCGCGGCCCAGCTCCTCGGTGCCGGCATTCCCGACCTGCTGGGCGCCCGGCCCTGGGAGGCGCTCGCGTGGCTGGACAACCCGGTCGCCGAAGACCGCTACCGGGCCGCGGTGCTGAGCCGCCGGCCGACGTCCTTCACCGCCCAGCGGCCCCCCGACCAGTGGCTGTCGTTCCACCTGTACCCGGACGCGTCCGGCATCAGCGTGCGCATCGTCCCCACGTCGTCGGCCGACGCCGTGCTCCCTCCGCATCTGCTGCACCCCGCGCCCGCCGCGGAACCCGGCCGGGCCACGGCCCTCTACCACCTGATGCACCTGGCCGCCACGCTCACCGAAGCGGTCGGGGTCCAGGATGTCGTCGAAAGGGTCGCCGACCAGATCCTGCCCGCCTTCGGCGCCCAGGCCCTCGCCCTGATGGCCGCGGAGGAGGGCAGACTGCGGATCATCGGCTACCGCGGCTACTCCGCCGCGCTCATGGACCGCTTCGACGCGGTCCCCCTCACCTCCGACACCCCGGCGGTGCACGTCCTGACGACAGGGATCCCGAGCTTCTTCGGCACCTTCGGGGACCTCGAGCGGGCCTATCCTCCCGCCGTCCTGCAGGACGGCATGGCCGCCTGGGCGTTCCTGCCGCTGATCACCTCCGGACGCCCCGTCGGCTCACTGGTCCTCGCCTACGACCGGCCGCGCGCCTTTCCCGCCGAGGAGCGCTCCGTCCTCACCTCGACCGCCGGGCTGATCGCCCAGGCCCTGGACCGCGCCCGGCTCTACGACGCCACACAACAGCTCGCCCACGACCTCCAGGCCGGCCTGCTGCCCCGGACCCTGCCCCGCGTCCCCGGCCTCGACGTGGCCGCCCGCTACCTTCCCGCCAGCTACGGCATGGACGTCGGCGGGGACTTCTACGACCTCATCCGCCTCGACGAGGCAGCCGCCGCCGCGGCCATCGGAGACGTCCAGGGGCACAACGTCCAGGCCGCCACCCTCATGGGACAGGTCCGCACCGCCGTCCACGCCACCGCCGGCGCACCCCCCGGCGAGGTCCTCGCCCGCACCAACCGCCTGCTCACCGACCTCGACGCCGGCCTGTTCACCAGCTGTCTCTACGCCGCCCTCGACCTCGCCCGCCACCGCGCCTGCCTGGCCACCGCCGGACATCCCCCGCCGATCCTGCGCCATCCGGACGGCCACGCCGAGATCCTCCAGCTGCCGCCCGGACTCCTGCTCGGCATCGACCCCGCCGCCGACTATCCGACGACGAACGTCCCGCTGCCTCCCGGTGCCGTGCTGGCCCTGTACACCGACGGCCTCGTCGAGGCCCCCGGCACCGACATCGAGGACGCGATCGGCGCTCTCGCCGACCAGCTCGCACAGGCCCGGAACCAGCCCATGGACGCCCTCGCCGACACCCTCATCACCCGCGCCCGGCACACCGCCCCCCGCAGTGACGACGTCGCCCTGCTCCTGATCAGCCCCCGGCAGACGTACGCACCGGGTCAGGGCGGCACCAGGCAGTACGGCTGATGCCCCGCCCGCCCGTCAGCCGGACCAGGAGCGAGTCCATGGCGGCTGAACGCAGACGGGCGTGCCCGCTCACGTGTGGGCACTGCTCGGCCATGGCGTGATTCCTCCGCGCGAGCGCGCGGCGAGGCATACGACGAGAGCGGGACCCGAAAGCCCCGCCCAATCCGCCGGAAACCCCAGCTCAGGGCCACACCAGGCAGTACGGCTGATGCCCCGCCTCATGCAGCCGGTGGCTGAAGTCCTGCCACTCGTGCAGCAACTGGTACACGTTGAACGCGTCCCGCGGACCGCCCCGGTCGGGAACCGTCGACCAGATGAAGGCCGCCGCGCCGACCGCTTCCTCGCCGATGCCGCGGAGGGGGTCGACGACCGTCATGGGGAGTTTGACGACCGCGTAGTCGGGGTGCAGGACGACCAGTTCCAGGGGTGGCACCTTGTGCAGCGGGACGCCCTCGATGCCGGTCAGCACCATCGCGGCCATCGTCTCCGGCTTGATCTTGGTGAACATGCCGTTCATGCCCAGCTCGTCGCCGCCGAGTTCCTCGGGACGCATCGAGATGGGGACGCGGGCCGCGGTCGCGCCGTCCGGCGCGCCGAAGTATTTGTACGTCACCCCCACCCGACCACCATTCCTGCTCCCCGCCCGGAGGCGGTCGGCCCGCTGGTCGAGCCGGCGGTCGAGCTCCCGGTCGATCTGCCGGTCGTACCGCTCGGGCTCACTCGGTACACCCTGTGTCTGACGTGCGTCGGTCTGACGTGTCTCGGTCGTTTCCTCCGCGTCGCGCCGGTGCCTTCCCCGCCGGGCACGTCGAGGACCCAGGTCGTCAGTCCCCTCGCCCAGTCCGCCACCGCGATGCATATCTCCACCCGACTGCTTTTCTAGGACGCGTGGCCCCCGCCGCGCAACCCGATCATCGTGTCAGTGACCTCCCCCACGGCCGCCCGCCGAAACGTGCGGTGGAACAACAGTCCACGCGGGGGGATTCCCGGTCCTGATCGTCCGGCCCCTGATGAGTACGTGCGTATGGGCTTTGTGTATCAGGTCTCAGTCTCGCAGATGAGGGATGGCACCGCTGTGATCTTGGGATCGGCCGCGTCCGATCCCGACGCCGACCGCGGTCCGGCCGGGGCTCGGCGCGCCCTTCGGCCTACCCTGAGGAGGTCACCCCGCAACCGGAGTCCGAGAAGCCGGAGTAGTCGCACGTCATGAGTGCCATGAGCGAAACGCCCTATCCCTACGACGCGCCCGTCTCACAGGCGCTCTTCGACCGTGCCTCCGTCGTCACCCCGGGCGGAGTCAACTCCCCGGTGCGCGCCTTCCGCGCCGTCGGCGGCACGCCCCGGTTCATGGTGTCGGGCAAGGGGGCCTACCTGACCGACGCCGACGGGCGCGAGTACGTCGACCTCGTGTGCTCCTGGGGGCCCATGATCCTCGGGCACGCGCACCCCGAGGTCATCGCCGCCGTGCAGGAGGCCGTGGCCCGCGGTACGTCCTTCGGCACGCCCGGCGAGGGCGAGGTCGCGCTCGCCGAGGAGATCGTCGCCCGGGTCGAGCCCGTCGAGCAGGTGCGGCTCGTCAGCAGCGGGACCGAGGCGACCATGTCCGCCATCCGGCTCGCCCGCGGGTTCACCCGGCGGTCCAAGGTGATCAAGTTCGCCGGGTGCTACCACGGGCACGTCGACTCGCTGCTCGCCGCGGCCGGCAGCGGGGTCGCCACCTTCGCGCTGCCCGACACGCCCGGCGTCACCGGTGCCCAGGCCGGCGACACGATCGTGCTGCCGTACAACGACCTGGAGGCCGTGCAGGAGGCCTTCCACCGGCACCCCGGTGAGATCGCCTGTGTGATCACCGAGGCGTCGCCGGGCAACATGGGCGTCGTGCCGCCGGACCCCGGCTTCAATCAGGCCCTCAAGGACTCCTGCCGGCGCAACGGCGCCCTCTTCATCTCCGACGAGGTGATGACCGGCTTCCGCACCAGCCGCGCCGGGTGGTACGGAGTCGAGGGCGTCGCGCCGGACCTGATGACCTTCGGGAAGGTCATGGGCGGTGGGTTCCCGGCCGCCGCGTTCGGCGGGCGCGCCGATGTGATGGCCCACCTCGCCCCCGCCGGGCCCGTGTACCAGGCCGGCACCCTCTCCGGTAACCCCGTCGCCACCGCCGCCGGTCTCGCCCAGCTGCGGCTGCTCGACGACGCCGCCTATGACAAGGTCGACGCCGTCTCCGAGCAGGTCCGGACGCTCGTCAGCGAGGCGCTGTCGAAGGAGGGCGTCGCGCACCGGGTGCAGAACGCCTCCAACATGTTCTCCGTGTTCTTCACGGACCGGCAGGTGCGCGACTACGAGGACGCCAAGCGGCAGCAGTCGTACCGTTTCACCGCGTTCTTCCACTCGATGCTGGCGAGCGGTGTCTATCTGCCGCCGTCGTCCTTCGAGTCCTGGTTCGTGTCCACGGCCCATGACGAGCGGGCCATTCAGAAGATCGCCGACGCCCTTCCGGCGGCGGCCCGGGCGGCTGCGGAGGCCACGGCAGAATGAGCGACAGCAGCAAGGACGTCACCGTCGTCCACCTCATGCGGCACGGCGAGGTCGCGAACCCGGACGGGGTCCTGTACGGGCGGCTGCCCGGCTACCACCTGTCCGAGCTGGGCCGGCAGATGGCCGAGCGGGTCGCCGAGCACCTCGCCCCGCGGGACGTCACCTATGTCTGCGCCTCCCCGCTGGAGCGGGCGCAGGAGACCGCCACGCCGATCGCCAAGGCGCACGGGCTGGATCTCGACACCGACGAGCGGCTGATCGAGGCCGAGAACGTCTTCCAGGGCAAGACGTTCGGCGTCGGCGACGGGGCGCTGCGCAATCCGGACAACTGGAAGCACCTCGTCAACCCGTTCCGGCCGTCCTGGGGCGAGCCGTACGTGGACCAGGTCGTGCGGATGATGGGCGCGCTGGACGCGGCCAGGGACCGGGCGCGCGGGCACGAGGCGGTGCTGGTCAGCCATCAGCTGCCGATCTGGATCGTGCGCTCGTACGTCGAGCGGCGGCGGCTGTGGCACGACCCGCGCAAGCGGCAGTGCACGCTCGCCTCCCTGACGACTTTCACATATCTGGGTGACAAGATCGTGTCGGTGGGCTACAGCGAGCCCGCCATCGATCTGGTCCCGGTCCATCTGCGCGCCGGTGCCAAGCCCCAGAAGGGCAAGGGCACCGCCCAGGGGAAGGCGTTCGGCGCCTGACCGGTACCAGTCGTCACTGACGGTCCGTTTGGTGTTGCTTAGCGCACTTTTACGGTTTCCGTTACGAAAATCATAAGGATCTACGGAACCTCCCCGATCGTCCTGCCCTCTGACTGGGTGAACAGCAGGCAGCGACGATCGGGGATTTCCATGCCCACCTTCTCCCGGACCTTCTCCCGGCGGGGAATGCTCGGCCTCGGCGCGGGCGCGGCGGCTGCCGCCTCGCTCGCCGGCTGCGGGAGCCTCACGTCCTCGGACGGCGGCGGCCACCCGAACGGTTCCGGCCAGGGCAAGCCCGGGCACGGGGACGGGAAGGGGAGCACCGCGCATCCGGCGCGGCCCATCGGCGACGGCTCCACCTCCTTCACCGGCAAGCAGTCGCACCAGCCGGCCAAGCCGGAGCCGCTGGAGCCGGGGCAGACCCCGCCCCAGTTCGTGATCTTCTCCTGGGACGGCGCCGGCGAGGTCGGCAACGGCCTCTTCCCGCGCTTCCTGGACCTGGCCAAGGAGCACGGCGCGTCCATGACCTTCTTCCTCTCGGGGCTGTATCTGCTGCCCGAGTCGAAGAAGCGGCTGTACGAGCCGCCGAACAACCCGCGCGGCGCCTCCGACATCGGCTACCTCACCGACGAGCACATCAAGGCCACGCTGACGAACGTGCGCCGGGCCTGGCTGGAGGGGCACGAGATCGGCACCCACTTCAACGGGCACTTCTGCGCCGGTACGGGCACGGTCGGCAACTGGACCCCGCAGCAGTGGGAGAGCGAGATCCGGCAGGCCAAGGCGTTCGTGAAGGAGTGGCGGACCAACACCGGCTGGACCGACCTGCCCGCGCTGCCGTTCGACTACGACAAGGAACTGGTCGGCGGTCGTACGCCGTGTCTGCTCGGCCAGAACAACCTGCTGCCCACCGCCCGGAAGCTGGGCTGGCGCTACGACGCCTCCTCGCCGGGCGGCCGTCAGGTGTGGCCGGAGAAGAAGCTGGGGATCTGGGACCTGCCGTTGCAGCAGATACCTTTCCCCGGACGTTCCTTCGAGGTCCTGTCGATGGACTACAACATGCTCGCCAACCAGTCCCTGAACTCCACCAAGGCGCCCGCCTACAACTACCCCGGCTGGCGCAAGCAGTCCGCGCAGGCGTACATCCAGGGATTTCAGCGGGCGTACGAGACGAACCGGGCGCCGTTCTTCGTCGGCAACCACTTCGAGCAGTGGAACGGCGGCATCTACATGGACTCCGTCGAGGAGGCCTTCAAGCACATCGCGCGCGAGAAGGAGAAGGGTGCCGACGTACGACTGGTCTCCTTCCGGCAGTTCGTGGACTGGATGGACGTGCAGAAGCCGGAGGTGCTCGCCAAGCTGCGGACGCTCGGGGTCGGGCAGCGGCCGACGGGCGGCTGGAAGGAGTTCCTGCGGGGCGGCGGGTCCGCCTCCTCCGATGCCGCCTGAGTCGGCGCCGACTCGGGTCCTGTGTCTGAAATGTCCCGTGTAAATACGCCCTGAAATGCGGTTTTCCGCCCGGCAGGGGGGTGCGCGAGATCCCCGGAACAGGCATGCGAAACTTTTCACATGAGTACCCGTAGCCGCGCCGCCCTGCTCAGCGCTGTGGCCGCCGTCGCGGCCCTGACCCTGTCCGCGTGCGGTAAGGGCGGCACCTCCGGAGGCGGTGGCGACACCCACTTCGTCACCGGCAACAACGGCATCGACACCGTCCCCGCCGGCAAGCGCGCCACGGCCCCGGACCTGTCCGGCAAGACCATCGACGGCAAGACCCTGGACGTCGCCGACTACCGGGGCAAGGTCGTCGTCATCAACGTCTGGGGCTCGTGGTGCGGACCGTGCCGCGAGGAGGCGCAGTACTTCGCCAAGGTCTCCAAGGAGTACCGGGACAAGGGCGTCCAGTTCGTCGGCATCAACACCCGGGACACCAGCACCACCCCGGCCGTGAACTTCGAGAAGGAGCACGGCGTCGAGTATCCGAGCCTGTACGACCCCACGGGCAGGCTGATGCTCCGCTTCGAGAAGGGCACCCTCAACCCCCAGCTCATCCCCTCCACGCTCGTCATCGACCGGCACGGCAAGGTCGCGGCGCGGGCCCTGGAGGCGCTCGACGACACGGGCCTGCTGAAGATGATCAAGCCGGTCCTGGCGGAGAAGTGACGTGAGCGCACTGCTGACGCTGGCCGCGGAGACGGGCCGGAACGACACGGTCCTGCACGGCGCCCTGCTGGTCGCCCTGCCGATCGCCCTGCTCGCCGGGCTCGTCTCCTTCTTCTCGCCCTGTGTGCTGCCGCTGGTCCCCGGATACCTCTCCTATGTGACCGGCGTCGCGGGCACCGACCTGGCCGAGGCCAGACGGGGGCGGATGGTGGCCGGCGCCTCCCTGTTCGTGCTCGGCTTCAGTGCCGTGTTCGTCTCCGGCGGTGCGCTCTTCGGCTACTTCGGCGCCAACCTGATCGACTACCAGGGCACCCTGTCCAAGGTGCTCGGCGTGCTCATGATCGCCATGGGCGTCTTCTTCATGGGGCTCCTGCCCTGGTTCACCATGCGCGAGTTCCGCTTCCACAAGCGGCCGACGGGCGGCCTGCTGGGGGCGCCCGTACTCGGCGCCCTCTTCGGCGTCGGCTGGACGCCCTGCATGGGCCCGACGCTCTCCTCGGTGAACTTCCTCTCCTTCCAGGAGTCGAGCGCGGCGCGCGGCTCGCTGCTGATGGTCGTCTACTGCCTCGGCCTCGGCCTGCCGTTCGTGCTCACCGCGATCGGCTTCCGCAAGGCCCTCGGCGCCTTCGCCTGGGTCAAGCGCCACTATGTGTGGGTGACGCGCATCGGCGGCTCGATGATGATCGTGACCGGTGTGCTGCTGCTGACCGGCGCCTGGAACAGTCTGGTGCAGCAGATGCAGACCTGGTCCGGCGGCTTCAATGTGGGGATCTGACCGATGAGCAAGACCGACACCGACACGAGCCGGGACCGGGAGGAGCTGGGCGCGGCCGGCTCCCAGCTGTCCACCGCGCCGCAGGAGGAGCAGACGAGCCTGCCCGGCCTCGGTGTCATCGGCTGGGCGCGCTGGTTCTGGCGGCAGCTGACCTCCATGCGGGTCGCGCTGCTGCTGCTCCTGCTGCTCTCGCTCGGCGCGATCCCCGGCTCGCTGATCCCGCAGACCGGCGCCGACGCGAGCAAGGTCGAGGACTTCCGCGCCGCCCACAAGACGCTGGCGCCGGTCTACGACAAGCTCGGCCTGTTCCACGTCTACAGCTCGGTGTGGTTCTCCGCGATCTACATCCTGCTGTTCGTCTCCCTCATCGGCTGCATCGTCCCCCGCACCTGGCAGTTCGTCGGCCAGCTGCGCGGCCGGCCGCCGGCCGCCCCCAAGCGGCTGACCCGGCTGCCCGCCTACACCACCTGGCGCACCACCGAGGACCCGGAGCGAGTCCGCGAGGCCGCGCTCGCGCTGCTGCGGAAGCGCCGCTTCCGCGCCCACGTCGCCGGTGACGCCGTGGCCGCCGAGAAGGGCTACGTGCGCGAGCTGGGCAACCTGGTCTTCCACATCGCCCTGATCGTGCTGCTGGTCGCCTTCGCCTCGGGCCAGCTGTACAAGTCCGACGGCACCAAGCTGATGGTGGAGGGCGACGGCTTCTCCAACGCGCTGCCGATGTACGACGACTTCAAGTCCGGCAGCCTGTTCCGGAACGACGACCTGGTGCCGTTCAGCTTCGACCTGAAGGACTTCAGGGGCACCTACGAGGTCAGCGGCCCCAACCGGGGCACCCCGCGCACCTACGAGGCGAAGATCACCTACAGCAAGGGCGCCTACGGCAAGGAACAGACGAGGACCGTCAAGGTCAACGAGCCGCTGAAGATCGACGACGCCAAGGTCTACCTGGTCAGCCACGGCTACGCGCCCGTCATCACGGTCCGCGACGGCAAGGGCGAGGTCGTCTACCACGACGCCGTACCGCTGCTGCCGCTCGACGGCAACGTCAGCTCCAACGGCGTGGTGAAGGTGATGGACGGTTACCGCGACCCCCAGGGCAAGAAGGAGCAGCTCGGCTTCCAGGCGTTCTTCGCGCCGACGCTCGACACGCGGAGCGGGACGATGCTCTCGCAGTTCCCGGCCCTGCTGAACCCGGTGCTCGCGGTGAACGCCTACCACGGCGACCTGGGCGTGAACTCGGGCATCCCGCAGAGCGTGTACCAGCTGGACAAGAAGCACATGAAGGCGTTCAAGGACGCCAAGGGCCAGCTGCTGAAGAAGCTGCTGAAGCCGGGCGACACCATGACGCTGCCCAACGGCGCCGGGTCCATCACCTTCGAGAAGGACATCAAGGAGTGGGCCGGCTTCGAGATCGTCCAGGAGCCGGGCGGCGGCTGGGCGCTCACCGGCGCCCTCGCCGCGATCTTCGGCCTGGCCGGGTCCCTGTTCATCCAGCGCCGCCGGGTCTGGGTGCGCGCGGTGCGCGGCGCCGACGGCGTCACGGTGGTCGAGATGGCCGGCCTCGGCCGCAGCGAGTCCGCGAAGGTGCCCGAGGAACTGGGCGACCTCGCCGGAATCCTCTACGACCAGGCGCCGGGGGCACCCGACCCCGACGACGACTCCGCAGAAACCCCCGACTCCCACGTCGTACCTGCCGAAGGGGCTGAGAAGTGACTCTCGCCGCCGCAACCGATCTCGCCGCCGCGACCAACGAACATCTCGCGAGCATCAGCAACACGCTGATCTACTCGTCGATGGCGGTCTACACCCTGGCCTTCTTCGCCTACATCGCCGAGTGGCTGTTCGGCAGCCGCAGCAAGGTCGCCCGTACGGCCGCCGCGCTCACCGCCGACAGCGAGCGGAGGGCGAGCGCGCCCGCCGTCACCGTCAAGCAGGCCGGCGGCACCGCCGTACTGGAGCGGCCGAAGGTCGTCGTCCGCTCGGCGTCCGGCGTGCGGGACGTGCCGGACGGGCCCGGCGCGCACGGCGGCGACGAGCAGGGCGACCTCTACGGCCGGATCGCCATCTCCCTCACCGTGCTCGCGTTCCTGGTGGAGCTGGGCGGCGTCGTCGCCCGCGCGGCCTCCGTGGAGCGGGCGCCGTGGGGCAACATGTACGAGTTCAACATCACCTTCTCCACGGTCGCCGTCGGCGTGTACCTCGCGCTGCTGGCCCTGAAGAAGAACGTGCGCTGGCTCGGCCTGTTCCTCGTCACGACGGTCCTGCTGGACCTGGGCCTCGCGGTCACCGTCCTGTACACGGCCAGCGACCAGCTGGTGCCCGCCCTGCACTCGTACTGGCTGTACATCCACGTCTCCACCGCCATCTTCTGCGGTGCCGTGTTCTACGTCGGCGCGGTCGCCACGATCCTGTACCTGTTCAAGGACTCGTACGAGAACAAGCTCCAGCTGGGCGGCACACCCGGCACGTTCGCCTCCTCGGTGCTGGAGCGGCTGCCCGCCTCCGCGTCCCTGGACAAGTTCGCCTACCGCGTCAACGCGGCCGTCTTCCCGCTGTGGACGTTCACGATCATCGCGGGCGCGATCTGGGCGGGCGACGCCTGGGGCCGGTACTGGAACTGGGACCCGAAGGAGACCTGGTCCTTCATCACCTGGATCGCCTACGCCTGTTACCTGCACGCCCGGGCCACGGCCGGCTGGAAGGGCCGCAAGGCCGCCTACCTGGCGCTGATCGCCTTCGGCTGCTGGCTGTTCAACTACTACGGCGTCAACATCTTCGTCACCGGCAAGCACTCCTACGCGGGCGTCTGACCGCCGTGACCGAAAAGGCCGGTTCCTGTGACACGGGTCACGGTAACCGGCCTTCGTCGTCCGGACACCAGTGCTGCGCCGGGCGGTCGTGGACCGCGCGGGGGAGCGGCCGTAACCACGTGCGCATCCCCGGGCCCGGGGGCAGGCTGGTGTCATGAGCGGTTCCATCGCACAGGGCACCAGCCAGACGCACGGGAACACGCACATCCTGCACTTCGTGGTGCGGCTCCCCCGGCGCATGGAGGAGGTCTGGCCCGCGCTGGCCACGCCCGAGGGGCTGGCGTCCTGGTTCACCGCCGCCGATGTGCTCGAACCCCGGCTCGGCGGCGCGGTCACCCTGCGCGATCTGGGCGACGGGCAGGTCACCGCGTGGGACGTGGACCGCGTGGCGGAGTACACGGTCGTGGGCGGCGGGCGGCTCCGGTTCCATCTGGAACGGGACGGGGAGGACGGCAGCGTGCTCCGCTTCACCCACGAGTTCCAGGGCGAGGAGGAGTCGGAACAGCGCTGGCGGAGCCGTTTCGAACGACTGATCGAGACGCTGGGGCCGGGACGGAGCTGAGGAGACCGCCGGGCCGCCGACTCCTGTGATCCGGGTGCCCGGTCAGGGGTTCACTCGACGGTGATCGAGTCCAGCTTCTCCCGCAGGTACACGTGCGAGTCGACGGGCGGGTACGCCACCCGGCCCACCGGCGCCGGAAGGGACTCCACCAGCGTGCCCGGGGTGCACTCGCCGAAGTAGACGAGCGAGATCAGCTCCTCGGCGGGCGCGTCGACGGGCGGCGGCAGCACCCGGTGCCGTCCGGACCGCCACCGGTCCCCGGTCCAACGCGCCAGCAGATCACCGATGTTGACCGTGAACGCGGCCGGGTCGTACGGCGCGTCCTGCCAGCCGTCCGCGTCGGTGTACACCTGGAGCCCGCCCTTGCCGGCCTGCCGGTCGAGGATGGTGACGGTGCCGAAGTCGGTGTGCGGCCCGATCCGGAACTGCCCGGGCCGGGGCGCGCCGACGACCTCCGTCCCCGGGTACCAGTTGATGTTGAAGCCGTACGTCGGATGGTCCATGTGCCGGGTGAAGAAGTCGGCGCCGAGCCCGAGCGCGCACGCCAGCAGGGCCAGCAGCTCCTTCTCCAGCGCGACCATCCGGCCCAGGTACTCCTCGCACAGTCCGCGCAGCGCGGGCACCTCCGCCGGCCACACGTTGGGCGCGTACCACTCGGCGTTGACGGCCGGGTCCTCGAACGGCTCGGCGGTGGCGAAGGTCAGCGACTCCTTCAGGTCCGGCGGGGTCTCGGTGCCCTCCGCGTACCCGTTGGCCTCGGTGCCGGGCCCGAGCCAGCCGCGCCCGCCGACCCTGGCCGCGTAGCGCTGCTTGACCTCGGCGGGCAGCAGGAAGAACTCCCGGGCGGCGGAACGGATTCCGGCCCGCAGCGCGGGGTCCACGCCATGCCCGGTGACCAGCAGGAAGCCGGCGGACTGCAGGGCCTGGTCGACGGTGCGGGCGAGCACGGCCCGCCGCATCGCGTCCCCCTCGGTCCAGATCCGCAGATCGATGGTGGGAATCACACCAGCCATGTTTCCACTCCTCGGGGGCGTTCACTCTCCCCGGCCGCCCGGTGATCCGGGGGTGGCCGCAGGGACAAAGCGGTACGTCGGCGATACTTGGGCGCATGGCTTACGACGATCTTCGCTCCCTGCTCCGGGCGCTGGAGCGCGAGGGCGACCTCAAGCGCATCAAGGCCGAGGTCGACCCGTATCTGGAAGTCGGGGAGATCGTCGACCGGGTGCAGAAGTCCGGCGGCCCGGCGCTGCTCTTCGAGAACGTGCGCGGCTCGGACATGCCCCTCGCCATGAACGTGTACGGCACCGACCGCCGCCTGCTGAAGGCGCTGGGCCTGAAGTCGTACGGCGAGATCTCCGAGAAGATCGGCGGCCTGCTGCGGCCCGAGCTGCCGCACGGCTTCGTCGGCGTCCGCGAGGCCTTCGGCAAGCTGGGCGCGATGACCCACGTCCCGCCGAAGAAGGTGAAGCCCGACAACGCGCCGGTGCAGGAGGTCGTCCTCCGGGGCGACGACGTCGACCTGGACCGGCTCCCGGCGCTGTTCACCTGGCCGAAGGACGGCGGTTCCTTCTTCAATCTGGGCCTGACCCACACCAAGGACCCCGAGACCGGCATCCGGAACCTGGGCCTGTACCGCCTCCAGCGCCACGACAAGCGCACCATCGGCATGCACTGGCAGATCCACAAGGACAGCCGGAACCACTACCAGGTGGCCGCGCGCAGGGGCGAGCGGCTTCCGGTGGCCATCGCCTTCGGATGTCCGCCCGCCGTGACCTACGCCTCCACCGCCCCCCTCCCCGGCGACATCGACGAGTACCTCTTCGCCGGCTTCATCGCGGGCAAGCGGATCGAGATGGTCGACTGCAAGACGGTCCCGCTCCAGGTCCCGGCGAACGCCGAGGTGGTCCTGGAGGGCTGGCTGGAGCCCGGGGAGATGCTGCCCGAGGGCCCCTTCGGCGACCACACCGGCTTCTACACCCCGCAGGAACCCTTCCCGGCCCTGAAGATCGACTGCGTGACGATGCGCCGGCGTCCCCTGCTCCAGTCGATCGTCGTCGGCCGCCCCCCGACGGAGGACGGCCCGCTCGGCCGCGCCACGGAACGCTTCTTCCTGCCCCTGCTCAAGATCATCGTTCCGGACATCGTGGACTATCACCTGCCCGAGGCCGGCGGCTTCCACAACTGCGCGATCGTCTCGATCGACAAGAAGTACCCGAAGCACGCGCAGAAGGTGATGCACGCGATCTGGGGGGCACACATGATGTCCCTGACCAAGCTGATCGTGGTCGTGGACGCCGACTGCGACGTGCACGACCTGCACGAGGTCGCCTGGCGGGCTCTCGGCAACACCGACTACGCCCGCGACCTCACGGTCGTGGAGGGTCCCGTCGACCACCTGGACCACGCCTCCTACCAGCAGTTCTGGGGCGGCAAGGCGGGCATCGACGCGACGCGGAAGTGGCCGGAGGAGGGTTACACCCGCGACGGCGGCTGGCCCGAGATGGTCCTGTCGGACCCGGATACGGCGGCCCTGGTGGACCGCCGCTGGAAGGAGTACGGACTGTGACGTCGGCCTCTGCCGCGATCCCCCAGCCCGGCCGCACCAAGGCGTTCCTCCGCCTGGTGATGATCGAGCACTCGGTCTTCGCGCTGCCCTTCGCCTACATCGCCTCCCTCACGGCGATGTACGAGTGGGACCGGAACATCCACTGGGGCCGTCTGCTCCTGGTCACGATCTGCATGGTCGGCCTGCGCACCTTCGCCATGGCGGTCAACCGGATCATCGACCGCGAGATCGACGCCCGGAACCCGCGCACGGCCCACCGCGAGCTGGTCACCGGCGCGATGTCGGTGCGGCACGCCTGGACGGGCGCCCTGATCGCCCTGGTGGTGTTCCTGGGCGCGGCGGCCCTGCTGAACCCCCTCTGCCTGGCGCTCGCGCCGGTGGCGGTGATCCCGATGGTGGTCTACCCCTACGGGAAGCGGTTCACGAACTTCCCGCAGGCCATCCTGGGCCTCGCCCAGTCCATGGGCCCCATCGGCGGCTGGCTGGCGATCAGCGGCGAGTGGTCCTGGACGGCGGTGATCCTCGGCCTCGCCGTCGGCGTCTGGATCGGCGGCTTCGACCTGATCTACGCCTGCCAGGACGTCGAGACCGACCGCGAGATCGGCGTCCTGTCGGTCCCGGCCCGCTTCGGTGTCCCGGCCGCGATCCGGGGCGCGCGGGTGTGCCACACGATCACCACCGCCCTGTTCGTCTGGTACGGCCTGGCCACCCACGCCGGAGCGTTCTTCTGGCTGGGCCTGCTGATCGTCGCGGGCGCCTTCCTCTACGAACACTCCATCGTCCGTCCCCATGACCTGTCCCGCCTGAACAGGGCGTTCTTCTCGGTCAACGGGTTCATCGGCATTGCCCTGTTCGTGTGCGCGCTGCTCGATCTCCTCGTACGCGGTCTGACCGTGTGAGCGGCCCGGCACCACCCGGCCTGAGCACGGTCGGGCACGCCGGTACGCTCAAGGTGTGAACGCAGGAGAAACGCAGCGTGTGCCTTGGATCGTGGGGGTGTCCGGAGCTTCCGGGACGCCGTACGCGGCTGCCGTGCTGCGGGCGCTGCTGGAGGCCGGGGAAGCGGTGGACCTGGTGGTCAGCCGGGCCTCGCGGCTGACGCTGCTGGACGAGACGGGCATCTCGTTCCGGGACGCCCACTGGCAGGACGACCTGCGGGAATGGCTGGCCCGTGGCGCCGACGGCAAGCCCGGCACCTTCGACGTGGACGTCAGCGCAGTGCGGTACTGGAGCGCGGGCGACCTCGCCGCCGGCCCATCCTCGGGGTCGTACCCGGCGAAGGGCATGCTCATCGTGCCCGCCTCCACCGCCTCGGTGGCCGGTGTGGCGCTCGGCCTGTCCAAGGATCTGCTCCAGCGCGCGGCGAGCGTCACGCTGAAGGAGCGCCGGACGCTGGTCGTAGCCGTACGGGAGACGCCCTTGAACGGGCAGACGCTGCGGCACCTCGTCGCGCTGGACGACGCCGGCGCCACGGTCGTCCCGGCCTCGCCCGCCTTCTACGCGGGCGCCACCCACATCCAGGACCTGGTGGACTTCGTCGCCGGCCGCGTGCTGGACGCGGCGGGTGTCGCACACGGCCTGTACCGGCGCTGGCGGGGCGAACTGGGTGGCGGCACGAGCGGCACGTAAGGCAAGCAGCAGTACCCCTCATCACTCCAGGAACTTTCACCGGAAGGCTTCGATCGCATGGACGCGGTGGACAGGCAGCTCATCCAGGCCCTGAGGGAGAACGGCCGGGCCTCGTACGCGGAGCTGGGGCGCCTGGTCGGCCTGTCGGGCCCCAGCGTCACCGACCGCATCAACCGGCTGGAGGCGGCCGGTGTCATCACCGGCTACCGCGCGACGGTGAATGCGGCCTCCCTCGGCCTGGGCGTCACCGCCCTGATCGGTATCTCGCTCTCCGACGCCGCCGACCACGAGGACGTCGCCCAGCGGCTGCGGGACCTGCCGGAGATCGAGGACTGCTGGTTCATCGCCGGTGACGACTCGTTCATGCTCAAGGTGCGCTCGACGGACGTGGACGGCCTGGAGAAGACCATCCGCCGGCTCAGCGGGACGAAGGGCGTCTCCCGCACCCGTACCACGATCGTGCTGTCCACCAAGTGGGAGAACCGGGTCGGAGAACTGCCCGAAGAGGTCTAGGGATACCGTGGGTCGCGTTGTCGTAGAAAGGTGTGGGTATGGACGTCGGGCTCAAGCGCGAGCTGGAGGAGAAGGTCCGCTCCGGTGAGCGGCTGACCCGCGAGGACGGCATCGCGCTCTACGAGTCGGACGACCTGGCCTGGCTCGGCGGGCTCGCCCACGAGGTGCGCACCCGCAAGAACGGTGACGTCGTCCACTTCAACGTCAACCGGCACCTGAACATGACGAACGTGTGCACGGCCTCCTGCGCCTACTGCTCGTTCCAGCGCAAACCGGGCGAGAAGGACGCGTACACGATGCGCATCGAGGAGGCCGTCAAGCTCGCCAAGGCGATGGAGACGGAGAACCTCACCGAGCTGCACATCGTCAACGGCCTGCACCCGAACCTGCCGTGGCGGTACTACCCGCGTTCCCTGCGCGAGCTGAAGAAGGCCCTGCCGGACGTCTCCCTGAAGGCCTTCACGGCGACGGAGATCCACCACTTCGAGACCATCAGCGGTCTGTCGGCCTCCGAGATCCTGGACGAGCTGATCGACGCGGGCCTCGAATCGCTGACCGGCGGTGGCGCGGAGATCTTCGACTGGGAGGTCCGGCAGCACATCGTGGACCACCGCACCCACTGGGAGGACTGGTCCCGCATCCACCGCCTGGCGCACGAGAAGGGTCTGAAGACCCCGTGCACCATGCTGTACGGCCACATCGAGGAGCCCCGCCACCGCGTCGACCACGTGCTGCGCCTGCGTGAACTCCAGGACGAGACCGGCGGCTTCCAGGTCTTCATCCCGCTGCGCTACCAGCACGACTTCGTGGACATGAAGGACGGCAAGGTACGCAACACCCTCCAGGCGCGCACCCAGATGGCGACCGGCGCGGAGGCGCTGAAGACCTTCGCGGTGTCGCGGCTGCTGTTCGACAACATCCCGCACGTCAAGGTCTTCTGGGTCATGCACGGCGTGCAGACCGCCCAGCTGGCCCTCCAGCACGGCGCCGACGACATGGACGGGTCGGTGGTGGAGTACAAGATCACCCACGACGCGGACAACTTCGGCACGCCGAACAAGCTGACCCGCGAGGACCTGCTGGAACTGATCCGCGACGCGGGCTTCCGCCCGGTGGAGCGGAACACGCGGTACGAGATCATCCGCGAGTACGAGGGTCCGGACCCGGCCCGTCGGGAGTCGCCCCAGCCGATGCGGGTCTGACTTTCCGGCGAGGGCCGGCTGACCCGGCCAGGGGCGCGGGGAACTGCGCGAGAACCCCCCGCGCACCCGCGGCCGGGCGACGGCCTGAACGACCCCTCGGTTCCCCGCGGGAACGAGGGGTACTCGCCCGGCATGCCAGCAACGAAGGCCCCCGAGGACGCCTACAGCGCGGCTCCCTTCGTGCCCGACGGCGCCGACCTGAAAGCCCTCCGCCGAGCCGCCGCGGCCTGTCGCGGCTGCCCGCTGCACCGCGCCGCCACCCAGACCGTCTTCGGCGCCGGAAACACCGATGCCCGCGTGATGCTCGTGGGGGAGCAGCCCGGCGATCAGGAGGACCGTCAGGGCAGGCCCTTCGTCGGCCCGGCCGGCAAGCTGCTCGACCGGGCCCTGGCGGAGGCCGGTATCGACCCCTCCGAGGCCTACGTCACCAACGCGGTCAAGCACTTCAAGTTCACCCAGGCCGAACCCCGCAAGCGCCGTATCCACAAGGCGCCGAGCCTGCGGGAGATGACGGCCTGCGGCCCCTGGCTCGCGGCGGAGCTGGCGCTGGTGGAGCCGGAGCTGATCGTGATCCTGGGCGCGACGGCCGGGAAGGCGCTGCTGGGGTCGTCGTTCCGGGTGAGCCAGGTGCGCGGGACCGTACTGGAGGAGGAGATCCACGGCCGGCCGGAGCGGCTGGTGCCGACCGTGCATCCGTCGGCCGTGCTGCGCGCGGACGACCGCGAGCAGGCGTACCGGGGCCTGGTGGCCGACCTGGAGGTGGCCGCGCGCGCCCTCGGGTGACAGCTCCCCCACGCGTAATGGCTACACTCGGCCTGTGCCTCTTACCTTCACCCTGGACCCCGCCTTCACCCCCGCCCTCCGCGACGGCATCCTCGACCTGTGGACGGACGTCTCGAACGCGGGCGGCGCCGTCGGCTTCGTGGCGCCGGTGACCCGCGAGGAGATACGCCCGGAGCTGGTACGGCACTTCGTGCAGATGGCCGAGGGCCGCACCCGGCTGCTCGTCGGCCACGACGAGGCCGGCGAGGTCGCCGCGGCCGCCTTCCTCACCCGCAACACCCACCGGCTGATGACCCACTGGCTGTGGCTGTACACGGTGATGGTCCACCCCCGCCACCAGGGCCGGGGCCACGGCCGTGACCTGCTGGCCGCCGCCGCGGACGCGGCCCGCGGGATGGAGGGCATCGAGGCGATCCGGCTGACCTGCCGGGGCGGGCTGGGCCTGGAGCGCTTCTACGGCTCCTGCGGCTACAAGGAGGTCGGCCGCGTCCCGGACGCCATCCGGGTCGCGCCCGGGGACGACCGCGACGACGTCGTCATGCTGCTGCCGCTCGGCTGACGCCGACCCCCCTGCGTGATCGCCCACCGCTCGTGCTTCACTGGACGATGACCCCTTTTGGAATCTGACGAGTGGATTGAGATGCTCCGCTACACGCTGATGCGCCTCGGTATCTTCGCGGGCTGCCTCGTGATCGTCTGGGGGGCCGTCTACTCGGGCATCTTCCCGCGCGGCTTCGGTGAGTCCAACGGACTGTGGGTCCTGCTGCTCGCCCTGGTCCTCTCGGCACCGATCAGCTGGGTGGTGCTGCGCAAGGAGCGGGACCGGGCCTCGGTGCAGATCGTGCACAAGGTCGACCGGATGAAGGCCAACCTGGACGCCAACCGCAACCAGGAGGACATCGCCGACGACGCGTCGCGGGCACAGGGCGAGGCCACCACGTCCAGCTAGGTCCCGCCGCCGGCCCAACTAGGCTTGCCCTCATGGGTGCCGTCAAGACCAAACGGATGCCGAGGGCGGTGCGGGAGCAGCAGATGCTCGACGCTGCCGTACGGATCTTCGGGCAGCGCGGGTACATGGCCGCCTCGATGGACGAGATCGCGGAACTCGCGGGCGTGTCCAAGCCGTTGGTCTATCTGTACCTGAACTCGAAGGAAGACCTCTTCACCGCGTGCATCCGCCGGGAGGCCGCCGCGCTCACGGAGGCCGTGCGCGCGGGTGTCCGGCCGGGGCTGCCCGCGGACCGGCAACTCTGGGACGGCTTGCGGGCGTTCTTCGCGCACACCGCGGAGCATCCGGACGGCTGGTCGGTGCTGCACCTCCAGGCCCGTACGCACGGGGAGCCCTTCGCGGCCGAGGCCGCCGCGATGCGCGCGGAGATCGTCGCGTTCGTGACCCGCCTGGTCGCGGTCGCGGCCCGCGAGGCCCACCGCGACCCCGACCTCCCGGAACACGAGGTGGCGGGCCTGGCCGAGGCCCTGGTCGGTGCCGCGGAGTCCCTCGCCGCGTGGGCCAACGCCACCCCCGGCACAACGGCCCGCCAGGCGGCGGCCACGCTGATGAACTTCGCGTGGGCGGGCCTGGGGAACCTGATGCACGGTCAGATGTGGACGCCGCCGGCTGAGCCGGCCTGAGGGGCGCGACGCCAGTCACCTCCCCCGCACGTCCCCCTCCACACACACCCGCCCGTCCTCACCCCGCAACTCGAACCGCCCGCTCCCATCGGCCCCGTACGCCACCGTCCCCGGCAACAGCACGGGTGCCCGGAACCGTGCCCGTACCTCGGTCGTGTCGGGTATGCCGTGGGCGGCCAGGCAGCGGGCCAGGGTCCACATGCCGTGGGCGATGGCACGGGGGAAGCCGAAGAGGCGGGCGGTGAGGGGGTGCAGGTGGATGGGGTTGCGGTCGCCGGACGCGGCACCGTAGCGCCGTCCCACGTCCCCGGCGAGGCTCCACTCGGCGACGACGGGGAGCGCGGGGCCGGCGTCCTGCCGGGGCTCGGGTGACGTACCGGGGCCGGTGCGGTGCCGGGCCAGATACGTGCTCCGGGACTCCCACACCACGCTTCCGCCCGACCGCAGCTCCGTCACCACCGCCGCCTCCGTCCCCCGCCGGTGCGCGGCCAACCCGGCGATCCACACGCAGAGTTCGTACGACCCGTCCGCCGCCGGCGCGGCGCCCCGCACGATCTCGATCGACGTGTGCACCAGCCCCAGCAGCGGCAGCGGGAAGTCGCGCCCGCTCATCAGCCGCATGGCCAGCGGGAAGCCGAGGACGTGGGGGTAGGTGACCGGCAGGTCGGGCTCGCCGGTCGGGAAGCCGCAGACCCGCTCGTACGCTGTCAGCTTCGCCAGGTCCACGCGCACGTCCGGCAGTACCAGGCGGGTGCGCGGGAAGGCCGCGTCGGGGGCGGGGCGCTTGAAGGGCGAGCGCAGGGCTCCCCGGACCAGCAGCGGGGCCAGCGCGGGAGGCGCGGTCAGGGTGACGGCCGTCATCACGCCCCCAGCAGGCTCTGCCGCGGACGCGGACGGTGCGGCAGGGGACCCGGCAGCGCGGGCCGCTGCGGTGACCACCGGACCAGCTCGGCCGGCTGGGGCAGGCCCCGTCGCCGGGTGAGGAAACGGCCCGGGGCCGTGCCGGTGAAGCTGAGGTAGCGGTCGGCCATGTGCGACTCCCGCGCGACTCGGTTCCGAAGAGCTGGAAAATGCTTACTCCGGAGTAAGGTTACCGAAGGTAAGCCAAGGTGGCACGCGGACGGGAACCGCTCGCCCATCTGACCGCGTACGAGACGGCGGCCGTCGACTCGTCCACGGGGACGGTGGACGGCGAGGACGGCCGCTGATGGCACCGGCGTACGCGGTTCCGCGCCTGCCGGAGCGCACCGGCCCGGACCTGGCCGACTTCGGTCTGGTCGGGATCCACGAGGCGTTCGCCTCCCAGGTGCCGGCCGCGCCGGCGGCCTGGGAGGAGCGAGGCCTGCCACCCGTGGACCGCGCCCGCCTGAACAGCACGGGCTCCTCCCTGGCCACGGACCACCCCTCCGCGGCAGCGGGCGCGCGTATCCTGGCGGCCCTGGCCCAGCGGCCGGCGGAGCGGGAGGGCCCGGGCAGTGGGCTGATCTCGGTCTGCGCGGCGGGCGGCCAAGGGGTGACGGCGATCCTGGAACGCCCCGACACCGGGCGGGGCAGGCAGAGTTGAGCAGCCGTCACATAACCCCCGAGGCTGCACATCCCCGGCCCCGGACCCTCCCCGAACCCGCACAAGCCCCTCACAGTGGAGCCGTACGATCACCTGCCTAACCGGCGGTAACCCCTTTCCGTGAAAGGGTCACCGCAGGTGCACGCACGCCAGAGGAGCCGCCCGTGTCCACGCCGTACCCGACCCCGCCCGCATCCTCCGGCACCACGGTCTCCGCCACCGACTACGACGGCCGCCCGGTCCTCGTCGAACCCGAGATACGCCGGCTGGACGGGGCCGTACGGGAAGTGGCGGTCCCCCCGTTCGCGCCCCCGGTCACCCACGGCTCCCTGGCCGACCTCCCGTACGAGAACGCGGAGACCGCCCCCGACCATGTCGTCCTCAGCCGCAAGCGCTCCGACGGCCGCTGGACGGACGTGACGGCCGCCCGCTTCGCCGCCGAGGTCCAGGCCGTGGCCAAGGGCCTGATCGCCGAAGGGCTGATGCCCGGCGACCGCATCGCCGTCATGTCCCGCACGACGTACGACTGGACCCTGCTCGACTTCGCCGCCTGGGCGGCCGGCCTGGTCACGGTCCCGGTCTACCCGACCTCCTCCGTCTTCCAGACCCGCTGGATCCTGCACGACTCCGGCGCGGTCGCCCTGGTCACCGAGACCGCCGCCCAGGCCGCCGCCATCGGCCCCGAACTCGCGCACCTGCCCGACCTGCGCCACGTGTGGGTGATGGAGAAGGACCACGTGGCCCGGCTCGCCGACGCGGGGGCAGCGGTGCCGGACGGCGAGACCGGCGTACGCCGGGGCATGCTCGGCCCCGACACGCTCGCCACCCTGATCTACACCTCGGGCACCACCGGCCGCCCCAAGGGCTGCGCCCTCTCCCACGGCAACTTCTTCGCCGAGGTCGACAACGCGATCGAACTCCTCTACCCCGTCTTCAAGGCGAAGGACGAAGACCCGTCGGTCCTGCTCTTCCTCCCGATGTCCCACGTCTTCGGCCGCATGGTGGCCATCGCCTGCGTCCGCGCCCGCGTCCGCCTCGGCCACGCCCCCAGCCTGGCCCCGCAGGACCTCCTCCCGGACCTGGACGCCTTCAAGCCGACCTGCCTGCTGACCATCCCCTACATGCTGGAGAAGGTCTACAACTCCGCGCGCGCCAAGGCGGAGGCCGGCGGCCGGGCGTCGGTCTTCGACCGGGCGGCGGCCGTGGCCCAGCGCTACGGCGAGGCGCTGGAGGCCCGCCAGACCGGCGCGGGCAACGGCCCGGGCCGCGCCCTGAGGACACAGCGCGCCTTCTACGACCCCCTCGTCTACCGCCGCCTGCGCGCCGCCATGGGGGGCCGTGTCCGGTACGCCATCTGCGGCGGCTCCCCGCTCGGCCGACGCCTCGCCGCGTTCTACGCCGGCGCCGGCATCGAGATCTTCGAGGGCTACGGCCTCACGGAGACCACCGGCGCCTCCACGGTCACCCCGCCCCTGAAACCCCGCCTCGGCACGGTCGGCTGGCCGCTGCCCGGCACGCGGGTGAGGATCGCGGCGGACGGCGAGATCCTCATCGGCGGCGACCACGTCCTGCGCGGCTACTGGGACCCCCAGGCGGGCGGAGTGGTCCCCGCGACCCGCGACGGCTGGCTGCCGACGGGCGACCTCGGCGAACTGGACGACGAGGGCTACCTGACCATCACCGGCCGCAAGAAGGAACTCCTGATCACGGCGGGCGGCAAGTCGGTGGCCCCGGCCCCGCTGGAGAACTGGCTGCGCCAGCACCCGCTGATCTCCCAGGTCATGCTGGTGGGCGACGCCCGCCCCTTCGTCGCCGCCCTGATCACCCTCGACCGCGACGGCATCACCCACTGGCGCCAGATGATCGGCAAGCACCCGGTCCCGCCGGAACTCCTGGTCGACGACGAGGAACTGAGGGCCGTGCTCCAGCGGGCGGTCGACGAGGCGAACCGCATGGTCTCCCGCCCCGAGTCCATCCGCCGCTTCACCGTCCTCCCGGTGGACTTCAGGGAGACGGCAGGCCACCTGACCCCCTCCATGAAGCTACGCCGGGACCAGATCCTGCGGGACTTCGCGGCGGAGGTGGAGGGGTTGTACGAGCGCTGAGGGAACCGGAGTGGACACGGGTGCGGTGATTGGCGCCAATCCCGGTGTGGTCACTTCACAGCACCGGCGACGGTCGGCACCCGCTCCTCGCTGGTCCCACCTCCTCCGGACTCGGCGGGGCGGGGAGCGGGTTGCCGCCTGGGTCGGTCGCGGCCCGCTCACGATCCTCGCGCGCTGTGCCGAGCCCAGTCAATCCTTGGGTTTCCTCATCAAACCCCAGTGTTAGCTTGGGTCTTGTGACCCTGGAAGACCTCCGCGTGTTCATCGCCGTGTGCCGTGCGGGCAGCCTCAGCTCGGTCGCCCGTGACCTCGGCCGCACCCAGTCCGCCGTCAGCCAGCACGTCAAGCGACTGGAGCGGGAGACCGGCGTGGCCCTGCTGGAACGCCAGCCGCGCGGGGTCGTACCGACCCAGGCCGGCCGGATACTGGAGGCCGCCGCAGGCGAGGGCATCAACGCCCTGGACGTCGCCGTACGACAGCTCCGCGACCTGGTCGACGGCCACAGCGGGTACGTCCGGGTAGCCACCGGCGCGACGACCGTCCGGCACTTCATGTCCGACGCGGTCGTCACGTTCCGCCGCGAGCACCCCAAGGTCAACCTGGAGTTCCGCACGGTCAGTTCGGGCCGGGGCAGCTTCGACGCCCTCGCCGACGGCACACTGGACCTCGCCTGGATCACCATCGGCCCACCGGTCCGGGGCATCGAGCAGCGCACGGTGGTGGAGCTGCCGTGGCTCCTCGCGGTCCGGGCGGACGACCCGCTGGCCGGCCGCCCGTGCCTGGACCCGGCCGAGCTGTCCGGCGTCCGGATCATCCGGCTCCCGCCGAACTCCACATCCGCCGCCCACCTGGAAGCGGCGTGCGCCGAGCGGGGCGTGCGGTTCGCCTACGAGCCGAGCGTGGCCGACTGGGACACGGCCCTGCTGCTCGCCGAGCTGGGGATCGGAAGGGCGGTCGTACCCGCCGTACCGGGGCTTCCGGTCCCCGGCGACGGCCCGCTGCGCCTGGTCCCGCTGCCCGGCCTCCGTCCCCTCCCCGTCGGCTGGGCCGTCCGCCGCTGGGACGCGCTCAGCCCGCCGGCCCGGGCCTTCGCGGACACGGTCGCCGCGTTGCGCTGAGCGCCAGCTCCACCCAGACCGTCTTGCCGACGTCCCGCTCGGACACGCCCCACAGTTTCGCGAGCACCTGTACGACGACGAGACCCCGGCCGTTCTCGTCCTCCAACCGCCCGTCCAGGAACCGCAGGGGGCGGTCACCCCGGGCGTCACTCACCTCGATACGCAAGGTGTCCTGGGCGAGGAGCAGAGCCAGCCGCAGTTCGAAGTCCCGGCCGGGTACGCGACCGTGGGTGACGGCGTTGGCGGCGAGTTCGGCCACGACGAGCTGGGCGGTGTGGCTGAGGTCGCCGTCATGGGGATACCCCCAGGTGGTGAGCGCGGTGGCGGTGAGCCGACGGGCCAGACGGGCGCCTCGGGGCGTCGAGCTGAGCCGTTGGACGAGTTCGGTTGTGGGGGTGGAGATTTCTACGTTCACATCACCGAGCGTGGTGGCTTCTCCCTACGCTGACCAGGGGAGACCCGGCGACTGTCCGTAGTCGTACGGGTGCGGCTTGTGGGAGTACGGGTCAGTCGGAGGGTGGCGTGACGGAGGAGAGCGAGCGGAGGCCGGAGACGCCGGCGGAGGAGAACGGGTCGGCTGCGGTGTTCGCCGTACTCGGCAAGCAGCTCAAGTTGATGAGGGAGCGGGCAGGGCTGAACCAGCGGGAGTTCGGCCAGTTGGTGGGGTACGGCCCCGATCAGATCTCCGCCATGGAGCGAGGGGTACGCACGCCGAGGCCGGAGTTCCTGAGGCGGGCCGACGAGATCCTCGGGGCGAACGGCATGTTCATCGCGGTCATCCCCGAGGTGGAGGAGGCGATGACCAGGGCGCGGACGCGGCATCCTGAGTGGTACCGGGGCTACGCGGCACTGGAGGCGCAGGCAGTGTCCCTGCACGACTACAGCACCATGGGCGTGCTGGGCCTGCTCCAGACCGAGGACTACGCGAGGGCTGTGTTCACCCAGCGGCATCCGCCCCTGGACGAGGAGACCATCGAGAAGCGGGTGGCGGACCGGCTCTCACGCCAGCAGATCTTCGAGCAGTGGCCGCCGCCCGAGTTCAGCTTCGTCATCGAGCAGGCGGTGCTGGAGCGGCCGATCGGCGGCCCGAAGGTGCTCAAAGACCAACTGCGTCAGTTGCTGAGGATCGGGCGGCGGCGAAACGTGCAGCTACAGGTCATGCCCACGGGACGGCATGAACACCCTTGCCTGGATAACGGCTTCACCTTGCTCATCCCCAAGGGGAAGGAGCAAGTTGCTTACATGGAGTCACAGGGATACCCGAAGTTGATCAGTGACCGAGAAGAGGTCCGCGTTCTCGCTGCTCGCTATGGGATCATCCGTGCTCAGGCCCTCAACCCGCACGAGTCTCTGGACTTGATCGAGAAGATGCTGGACGGACGATGACCATAGAGCAGTTGACCTGGTTCAAGTCGAGCTACAGCAGCGGCGAAGGCGGCCAGTGCCTAGAAGTCGCCCCCCACCCCACCGCCATCCACATCCGCGACTCGAAGCAACCCCTCGCCGCCCACCTCACCGTCACCCCCTCCGCATGGTCAGCCTTCCTTCTGGGCGAGAAGGAACGCCTGCGGGACGGGTGATTCGCCGCGCGTCGCCTCAGGGGCGCGCACGGTGGTGGAGCGGAGGGTGAAGCCGGCGTCGGAGAGCAGGTCTGCCATCTGCTCGGGGCGGCGCCGGTGGTAGTCCAGGGCCACGTCGTGACCGAAGGGGCGTTCGAGGCGGAGCGGCACGTCACCCACCTGGAAGGCGAGCAGGAGCCGGCCGCCGGAGCCCAGGACGCGGTGGAACTCGGTGAACAGGTCGGGGAGTTCGTCCACGGGTGTGTGGATGCTGGAGTACCAGGAGACCACCCCGGCCAGCGAACCGTCGGCGACCGACAGCTCCCGCATCGAGCCCTGCTCGAACCGCAGCGCGGGATGCTGGCGGCGGGCGATGGCGATCATGGCGTCCGAGAGGTCCAGGCCGAAGACGGACAGGCCCAGACCGGCCAGGTACGCGGTGATGTCGCCGGGGCCGCAGCCGAGGTCGGCCACCGTGCCGTGGGGGCCGACCTGTTCGGCGTACGCGCTGAGGAGGGCCCGTTCCAGGGGCCGTTCGGCGAGGGGGTCGCGGAAGTGGTCGGCGTAGTTCTCGGCGATGGTGTCGTAGAAGGCGCGGGTGTCGGTCATGGGGAGGGACCGTAGCGGCCCGCACGGACACTCCGCTTAGGCTGCTGCCGTTGGCCAACGCATCAACTGGGGGGACAGGCCGATGAACCAGTCGACGGAGGTGTTCCAGCCACTCCAGGCGGACGACCCACCCGTGGTGGCGGGCTACCGGCTCGCCGCGCGGCTGGGCGCGGGCGGTATGGGCCGGGTCTACCTGTCCCACACGCAGGGCGGCCGGCCCGTCGCGCTGAAGGTCGTACGGCCCGAGCTGGCGGACGATCCGGACTTCCGGCGGCGGTTCGGCAGGGAGATCAAGGCGGCTCGGCGGGTGCGGGGGGCGTACACCGCCGAGCTGATCGACGCCGATGCCGACGGCGTGCCGCCGTGGCTCGCCACGCTGTACGTGCCGGGGCCGTCCCTGGCGGAGGCCGTGGCCCGGCGGGGGCCGTTGCCGGTGGCGGCCGTGCTGTGGCTGATGGCGGGGGTGGCCGAGGCACTTGAGGCCATTCACGCCGAGGGGATCGTGCACCGTGACCTGAAGCCGTCGAACGTGCTGCTGGCCGCCGACGGGCCCCGGGTGATCGACTTCGGTATCGCGCTGGCCGCCGACGGCACCTCGTACACGGCGACGGGCGGCACGATCGGCACGCCCTCGTTCATGGCTCCGGAGCAGGCGTCCGGGGGTGAGGTGGCGGCGGCGACCGACGTCTTCGCGCTCGGGCAGACGGCCGCGTTCGCGGCGCTGGGCAGGCCGCTGTACGGGGACGGTCCGGCCGTGAACGTGCTGTACCGGATCGTGCATGCGGAGCCCGATCTCGATCTGCTGCCCGAGCCGTTGCGTCCGCTGCTCGCCCGGTGCCTGGCCGCCGATCCGGCGGAGCGGGCCACTCCGGCGGAGGTCGTGGAGTGGTGCCGGCAGCGGCTGGGCGCGGACGCCGACGCGGGCGGGGGACCGGCGGTGTGGCGGGAGATCACCGGACCGGAGGTCGTGGTTCCGGCACCCGTCCCGGAGCCGACCCCGGCGTACGCACAGCCACCGGTGCCCGCCCCCACCTCGCCCTATCGGCAGCAGCCGCTGATCGCGCCGGTCGGCTGGCCGCAGCCGACGCCGGAGCAGCGGAAGGCCCGCCGCCGGCGCGCCGCGCTGATCTCGGTCGCGGGTGTGGCGGGCGGCGCGCTGCTGGTGGCCCTGCTGGCGTGGTCGGTCATGGACGCGAAGGGCCGGGCGAGCGGGCGGAACACGGCCGGTTCCCGGACGTCCGCCACGGCATCTGCCCCACAGTCGTCCTCATCGGCGTCCGCGCCGGGCTCCTCGTCGGATTCCTCGTCCCGCTCCTCAGGCGCGTCCGTCCCGGGGGCCGGTGACGTCGGGTCCTCGGCCTCTCCCCGGGACCCGCGGCCGGAAGGGTTCTCCCAGCTGTGGCTGGACGCGAAGAACTCACTGAGCCTCAAGGGCCAGGAGCCCCAGCGGAAGAACCGCAAGGGCGACATCCGCTTCGACTGTCAGGCGATCGGCTGCGAACTGAAGAGCGACAACGTCGTGTTCATGCAGATGTACGGCGGACACGGCACCACCCTCGACGAGTGCCGTCTCTTCCTCAAGCACGCGACGAAGCACAGTTGGACGCTGAGCAGCGCGGCGGCCGGCACCGAGTTCTGCCTGAAGGACGACGAGGGCAACATCGGGCTGTACGTGATCCAGACGAAGTCCACCGCGATGCCCGACATGGCCTTCCTCATGGGTGACCTGACCGTCTGGCGCCACGCCGCCTAACCCACCCCCGCCACCCGCAGAAGCGCCGTCGTCGTGGCCGCCCCCAGCACCACCACGGCGAACGGTGCCCGCCGCCAGGCCAGGACGGCTCCCACCAGGACGCCGGTGGGGCGGGCCCAGCCCGCGAAGGTGCCGGACTCGGTGAGGGCGCCCGTGGCCAGCAGGGCGACCAGGAGGACCACGGCGCCCGCCGAGGCCAGTTCCTGGACGCGGGGCGGGACGGTGACCCGGCCGTGCAGGACCGGGCCGACCAGCCGGAAGGCGTACGTGCCGACGGCCAGGGCGAGGATGACGACGAGCGTGGTGTTCACGCGGCGGCTCCCCGGTCGGCCGGGCGCCGGTGCAGAAAGAGTCCCGTCAGGGCCAGCAGGACCGGGACCCCGGCCGGCACGACGGGCGTGACCGCCAGGGCGAGGGCGGCGCCGAGCAGGGCACACCGCCGTACCGTCGCGTCGGCGCGGAGGGCGGGCAGGACCAGGGCGACCAGGACGGCGGGGAACGCGGCGTCCAGGCCGTAGCGGGCGGTGTCACCGAGGGCGCTGCCCGCGAGCCCGCCGGCCACGACGCCGGTGTTCCACACGGCGAACAGCCCGAGCCCGGATATCCAGAACGCCCGCCGCTGCCGTACCGGGTCGGACTGGGCGAGGGCGAAGGCGACCGTCTCGTCGGTGACCAGGTGGGCGCCCAGGAAGCGGGTCGCCCGGTTGCTGCCGATGATCTCGGCCACGGCCAGACTGAAGGCCGCGGTCCGGGTGTTGAGCAGCAGCCCTGTGGCCACGGCGGCCACGGGGCCGCCCCCGGCGAGCAGCACGCCCACCGCGCTGAACTGGGCCGAGCCCGCGTAGACCACCAGGGACATCAGCACCGGCACCCACAGCGGCAGCCCGCCCGCGACGGACACGGCGCCGAAGGAGACGCCGACGATGCCGCTGGCCAGCCAGACGAGCGAGCTGTCGCGGAGGAGGGAGCGGTCCCTGTGCGGCTCGGGTGTTGTTCGGTGCGGCGAACGCATGTTCTCTACGATGGACAGTGAGCGCCCTGTCCGTCAAGGCGAACGAACGTACCGATGGAGCGAACGCGCATGTCCGAGGTGCCCGCCCGGCTCCCCATGGAGTGGATCGCCGCGTCCCTGAAGCGGGAGCGTGGCCGTGCCGGTCTGTCCCTGTCCGAGCTGGCCAAACGCGCCGGAATCGCCAAGTCCACGCTGTCCCAGCTGGAGGCGGCGAGCGGGAACCCGAGCATGGAGACCATCTGGGCGCTCGCGGTGGCGCTCGGCGTGCCGTTCAGCGCGCTGGTGGAGTCACCGGCGCCCAGCGTCCAGGTGGTCCGGGCCGGCGAGGGGCCCACGGTCGGCTCGGAGCGGTCCAGCTATGTGGCCTCGCTGCTGTCGGCGAGCCCGCCGGGGGCGCGCCGGGACATTTATTACGTGTGGCTGGAGCCCGGGACCGTACGGGATTCAGAGCCCCACATTCCGGGGACCGTCGAGCACATCGTGGTCAGCGACGGGGCCGTGAGAGCCGGTCCGCGCGGCGAGGCCGTGGAACTCGGCCCGGGGGACTACATGTCGTACCGGGGAGACATGCCTCACGCGTACGAGGCGCTCGCGGCCGGGACCAAGTTCGTGCTGATCATGCAGCACATGTGAGCGTTCGTGAATACGAAATGAACGGGGAAAGGCAGGAGCCCCGTCGCCGGTGGCGCGGGGCTCCTTGGGTACTGCACTCAGGTTCTGCGATCAGGCAGTGATCAGACGGGAGTGACGTTCTCCGCCTGCGGACCCTTCGGGCCCTGCGTCACGTCGAAGCTCACCTGCTGGTTCTCCTCGAGGGAGCGGAAGCCGGAGGCGTTGATCGCGGAGTAGTGAACGAAGACGTCGGGGCCGCCGCCCTCCTGGGCGATGAAGCCAAAGCCCTTTTCGGCGTTGAACCACTTCACGGTTCCGGTAGCCATAAGCCCTCCTTGGGCTCAAAAGGGTTGCCCTGCCTCCAGAACCTGCAAGTGCGAAACGGTGCTGCACGACTGCATTCGTCTGAAAACGACGAGAGCCCGCGGTTACATGCTCCGCAGGCTCTGTACTGCAAGGGAAACCAAACTGCAACTTGCGGCAAGCCTAGCATCCGGGCAGCCGAAAGCAATAGGGATCAAGATCACGTCACCCGGATGTTTGAACGTCCGCTAGGCCGTTCGGGGGTGGGGTCGGTCCCAGCACCGTACCCCGCGGGGTCTAGTCTCGCGATGTGGACAATTCTCGCACCCGGCCGCGCGTCGGCCACATCCAGTTCCTGAACTGCCTGCCCCTCTACTGGGGGCTCGCGAGAACCGGCACGCTCCTCGACTTCGAGCTCACCAAGGACACCCCGGAGAAGCTCAGCGAGCGGCTCGTGCGCGGCGACCTCGACATCGGGCCCGTCACCCTGGTCGAGTTCCTGCGCAACGCCGACGACCTCGTCGCCTTCCCCGACATCGCCGTCGGCTGCGACGGCCCGGTGATGTCCTGCGTGATCGTCTCGCAGGTCCCGCTGGACCGGCTCGACGGCGCCCGGGTCGCCCTCGGCTCCACCTCGCGCACCTCGGTCCGGCTCGCCCAGCTGCTGCTCGCCGAGCGGTACGGCGTCCAGCCCGACTACTACACCTGCCCGCCCGACCTCAGCCTGATGATGCAGGAGGCGGAGGCCGCCGTCCTCATCGGCGACGCCGCCCTGCGCGCCAACCTCCTCGACGGGCCCCGCTTCGGCCTCCAGGTGCACGACCTCGGCGCGCTGTGGAAGGAATGGACCGGCCTGCCCTTCGTCTTCGCGGTGTGGGCCGCCCGCCGGGACTACCTGGAACGCGAGCCGTTCATCACGCGCCAGGTCCACGAAGCCTTCCTCGCCTCCCGCAACCTCTCCCTGGAAGAGGTGCAGAAGGTCGCCGAACAGGCCGCCCGCTGGGAGGAGTTCGACGAGGCCACCCTGGAGCAGTACTTCACCACCCTCGACTTCAGCTTCGGCGCCCCGCAGCTGGAGGCCGTCGCCGAGTTCGCCCGCCGGGTCGGCCCGACGACCGGCTTCCCGGCCGACGTGAAGGTGGAACTGCTCCAGCCCTGAACGGGGTAGGAACCCGGGGCGGGCCGGCTGAGGGGGAGGGAAACGTGGGCGGGGTGACCACGGGGGTGCTGGTGCTCGGCGCCCTGCTGTGGGGCGCGCTGACGGGGGCGCTGCTGCCCCGCGCCGCCTACCGTTTCGCCGTACCGTCCGGTGAGCCGTGGCGCGACCGCTGCCCCGGCGGCCACCATCCGGTCCGGGGCTGGCTGGGCGGGGCGGGATGCGGGGAGTGCGCCGAGTCTCAGGAGCGCGCGCCTTCCTCGTCGTACACCTCCCACACCTCTTCGTACGCCCCCTCCGCGCCCCTCCTCGCCACCGCCACCGCCCTCGTCTGTGCCGCGCTCGCCGCCGCCACCGGCACCCGGCCCGAGTTGGGGGTGTGGCTGCTGCTCGCGCCCGTCGGCGTGCTGCTCGCCGCCGTCGACTTCCGGGTGCAGCGGCTGCCCGATCCGCTGACCCTCCCGCTCGCCGCCACCGCCCTCGCCCTGCTCGGCCTCGCCGCCCTGCTCCCCGAACACGCCGGCCACTGGCGCACCGCCCTCTACGGCGCCCTCGCGCTCGGCGCCGGCTACTACCTGCTGTACCGCGTCAACCCGGGCGGCATGGGCTTCGGTGACGTGAAGCTGGCCGTGGGCATGGGCGCCGTACTCGGCTGGTACGGCTGGCCAACCGTGCTGCTCGGCACCTTCGCCGGATTCCTGCTCGGCGCGCTCTACGGCGGCGCGCTCGTCCTCGCCCGGCGGGCTGGCCGGAAGACGGCCGTGCCGTTCGGCCCGTTCCTCCTCGCCGGTGCCCTCACCGGACTGCTGATCGGCGCGTACGCGGCCTGAGGTCTTTCACCCGAAACGGCTGGCGTAGGCTGGTTCGGTCCGTCCACACCCTTGACGAAAGGGACGCCCTGGTGACCGAGATGGCCGACCTCACGTCTGTCCTCGACCGTGCCGCCGCAGGTGGGCGGATCACCCCGGAAGAGGCGCTCGTCCTCTACCGCGACGCCCCCCTGCACGCCCTGGGCGCCGCCGCCGACGCCGTGCGCCGCCGCAAGTACGCGGGCATCGAGCACATCGCCACGTACATCATCGAGCGGAACATCAACTACACCAACGTGTGCGTCACGGCGTGCAAGTTCTGCGCCTTCTACGCGGCCCCCAAGGACAAGGAGAAGGGCTGGACGCGGGATCTGGACGACATCCTGCGCCGCTGCGCCGAGACCGTCGAGCTCGGCGGCACCCAGATCATGTTCCAGGGCGGCCACCACCCGGACTACGGCGTCGAGTACTACGAGAAGCACTTCCGGGCCATCAAGGAAGCCTTCCCGCAGCTGGTCATCCACTCCCTGGGCGCGTCCGAGGTCGAGCACATGGCCCGGATCAGCGGGGTCTCGGTGGAAGAGGCCATCACCCGTATCCACGAGGCCGGCCTGGACTCCTTCGCCGGTGCCGGCGCGGAACTGCTCCCCGAGCGCCCCCGAAAAGCCATCGCGCCCCTCAAGGAGAGCGGCGAGCGCTGGCTGGAGATCATGGAGACCGCGCACCGGCTGGGCGTCGAGTCCACCTCCACCATGCTCATGGGCACCGGCGAGACCAACGCCGAGCGGATCGAGCACCTGCGGATGATCCGGGACGTACAGGACCGTACGGGCGGCTTCCGCGCGTTCATCCCGTACACCTACCAGCCCGAGAACAACCACCTGAAGGGCCGCACCCAGGCGACCCTCTTCGAGTACCTGCGGATGATCGCCATCGCCCGCCTCTTCCTGGACAACGTCCAGCACATCCAGGGCTCGTGGCTCACCACCGGCAAGGAGGTCGGCCAGCTGTCCCTGCACTACGGCGCGGACGACCTGGGCTCGATCATGCTGGAGGAGAACGTGGTCTCCTCGGCCGGTGCCAAGCACCGCTCCAACCGTCTGGAGATCATCGACCTGATCCGCAAGGCGGGCCGCGTCCCGGCGCAGCGCTCGACGACGTACGAGCACCTGGTCGTCCACGACGACCCGGCCAACGACCCCGTGGACGACCGCGTGGTCTCCCACATCTCCTCCACGGCCATCGAGGGCGGCACGGCCCACCCCGAGCTGAAGCTGCTCGCGTCGAACTAGGGCCGCCTTGCTGACGATTCACGCGGACTCCCGGGGGCACGCCTTCCTCGTCAAGGGCGAGTGGATCGAGGCGGTCGGTCCCCTGGAGGAGCTGGCCGCCGCGCAGCCAGGCGTGCGCGTGCGCAGCTGGCCCGGCATCCTCACGCCCGGGTTCGTCAACCTCTACGGCAACGAGCTGCTGGAGCAGACGTACCACCCGGACCCACGGGAGGCCGACGACCTCGGCACCGAGCCGCTGACCGGGGACGCGCTCACCCTGCTCACCCTGGACGACGCCCGCCGGGGCGCGAGCGCCCGGCGGGGCATCCAGCGCATGCTGACGTACGGCACGGTCGCCGTGGCCTGCGAGCCCTTCCGCAGCCGCGCGGTACGGGACGCCGTACGACGCACCGGGATCGGGACCGTGGGACGGCTGAACACCCCCGACGACCCGCCCTCCCTGGACCCGTTCGGCTCCGCCAGGCCCCCCATGCCGGCGACGGAACGCCGCCAGGGCTCCGCCGCCCGCTTCGCCGTGTTCGACGTACGCGACGAGGAGGAACTGGCCGAGCGGGGCGCGGGGACGTGCGTGGCGACGGTGGTGGCGGGGCGCTTGGTGTTCCGCCGCCGCTGAGACGCCGTGGCGATCCGCTCACCCGGAGAAGCGGCGCGCGAAAGCCTGGTGCCGGCCGTCCCGCTGATCGCGGCACGCAGGAAGCCGACGCTCCTGCCGAGAGGGCGGGCTGCAAGAATGGGCGGGTGACCCGCGCTTCCCTGAACAAGCAGCCGCACGAAGTCGCCTCGATGTTCGACGACGTGGCGGAACGGTACGACCTGACGAACGACGTGCTGTCGCTCGGCCAGGACCGGCGCTGGCGCAAGGAGGTGGCGACGGCGGTCGACGCGCGCCCCGCGCAAAAGGTCCTGGACCTCGCCGCCGGGACGGCCACCTCCTCGCTGCCCTTCGCGCGGACGGGCGCGTACGTCGTCCCCTGCGACTTCTCCCTCGGCATGCTCCAGGTCGGCAAGAAGAAGCACACCTGGCTGCCGTTCACGGCGGGCGACGCGACGAGGCTGCCCTTCAAGGACGACACCTTCGACGCGGTGACGATCTCCTTCGGGCTGCGCAACGTGCAGGACACGGACGCGGCGCTGCGCGAGATGTACCGGGTCACCCGGCCCGGCGGACGCGTGGTGATCTGCGAGTTCTCCCACCCGACGTGGGCGCCGTTCCGCACCGTCTACACCGAGTACCTGATGCGGGCGCTGCCGCCGGTCGCGCGCGCGGTGTCCTCCAACCCGGACGCGTACGTCTACCTCGCCGAGTCCATCCGGGCCTGGCCCGACCAGCCCGCGCTCGCCGAACGGCTCCGCAAGGCGGGCTGGTCCAAGGTGGCGTGGCGCAACCTCACCGGCGGGGTGGTCGCGCTGCACCGGGGCTTCAAGGAGAGCTGAATCCGGCCACCGCGTACGGGTCGCCGGGCTGTTCCAGCTCCCGTCGCAGTCCGCCCGCCGGGGGTCGCGGAACGCGTGGTTCACGCACGCCTCCGCCGCCCTCGCCCTCACCGAAGTCGAACCACACGTACACCATCGAGTCCGGCGGCACCTCGGCACCGGGCTGCGGATACTGGCGTACGACGTAGTCGACGACGGTGCGGTGGAACTCCGGGCGGTCCGGCGCGTTGAGGAACAGTCCCCGCGCCCTGGCCGTTTCGCGCGCGTCCACGGCCATCAGACCGACCAGACGCGGGACGCGCACTTCGGGTGTTTTGGGTGTTATGCGCACAGATGTCACCCCCAGCGGTACTGGAAGGGTAACTCTCGCCCGGCCCACCCGGAAGGCGCCGGTGTCTTTCTGTAACAGATGACTACTGTGCGTGATGAAAGGGGAGCCGGAAGCACAGGGCCGGCTCGTTCAGCGTGGGGTGCGCGTAGGTCTCCGCCCGCTCCATGCCGAGCCGCCGGGCCACCGCGATCGACCGCTCGTTGCCCTGCGGGACCATCGCCACCACCCCCGGCACCCCGGCCTCCCGTACACGTCTGAGCGTCTCCCGCGCCGCCGCCGTCGCGTACCCCTTGCCCCAGTGCGCCCGCCCGAGCCGCCAGCCGATCTCGGTCTCGCCGACCGGGCCCCAGTCCGGCCGCCACGGGTGCGCGCCGGTGAAGCCGACGACCTCCCCGGACTCGTCCAGCAGGGTCCACAGGCAGAAGCCGTGCTCGGCGTCGTTCCGCCGCTGGCGCGCGGTGAGTTCCTCGTAGACCGACAGCTCCGCCGGCCTGCCGCCGTGGAACTCCATGACCTCCGGGTCGGCGAAGATCCGGTGCCAGGCGACCGCGTCCTCGTGCGTGGGAACGCGCAGCCGTACCGCGGGGAGAGGTCGGTTCACGGGGCAGCCCTTCAGCCAGGCGATCAAGTCCGCTGAATAGACTGCCCATGTCCAGTGCCGGTCGGCACGCACATTTCGAAACTTGGGGAGATCCCGCCGTGACCGAGCCCCTCTCCGACCACACCGCCGATGTGATCGTCGTGGGCGCGGGGCCAGCCGGCTCCACGACCGCGTACCACCTCGCCAAGGCCGGTCTCGACGTCCTGCTCCTGGAGAAGACCGAGTTCCCGCGTGAGAAGGTGTGCGGCGACGGCCTCACCCCGCGCGCGGTCAAGCAGCTCGTCGCCATGGGCATCGACATCTCGGAGGAGGCCGGCTGGCTGCGCAACAAGGGCCTGCGCATCATCGGCGGCGGCTCCCGCCTCCAGCTCGACTGGCCGGATCTCGCCGCCTATCCGAACTACGGCCTGGTCCGCAAGCGCGACGACTTCGACGAGCAGCTCGCCCGCAACGCCCAGAAGGCCGGCGCCCGCCTGTACGAGCGCTGCAACGTCAGCGGCCCGGTCCTCGACGACCGCACCGGCCGCATCACCGGCGTCACCGCCAAGCTCGGCGAGGAGAAGCGCGAGGTCACCTTCCACGCGCCGCTCGTCGTCGCCGCCGACGGCAACTCCACCCGCCTCTCCCTGGCGATGGGCCTGCACCGCCGCGAGGACCGCCCCATGGGCGTCGCGGTCCGGACGTACTTCCAGAGCCCCCGCCACGACGACGACTACCTGGAGTCGTGGCTGGAACTGTGGGACCGCCGCGGCCCCCAGGACCGCCTGCTGCCCGGCTACGGCTGGATCTTCGGCATGGGCGACGGCACGTCGAACGTGGGCCTCGGCGTGCTGAACACCTCCGCCTCCTTCAAGGAGCTGGACTGGCGCGAGATCCTCAAGGCCTGGTGCGCCTCCATGCCGGAGGACTGGGGCTACACCCCCGAGAACATGACCGGCCCGATCCGCGGCGCGGCCCTGCCCATGGCCTTCAACCGCCAGCCGCACTACACGCGCGGGCTGCTGCTCGTCGGCGACGCCGGCGGCCTGGTGAACCCCTTCAACGGCGAGGGCATCGCCTACGCCATGGAGTCCGGCCAGATCGCCGCCGACGTCATCGTGCAGGCCCACGCGCGCGCGACGCCCGCCCAGCGCGAGATCGCCCTCCAGCACTACCCGCGCGTCCTCAAGGACACCTACGGCGGTTACTACACGCTCGGCCGCGCCTTCGTGAAGCTCATCGGCAACCCGAAGGTCATGCAGATCGCCACCCAGCGCGGCCTGACCCACCCGCTGCTGATGAAGTTCACCCTGAAGCTGCTGGCGAACCTCACCGACCCGACGGGCGGCGACGCGATGGACCGCATCATCAACGGCCTGAGCAAGGTGGCCCCGAAGGCGTGACTAGGCGCTGAAAGCCGCGGCGTTGGCGGCCCGGCGGGCGTACACCGCGTCCCGCTGGTCCGCCATCTGCCGCAGCGCGTCCTTCTTGTCCCGTTTCGAGAGCCGGTCCAGATAGACGTACCCGTTGGTGTGGTCGGTCTCATGGGCCAGGCACCGCGCGAAGTACCCGGTGCCCTCGACGACGACGGGGTTGCCGTCCCTGTCCTGCCCGCGCACGACGGCCCGGTCCGGCCGCGGTACGGCCATCACGGCACCCGGCACCGACAGGCACCCCTCGCCCTCGTCCAGCAGCCGTCGCCCGGTCGTGGGCGTTTCGAGCACCGGATTGACGATGTGCCCGACATGTCGGACTCCTTCGTCATCGGGGCAGTCGTACACGAACAGCCGCAGATCCACCCCGACCTGATTCGCCGCCAGCCCCGCGCCCTCGGCGACATACATGGTGCGGAACATGTCGTCGATGAGCGCGGCGAGGTCGGGCCCGAACTCCGTGACGTCCCGGCACGGCCTGTGCAGCACCTCTTCACCGACCTCGGTGACACGGCGCACCGCGCCCCGTCCGGCCTCGGGGGCGTACCGCGGGTAGTGGTCGGCGGGGCTTCCCTGTACGAACACGCGTGGCATCGCGCGGACTCCTTCGCTCGGCGACGGACCACCGGACGGCGGCCCGAGCAGAGCATGTCAGGAACGACGCGAGGCGGGTCAGGGGCGGCGCGCCGCCTTCCAGGGACGGCGCGCGGTGTTCCAGGTACGACGCAAGGGCCGCTGCCCCCGAGCGGCTGCGGCCCTACGCGTGTGAGAGGTGCGGAGTGCGCTCAGAGCACCCGCACGGCGCCGGTGGGCGGGTCGTACGACAGCGGGCGCTCCACGACGCCGCTGGAGGGGTTCTGCGCGCCCACGAACATGCCGTCGCCGACGTACACCCCGACGTGGTACGCGCTGCCCGCGCTGCCCCAGTACAGGATGTCGCCCGGCTGGAGGTTGCTCAGCGAGACCTGGGTGCCGGCCGTCGACTGGTCCTGGGAGACGCGCGGCAGGCTGATGCCGACCTGCTTGAAGGCCGTCTGCACCAGGCCCGAGCAGTCGTAGGCGGAGGGGCCGGTGGCGCCGGAGACGTACGCCTTGCCGACCTGCGCCTTGACGAAGCTGATGACGGCCGCGGCCGAACCGGTGGCCGTGGAGGTGCTGGTGGAGGTGGACGTGGAGGTGGAGGTGGAGCCGGCGTCCGCCGTGGTGGAGAGCGTGGTCCGCTCCGCGGAGCGGGAGGCGCGGGCGGCGGCCTCCTTGCGGGCGGCCTCCTGGGCCTTCTTCTTGGCCTCCGCCGCCTTCTTCTTGGCGTCGGCGAGGTCCGTCTTGGCCTGCTTCGCGGCCTTCGCGGCAGCCGCGTCACGCTCGGCCTGCAGCTGGTAGTTCGCGGCGGCCTGTTCGGTGGCGTCCGCGGACTGGGCCGCCTGAGCGGCCAGGTCGGCCGTCAGGGTGGGCAGTTCGAGGGTCTGCGTCACCGGCTCGGCCGCGTTCGCCGAGCCGGACGCCCCGGCGACTGCCAGGGTGCCGAGGACGCCACCGGCAACTCCGGCCCGCATCGCGAGGGTCGACGCGCTGCGGCGGGGCTTCCGGTGGCTGCGTATGTGAGCGGTGTGGGACATGGGAACAACCGGTACCAGGGGCTCCTTCATATCTTCAAGAAACGTGTGCTGCGCCACATTTGTTCAATCGAGACCCGGAAACCCGGGCGTGTCGCTCTTTATTGACGCCGTAACGGACATTGCGGACGCTCGTGATCAAGGCCTTGATCACGGTCTTTGATCATTACGTCCGAATTGCCCCCCGCCTACCACTGGTTGGGTTCGTTGGCCAAGCCCGGTTCTCAGGGGTCTCTCATGGATGTGGCGGAGGTCACGGAACGATTACCGGAATCGTGGCGTCCGACGCCTGTCCGGCTCGTGAACGCGTGCACGCGCCCGGAACCGCGTCCACACCCCGCCCCGGCCTCCCTCCGAGGTGTGAACGCGCCCCACTACCAGCCCCCCGCGTCCATCGCCAATTTGCATGCATCGGAAGCATCTTGATATGGAGACGCCCCCTCCGGCCTGCGATGACGTGCGAGATTGTCACTTCTGGTGATCAACTGAACGCTTCGCGTATGAAGATCACTCATCATCCGACTTCATGATCCTTCGTCAGGTGGTGGAGATCACAAAGCTTGTGTAATACCCCGTGTCGCAGATCACAGAGCGGCGGGCATAAGATGCGAGGCAGTTGGGCTTGTGACCTGCTTCACATGTTCGCGATCTTCGCCGGGGCGAGCGGGGTTCGTGGGACCGGTGAGGCGGATGTGAGCCCAGTGCAACCGCCAGCAGTCAGTGCCGACTGAGAGGAGCGAGGAGCGGTGAACGCGTATGCGCCCATCCTCGTACTGGGAGCCCTCGGGGCAGGCTTTGCGATCTTCTCCGTGGTCATGGCCACGCTGATCGGTCCGAAGCGGTACAACCGCGCGAAACTCGAAGCCTACGAGTGCGGCATCGAGCCGACCCCCACGCCGGCCGGCGGCGGGCGCTTCCCCATCAAGTACTACCTGACGGCGATGCTCTTCATCGTCTTCGACATCGAGATCGTCTTCCTCTACCCCTGGGCCGTCACCTTCGACGCCCTGGGGATTTTCGGGCTCGTGGAGATGCTGCTCTTCGTGCTCACCGTCTTCGTCGCCTACGCGTACGTATGGCGGCGCGGCGGCCTGGAATGGGACTGAGGGGCCTTTAACGACATGGGACTCGAAGAAAAGCTGCCGAGCGGCTTCCTGCTGACCACCGTCGAGCAGGCCGCGGGCTGGGTGCGCAAGGCGTCCGTCTTCCCGGCCACCTTCGGCCTCGCCTGCTGTGCCATCGAGATGATGACCACCGGCGCCGGCCGCTACGACCTGGCCCGCTTCGGCATGGAGGTCTTCCGCGGTTCACCGCGCCAGGCGGACCTGATGATCGTCGCCGGCCGGGTCAGCCAGAAGATGGCGCCCGTCCTGAGGCAGGTCTACGACCAGATGCCCAACCCCAAATGGGTGATCTCCATGGGCGTCTGTGCCTCCTCCGGCGGCATGTTCAACAACTACGCGATCGTCCAGGGCGTCGACCACATCGTCCCGGTCGACATCTACCTGCCCGGCTGCCCGCCCCGCCCCGAGATGCTGATGGACGCGATCCTCAAGCTCCACCAGAAGATCCAGTCCTCCAAGCTCGGCGTGAACGCCGAGGAAGCGGCCCGCGAGGCGGAGGAGGCGGCGCTCAAGGCCCTGCCCACGATCGAGATGAAGGGGCTGCTGCGGTGAGCGACGCGAACGGCACCCAGGGAGACCACGGGGTGAACGGCTCCGCGAACGGGGTGAACCCCGAGAAGGATCTCTCCGCCTCCAACCTCCCCGGCCGGCGCGGCCAGGGCGGCGAGGAGATCCGCGTCCAGCGCGGCATGTTCGGCGCCGACAACGGCGGCGACACCTCCGGCTACGGCGGCCTGGTCCGCTCGGTCCGACTCCCGGGACCGGCGGCCCGGCCCTACGGCGGATGGTTCGACGAGGTCGCCGACGAGCTGGAGGGCGCCCTGGAGGAACAGGGACTCCTCCCCGGGAACGCCATCGAGAAGACGGTCGTCGACCGCGGCGAGATCACCTTCCACATCGAACGCGAGCACCTGGTCCGTGTCGCCCGCACCCTGCGCGACGACCCGGCCCTGCGCTTCGAGCTGTGCACCGGCGTCAGCGGCGTCCACTACCCGAACGACAAGGGCCGCGAGCTGCACGCCGTCTACCACGTGCGCTCGATCACCCACAACCGGCTGATCCGCCTCGAAGTCAGCGCCCCCGACAGCGACCCGCGCATCCCGTCGCTGGTCTCCGTCTACCCGACGAACGACTGGCACGAGCGCGAGACCTACGACTTCTTCGGCATCGTCTTCGAAGGTCACCCGGCCCTGACGCGGATCATGATGCCGGACGACTGGCAGGGCCACCCGCAGCGCAAGGACTACCCCCTCGGCGGCATCCCCGTCGAGTACAAGGGCGCCCAGATCCCGGCTCCGGACCAGCGGAGGTCGTACTCGTGAGCACGCAGTCAGCATCCGCCGCGTCGGCCGCGTCCGCGCGCGAGACCACCGAGGGCACCGTCTACACGGTCACCGGTGGCGACTGGGACGAGGTCGTCCAGTCCGCGGCCCGCGCCGACGACGAGCGCATCGTCGTCAACATGGGTCCCCAGCACCCGTCCACCCATGGAGTGCTCCGCCTGATCCTGGAGATCGAGGGCGAGACGGTCACCGAGGCCCGCTGCGGCATCGGCTACCTCCACACCGGCATCGAGAAGAACCTCGAATACCGCACGTGGACGCAGGGCACCACGTTCGTGACGCGCATGGACTACCTGACGTCCTTCTTCAACGAGACCGCCTACTGCCTCGCCGTCGAGAAGCTCCTCGGCATCGAGGACCAGATCACCGAACGCGCCAAGATCATCCGGGTGCTCCTGATGGAGCTGAACCGGCTGTCTTCCCACCTGGTGTGCATCGCCACCGGCGGCATGGAGCTGGGCGCCACCACGATCATGATCTACGGATTCCGTGATCGTGAAATGATTCTCGACATCTACGAGCTGGTCACGGGCCTGCGCATGAACCACGCGTACATCCGGCCCGGCGGACTCGCCCAGGACCTGCCGCCCGGCGCGGTGGACCAGATCCGCGAGTTCGTGAAGAAGATGAAGAAGAACCTCCCGGAGTACGACAAGCTCGCCACCGGGAACCCCATCTTCAAGGCCCGCATGCAGGACATCGGCTACCTCGACCTGGCCGGCTGCATGGCCCTCGGCGCGACCGGCCCGATCCTGCGTGCCACCGGCCTGCCGCACGACCTGCGCAAGGCCCAGCCGTACTGCGACTACGAGACGTACGACTTCGACGTCCCGACCGCCGACACCTGCGACGCCTACGGCCGCTTCCTCATCCGCCTGGAGGAGATGCGCCAGTCGCTCGGGATCATCGAGCAGTGCCTGGACCGGCTCCAGCCCGGCCCGGTCATGGTCGCCGACAAGAAGATCGCCTGGCCCGCCCAGCTCGCTCTGGGACCGGACGGACTCGGCAACTCCCTCGACCACATCAAGAAGATCATGGGCACCTCCATGGAGGCCCTCATCCACCACTTCAAGCTGGTCACCGAGGGCTTCCGGGTCCCGCCGGGACAGGCGTACGCGGCCGTCGAGTCGCCCAAGGGCGAACTCGGGGTGCACGCGGTCTCCGACGGCGGCACCCGCCCCTACCGGGTCCACTTCCGCGACCCGTCCTTCACCAACCTGCAGGCCATGGCGGCGATGTGCGAGGGCGGCCAGGTCGCCGACGTCATCGTCGCCGTAGCGTCCATCGACCCCGTGATGGGAGGCGTCGACCGGTGACCACCTCTTCTTCCGAGCGGGGCGTCAGCCTGGGCATGCCCGAACTGCCCGCACCCGCGTACCCGGACGACGTCCGGGCCCGGCTGGAGGCGGACGCGCGCGAGGTGATCGCGCGCTACCCGGACTCCCGGTCCGCCCTGCTGCCGCTGCTCCACCTCGTGCAGTCGGAGGAGGGCCATGTCACGCGCACCGGCATGCGGTTCTGCGCGGACATGCTGGGCCTGACCACGGCCGAGGTCACCGCCGTCGCCACCTTCTACACGATGTACCGGCGCAAGCCGTCCGGCGACTACCAGGTCGGCGTCTGCACCAACACGCTGTGCGCGGTCATGGGCGGTGACGCGATCTTCGAGAGCCTCCAGGAGCACCTGGGCGTCGGCAACGGCGAGACCACCGACGACGGCAAGGTCACCCTGGAGCACATCGAGTGCAACGCGGCCTGCGACTACGCGCCGGTCGTGATGGTCAACTGGGAGTTCTTCGACAACCAGACCCCGGCGAGCGCCAAGCGCATGGTCGACGATCTGCGGGCGGGGCGCCCCGTGCAGCCCACGCGCGGGGCGCGCCTGTGCACCTTCAAGGAGACCGCGCGGATCCTGGCCGGCTTCCCCGACGAGCGGCCCGGGGCCGTCGAGGAGGGCGGCAGTGCGGGACCCGCGTCGCTGGTGGGCCTTCGCCTGGCAAGGGGAGAGGCCGCACCCGCGCGCGTGGTCCATCCGCGCGGAGGTCCGCATGAGGAACCGCAGGACAAGGTGCACGAGCCGTCGCCGGCCGAGCACCTCAGCTCCCATGACGCGCCGCAGGACACATCGGCCTCCGACCCTGCCCACCCCGCGGGGCCTACCGCCGAGGAGGGTGAGTGATGACCGTGGTATCCGAGGTCAAGGACCCGAGCCCGGAGAAGCTGCTCGCACCCGTGCTGTCGGCCTTCTGGGACGAGGACCGGTCCTGGACTCTGGACGTCTACCGGAGGCACGAGGGATACGAGGGGCTCCGCAAGGCCCTCGCCATGTCACCGGACGACCTGATCGCGTACGTCAAGGACTCCGGGCTGCGGGGCCGCGGCGGCGCGGGATTCCCGACCGGGATGAAGTGGCAGTTCATCCCGCAGGGTGATGGAAAACCGCACTATCTAGTTGTCAACGCCGACGAGTCGGAGCCGGGCACCTGCAAGGACATCCCGCTCCTCTTCGCGAACCCGCACAGCCTCATCGAGGGCATCGTGATCGCGTGCTACGCCATCAGGTCGTCGCATGCCTTCATCTATCTGCGGGGTGAAGTCGTCCCCGTTCTGCGGCGGTTGCATGAGGCCGTGCGCGAGGCCTACGCGGCGGGCTACCTCGGCGAGAACATCCTGGGCAGCGGACTCGACCTCCAGCTCACCGTGCACGCCGGCGCCGGCGCGTACATCTGCGGTGAGGAGACCGCACTGCTCGACTCGCTCGAAGGCCGCCGTGGTCAACCGCGGCTCCGTCCCCCCTTCCCTGCCGTGGAAGGCCTCTACGCCTGTCCCACTGTGGTGAACAACGTCGAGTCGATCGCGTCGGTTCCCGCCATCCTGAAAAACGGCAAGGACTGGTTCAGGTCGATGGGCAGCGAGAAGTCCCCGGGCTTCACGCTCTACTCGCTCAGCGGCCATGTCGCGAGCCCCGGCCAGTACGAGGCCCCGCTCGGCATCACGCTGCGCCAGCTCCTCGACATGAGCGGCGGCATGCGGCCGGGCCACCGCCTGAAGTTCTGGACGCCGGGCGGGTCCTCCACGCCGATGTTCACCGACGAGCACCTCGACGTCCCCCTCGACTACGAGGGCGTCGGCGCCGCCGGCTCCATGCTCGGCACCAAGGCGCTGCAGTGCTTCGACGAGACGACCTGCGTGGTGCGGGCGGTGACCCGCTGGACCGAGTTCTACGCCCACGAGTCCTGCGGCAAGTGCACACCCTGCCGCGAAGGGACGTACTGGCTGGTGCAGTTGCTGCGGGACATCGAGGCCGGCAAGGGCGTGATGTCCGACCTCGACAAGCTCGCCGACATCGCCGACAACATCAACGGCAAGTCCTTCTGCGCCCTCGGCGACGGCGCCGCGTCCCCGATCTTCTCCTCGCTGAAGTACTTCCGCGAGGAGTACGAGCAGCACATCACGGGCCGGGGCTGCCCCTTCGACCCGGCCAAGTCGACGGCCTGGGCGGACCGCCCGGAGGTGAACGCATGACCGTGACCACCAGTGCTCCCGCGGGTGGGGGAGAGGCGGCGGTCCCGCCGGAGGACCTCGTCACGCTGACGATCGACGGCATCGAGATCAGCGTGCCCAAGGGCACCCTGGTCATCCGGGCCGCCGAGCAGCTCGGCATCGAGATCCCGCGCTTCTGCGACCACCCCCTGCTGGACCCGGCCGGCGCCTGCCGCCAGTGCATCGTCGAGGTCGAGGGCCAGCGCAAGCCGATGGCGTCCTGCACGATCACGTGCACGGACGGCATGGTCGTGAAGACCCACCTGACCTCGCCGGTCGCCGAGAAGGCCCAGCAGGGTGTGATGGAGCTGCTGCTCATCAACCACCCGCTGGACTGCCCGGTCTGCGACAAGGGCGGTGAGTGCCCGCTGCAGAACCAGGCGATGTCGCACGGCAACGCCGAGTCCCGCTTCGACGGCAAGAAGCGGACCTACGAGAAGCCCGTGCCGCTCTCCACCCAGGTGCTGCTCGACCGGGAGCGGTGCGTGCTGTGCGCCCGCTGCACCCGCTTCTCCAACCAGATCGCGGGCGACCCCATGATCGAGCTGGTCGAGCGGGGCGCGCTCCAGCAGGTCGGCACAGGCGAGGGCGACCCGTTCGAGTCGTACTTCTCCGGCAACACCATCCAGATCTGCCCGGTCGGCGCGCTCACCTCGGCCGCCTACCGGTTCCGCTCCCGCCCCTTCGACCTCGTCTCCTCCCCGTCGGTGTGCGAGCACTGCTCCGGCGGCTGCGCCACCCGCACCGACCACCGGCGCGGCAAGGTCATGCGGCGGCTCGCCGCCTACGACCCCGAGGTCAACGAGGAGTGGATCTGCGACAAGGGACGCTTCGCGTTCCGCTACGCGCAGCAGAAGGACCGCCTCGACACGCCGCTGGTGCGCAACGCCGACGGTGTCCTGGAGCCCGCTTCCTGGCCCGAGGCGCTGGAAGCGGCCGCGCGGGGCCTGAGCGCCGCCCGCTCCCGGGCCGGTGTCCTCATCGGCGGCCGGCTGACCGTCGAGGACGCCTACGCGTACAGCAAGTTCGCGCGCGTGGCGCTCGACACCAACGACATCGACTTCCGCGCGCGCGTGCACAGCGGCGAGGAGGCCGACTTCCTGGCGGCCCGGGTGGCCGGCCGCGGCCGGGACCTCGACGGTACGGGCGTCACGTACACCTCCCTGGAGAAGGCGCCCGCCGTCCTGCTGGTCGGCTTCGAGTCGGAGGAGGAGGCACCGGGCGTCTTCCTGCGGCTGCGCAAGGCCTGGCGCAAGCGTAAGCAGCGGGTGTTCTCGCTGGCCACGCACGCCACCCGGGGCCTGGAGAAGGCGGGCGGCACGCTGCTGCCGGCCGCTCCGGGCACCGAGCCGGAGTGGCTGGACGCGCTCGCGAGCGGCGTCGGCCTGGAGGAGCCCGGCACGCTCGCCGCCGAGGCCCTGCGCACCGAGGGCGCCGTCATCGTCGTAGGAGAGCGGCTGGCCGGTGTCGCGGGCGGACTCACCGCCGCCCTGCGCGCCGCCGCCGCGACCGGCGCCGAGCTGGTGTGGATCCCGCGCCGGGCCGGTGAGCGCGGCGCCGTCGAGGCGGGCGCCCTGCCCTCGCTGCTGCCGGGAGGCCGCCCGGCGACCGACCCGCGCGCGCGGGAGGAGGTCGCCGCGGCCTGGGGCCTCGCCGAACTCCCGGCGCGCTACGGCCGCGACACCCACCAGATCGTCGAGGCCGCCGCCACCGGCGAACTCTCGGCACTCCTGGTGGCCGGCGTGGAGGTCGCCGACCTGCCCGACCCGGCACGCGCGCGTGAGGCGCTGGAGAACGTCGGCTTCCTGGTGTCGCTGGAGCTGCGGCCCAGCGAGGTCACCGCCCACGCCGACGTCGTCCTGCCGGTCGCCGCGGTCGCCGAGAAGGCGGGCACCTTCCTCAACTGGGAGGGCCGTGTGCGCTTCTTCGAGGCCGCGCTCAAGCCCGACCAGATGACCCGCCCGCTCGCGCCGACCGACACGCGGGTGCTGCACATGCTCGCCGACGCCATGGACGGTGTCGAAGGCGCCGACGGCCGCCGGCAGCTGGGCCTGCCGGACCTGCGCAGCACGCGCGCGGAGATCGACCGGCTCGGCTCCTGGGACGGCCCCCGCGCCTCCGGACCCACGGAGATCGCGGGCGCGCTGCCCCGCCCGGCCGCGGGTGAGGCCGTGCTCGCCGGGCACCGGCTGCTGCTCGACCAGGGCGTCCTCCAGGAAGGCGACGAGGCGCTCGCCGGCACCCGGCACGCCGCACACGCGCGCGTGTCCGCCGCGACGGCCGCCGAGGCGGGCGTCGCGGACGGCGGCATCCTGACCGTCACCGGCCCCGCCGGCGCGGTCGGACTGCCCCTGCAGATCACCGAGATGCCCGACCGGGTGGTCTGGCTCCCGCTGAACTCCGTCGGTGCCGGCGTCGCCTCCGACACCGGGGCACGGCCCGGCTCCCTCGTCCGCATCGGCCCGGCGGCAGTCGCCGGCGAGGCCCCCAAGGAGGTGGAGGCATGAGCCCGTACCTCGCCGCTGAAGACCTCTCGATGTTCGGCCGCGACCCCTGGTGGCTGGTCGTCGTCAAGGCCGTCTTCTGCTTCGCGTTCCTGATGGTGACCGTTCTGTTCTCCATCGTCTGGGAGCGCAAGGTCGTCGCCTGGATGCAGCTGCGCATCGGCCCCAACCGGCACGGCCCCTGGGGCATGCTCCAGTCGCTCGCCGACGGCGTGAAACTGATGCTCAAGGAAGACCTCATCGTCAAACGCGCGGACAAGGTGGTCTACGTCCTCGCGCCGATCGTCGCGGCCATCCCGGCCTTCATGGCGATCGCGGTGATCCCCTTCGGACCGGCCGGCAACGAGATCTCGATCTTCGGCCACCGCACCACGATGCAGCTCACCGACCTGCCGATCGCGATGCTCTACATCCTCGCCATCGCCTCGGTCGGCATCTACGGCATCGTGCTGGCGGGCTGGAGTTCCGGCTCCACCTATCCGCTCCTGGGCGGCCTGCGCTCCTGCGCGCAGATGATCTCGTACGAGATCGCCATGGGCGCCGCGTTCGCCTCCGTGTTCCTCTACTCGGGGTCGATGTCGACGTCCACGATCGTGGAGCAGCAGCACGACCGCTGGTACATCCTGCTGCTGCCGGTCTCCTTCATCCTGTACATCGTCACGATGGTCGGCGAGACCAACCGCGCCCCGTTCGACATGCCGGAGTCCGAGGGCGACCTGGTCGGCGGCTTCAACACCGAGTACTCGTCGATCAAGTTCGCGATGTTCATGCTCGCCGAGTACGTGAACATGGTGACGGTCTCGGCCGTCTCGGCCACCCTGTTCCTCGGTGGCTGGCGCGCCCCCTGGCCGGTCAGTTCCTTCTGGGAGGGCGCGAACCACGGCTGGTGGCCGCTGCTCTGGTTCGTCATCAAGGTCCAGCTGCTGCTGTTCTTCTTCATCTGGCTGCGCGGCACGCTCCCGCGCGTGCGCTACGACCAGCTGATGAAGCTCGGCTGGAAGGTCCTCATCCCGGTCTCCGTGACCTGGCTGATGCTGGTCGCGACCGTCCGCGCCCTGCGCAACGAGAACTACGACTTCGCCGACATCGCCCTCTACGTCGGCGGCGGTGTCCTCGCCCTGCTGCTGATCTCCTTCGTCGCCGACATGTTCCGCGACAAGGCGAAGCCGGCCGGACAGCCCGCCGACGAGCAGCCGGCCTTCGACCCGATGGCGGGCGGGTTCCCCGTGCCGCCGCTGCCCGGACAGGAGCTGCCGCCGGCGCCGAGGCGCCGCCCGCGCTGGGGCGAGCGGGAGCTGATTGTCAGTGGTGGACCGGACACTGTCAGTGACGGATCTTCGGATGGAAAGGAGGCGTCCGATGGCTGAGGAGCCTCAGGAGGCCGGGCAGACCAAGCCCGGATTCCAGAACCCCGTGGCCGGCTTCGGCGTGACCTTCAAGGCCATGTTCAAGAAGCGGCTGACCGAGCAGTACCCGGAGCAGAAGAAGACCACGGCTCCGCGGTTCCACGGACGGCACCAGCTCAACCGCCATCCGGACGGCCTGGAGAAGTGCGTCGGCTGCGAGCTGTGCGCCTGGGCCTGCCCCGCCGACGCCATCTACGTGGAGGGCGCCGACAACACCGACGAGGAGCGCTACTCGCCGGGTGAGCGGTACGGCCGCGTCTACCAGATCAACTACGCCCGCTGCATCCTGTGCGGGCTGTGCATCGAGGCGTGCCCCACGCGCGCGTTGACGATGACGAACGAGTTCGAACTGGCCGACTCCAGCCGCGCCAACCTCATCTACACCAAGGAGCAGCTGCTCGCCGGTCTCGAAGAGGGCATGGTCGACACGCCGCACGCCATCTTCCCGGGGACGGACGAACAGGACTACTACCGCGGCCTGGTGACGCAGGCCGCGCCCGGTACGGTCCGCCAGGTGGCCGTCTCCAGGGGCGAGGTCCCGCAGGAGGCCGCCTCCACCTTCGGCGAGGACGAGCCGGCCTCGGAGAAGGTGATCGGCCGATGAGCGCGCAGCACCTCGCCGCCTACACCACCTCCACCGGTGAGGCCTTCCAGTTCTGGGTCCTCGGTACGGTCGCGGTGATCGGCGCCCTGTGCACCGTCTTCATGAAGAAGGCCGTGCACAGCGCGCTCTGCCTCGCCGGCACCATGATCGTCCTGGCGGTGTTCTACCTCGCCAACGGCGCCTACTTCCTCGGGATCGTGCAGATCGTCGTCTACACCGGCGCGATCATGATGCTGTTCCTGTTCGTGGTGATGCTCGTCGGCGTCACGGCCGCGGACTCCCTGAAGGAGACCATCAAGGGCCAGCGCTGGCTGGCCCTCCTGTGCGGGGCCGGCTTCGGGGTGCTGCTGTTCGCCGGCATCGGCAACGCCTCCCTGAAGGAGTTCAACGGCACCGGCCGGGCGAACGCGAACGGCAATGTGGAGGGGCTGGCGTCCCTCATCTTCACCAAGTACGTCTTCGCCTTCGAGATCACCGGCGCGCTGCTCATCACGGCGGCCGTCGGCGCCATGGTGCTCACCCACCGGGAGCGCACCGAGCGCGCCAGGACCCAGCGCGAGCTGTCCGAACAGCGCATCCGCGAAGGGAAGCACATCCCGCCGCTGCCCGCCCCCGGTGTCTACGCCCGGCACAACGCCGTGGACATCGCGGGCCTGCTGCCCGACGGCACCCCGTCCGAGCTGACCGTCAGCAAGACGCTGCGCGAACGCGGCCAGATCCGTGACGTGTCCACGGAGGCGCTCAACGACCTGCGGGCGCTGGAGCAGCGCGCGGAGGAGCGTCTGGGGCGCCGGGCGATCGAGCCGGAGACGTTCAAGCGGCCCGAGGAGGCGTCGAAGTGAACCCGGTCAACTACCTCTACCTCGCCGCCCTGTTGTTCACGATCGGCGCGACCGGCGTCCTGATCCGGCGCAACGCCATCGTGGTCTTCATGTGCATCGAGCTGATGCTGAACGCCTGCAACCTCGCGTTCGTCACCTTCTCCCGGATGCACGGCAACCTCGACGGCCAGATCATCGCCTTCTTCACGATGGTCGTCGCCGCCGCGGAGGTCGTGGTGGGTCTCGCGATCATCGTGTCGCTGTTCCGTGCCCGCCACTCGGCCTCGGTCGACGACGCCAGCCTGATGAAGCTGTAAGGGGTCGGAAGAATCGTGGAGAACCTGATCGCGCCGCTCATCGCGGCGCCCCTGCTCGGAGCGGCCGTCCTCCTGGTCGGCGGCCGGCGCCTCGACCGCGTCGGCCACTGGATCGGCACGCTCCTGTCGGCCGCCTCCTTCGTGTTCGGCCTCATCCTCTTCGCCGACCTGCTCGGCAAGGGCGTGGAGCAGCGGACCCTGACGCAGCACCTGTTCAGCTGGGTCCCCGTGGCCGGCTTCCAGGCGGACGTCACCTTCCGCCTGGACCAGCTGTCCATGACGTTCGTGCTGCTCATCACGGGCGTCGGCTCGCTGATCCACCTGTACTCGGTCGGGTACATGGAGCACGACGAGCGGCGTCGCCGCTTCTTCGGCTATCTGAACCTGTTCCTCGCGGCGATGCTGCTGCTCGTCCTCGCCGACAACTACCTGCTGCTGTACGTCGGCTGGGAGGGCGTCGGTCTCGCCTCGTACCTGCTGATCGGCTTCTGGCAGCACAAGCCCAGCGCGGCCACGGCCGCGAAGAAGGCCTTCCTGGTCAACCGGGTCGGCGACATGGGCCTGTCGATCGCGATCATGCTGATGTTCACCACCTTCGGCAGCTTCGCCTTCGGCCCGGTCCTCAGCCACACCGGTGACACCTCCGAGGGCAAGCTCACCGCGATCGGCCTCATGCTGCTGCTCGCCGCCTGCGGCAAGTCCGCCCAGGTGCCGCTGCAGTCCTGGCTCGGGGACGCCATGGAGGGCCCGACCCCGGTCTCCGCCCTCATCCACGCGGCGACGATGGTGACCGCGGGCGTCTACCTGATCGTCCGCTCCGGCGCCATCTTCAACGCGGCCCCCGACGCGCAGCTGGCCGTCACGGTCGTCGGCGCGGTCACGCTCCTGTTCGGTGCGATCGTCGGTTGCGCCAAGGACGACATCAAGAAGGCGCTGGCCGGCTCGACCATGTCGCAGATCGGCTACATGGTCCTCGCGGCGGGCCTCGGGCCCATCGGCTACGTCTTCGCGATCATGCACCTGGTGACGCACGGCTTCTTCAAGGCCGGGCTGTTCCTCGGCGCGGGTTCCGTGATGCACGGCATGAACGACGAGGTCGACATGCGCCGCTACGGCGGCCTCAGGAAGTACATGCCGGTCACGTTCGTCACCTTCGGCCTCGGCTACCTCGCCATCATCGGCTTCCCGGGCCTGTCCGGCTTCTTCTCCAAGGACAAGATCATCGAGGCGGCGTTCGCCAAGGGCGGCACCGAGGGCTGGATCCTCGGCGGCGCGGCCCTGCTGGGCGCGGCCATCACCGCCTTCTACATGACGCGCGTGATGCTGATGACGTTCTTCGGCGAGGAACGGTGGCGCAACGCCCCGACCCCGTCCCCGGCCGAGCCCAGCGTGGAGCCCGCCGCCGAGACCCGGGGCGAGCACGCCGAGCCGCACCCGCACGAGTCCCCGAAGGTCATGACGATCCCGATGATCGTCCTCGCCGTCGGTTCCGTCTTCGGCGGTGCCTTCTTCAGCATCGGTGACCGCTTCCTCAACTGGCTGGAGCCGGTCACCGGTCACGATCACGGCGACTCGCCGCTCAGCGCCGGGGTGATCACCGGGGCCACCATGGTCTGCCTGGTCATCGGTGTCGCCGTCGCCTGGGCCCAGTACGGCCGCAAGCCGGTCCCGGCCGTCGCCCCGCGCGGCTCCCTGCTCACTCGCGCGGCCCGCCGCGACCTGCTCCAGGACGACTTCAACCACGTGGTCCTGGTGCGTGGCGGCGAGCACCTGACGCGCTCCCTGGTGTACGTCGACCACACCCTGGTCGACGGCGTCGTCAACGGCACGGCGGCCGGCTTCGGCGGCCTGTCGGGACGGCTGCGCCGGCTCCAGAACGGCTTCGCCCGCTCCTACGCGGTCTCGATGTTCGGCGGCGCGGCACTCCTGGTCGCCGCGACCCTGCTGATGAGGGCGGTCTGATACCGATGTCCTTTCCTCTGCTGACAGCGACGGCGGCGCTCCCGGCCCTCGGGGCGGTCGCCACGGCCGCCGTGCCGGCCGCCCGGCGCACCGCCGCCAAGTGGCTGGCGCTGGTCGTCTCGCTCGCCACGCTCGCCCTGGCGATCACCGTCCTGGTCCGCTTCGACCCGGACGGCTCCCGCTACCAGCTCACCGAGTCCCACGCCTGGATCAAGGACTTCGGGGTCAGGTACGAACTGGGCGTCGACGGCATCGCGGTCGCGCTGATCGCGCTGACCGCCGTACTGATCCCGTTCATCATCCTCGCGGGCTGGCACGACGCCGATCCGCTGGAGACCGGCAGCCGCCGCTGGCGGCCCACCCAGGGCTTCTTCGCGCTGATCCTGGCCGTCGAGGCGATGGTGATCATCTCCTTCGAGGCCACCGACGTCTTCCTCTTCTACATCTTCTTCGAAGCCATGCTCATCCCGATGTACTTCCTCATCGGCGGCTTCGGGGACCGTGCCCACGAGCACGGCGAGGAGACGGCCGCCACCCAGCGGTCGTACGCGGCGGTGAAGTTCCTGCTCTACAACCTGGCCGGCGGTCTGATCATGCTGGCCGCGGTGATCGGCCTCTACGTGGTCGCCGGGAACTTCTCGCTCACGGAGATCGCCGAGGCCCGCGCCAGCGGCTCGCTGCACATGGCGACCAGCACCGAACGCTGGCTGTTCCTCGGCTTCTTCTTCGCCTTCGCGGTGAAGGCGCCGCTGTGGCCGCTGCACACCTGGCTGCCGAACGCCATGCAGGAGTCCACCGCCCCGGTCGCCGTCCTCATCACCGCGGTCGTCGACAAGGTGGGCACCTTCGCGATGCTCCGCTTCTGCCTCCAGCTGTTCCCGGAGGCGTCGAAGTGGGCGACGCCCGTCATCCTCGTCCTGGCGGTCATCAGCATCGTCTACGGCGCGCTGCTCGCCGTCGGCCAGCGGGACATCAAACGCCTGGTGGCCTACGCGTCCATCTCGCACTTCGGTTTCATCATCATGGGCATCTTCGCGATGACCGGCCAGGGCCAGTCCGGCGCCACGCTCTACATGGTCAACCACGGCATCTCCACGGCCGCCCTGATGCTGGTCGCCGGCTTCCTCATCTCCCGGCGCGGCTCCCGGCTCATCGCGGACTACGGAGGCGTGCAGAAGGTCGCCCCGGTGCTCGCCGGCACCTTCCTGATCGGTGGCCTCGCCACCCTGTCGCTGCCCGGACTGGCGCCGTTCGTCAGCGAGTTCCTGGTCCTGGTCGGCACCTTCACGCGCTACCCGGTGATCGGCGTCATCGCCACCTTCGGCATCGTCCTCGCCGCGCTGTACACGCTCGTGCTGTACCAGCGGACGATGACGGGCCCGGTGAAGCCGGAGGTCTCCGCGATGCCCGATCTCCGCGTGCGTGAGCTGGTGGTCGTCGCCCCGCTGATCGTGCTGCTGATCTTCCTGGGCGTCTATCCGAAGCCCGTGACGGACATCGTCAACCCGGCGGTCAAGCAGACCATGTCCGACGTCCAGAAGAAGGACCCCAAGCCCGAGGTGGAGGCGGCCAAGTGAGCACACCAGCCGTCCACAGCCTGTGGACAACCGCGGCCGAACCGATCTCGAAGATCGACACGCCGAAGATCGAATACGGACAATTGTCGCCGACACTGATCGTCATCGGTGCGGCACTGGTCGGGGTCCTCATCGAGGCGTTCGTGCCGCGCCGGTCCCGCTACTACGCGCAGGTGTTCGTGTCCGTCGTCGCCCTGTGCGCCGCGTTCGCCGCGGTCGTCGCGCTCGCGGCCGACGGGTTCGGCACCACGAAGGCGCACATCGCGGCGATGGGCGCCATCGCGGTCGACGGCCCCGCCCTCTTCCTGCAGGGCACGATCCTGCTGGCCGGACTGGTCGGCCTGTTCACCTTCGCCGAGCGGCGCCTGGATCCGGCCGCGCACGGCAACCGGGTCGACTCCTTCGCGGCGCAGGCCGCCTCCGTACCCGGCAGCGACAGCGAGAAGGCCGCCGTGAAGGCGGGCTTCACCACCACGGAGGTCTTCCCGCTGCTGCTCTTCGCGGTCGGCGGCATGCTGATCTTCCCGGCGGCGAACGACCTGCTGACCCTGTTCGTGGCACTGGAGGTCTTCTCCCTGCCGCTGTACCTGCTGTGCGCGCTGGCCCGCCGCAAGCGGCTGATGTCGCAGGAGGCCGCGGTCAAGTACTTCCTGCTGGGCGCGTTCGCCTCCGCGTTCACCCTGTTCGGCATCGCGCTGCTGTACGGCTACGCGGGCTCGATGTCGTACGCGCGCATCGCCCAGGTCGTCGACGGCACGGTCACCGACGTCGACCCGGCCCTCGCCAACACCATGGGCAACGACGCGCTGCTGCTGGTCGGCGGCGCGATGCTCCTGATGGGCCTGCTGTTCAAGGTGGGCGCGGTGCCGTTCCACATGTGGACGCCCGACGTCTACCAGGGCGCGCCGACCCCGGTGACCGGCTTCATGGCGGCGGCGACGAAGGTGGCCGCGTTCGGCGCGCTGCTGCGCCTGCTGTACGTCGTCCTGCCCGGGCTGCGCTGGGACTGGCGGCCGGTCATGTGGGCCGTGGCGATCATCACCATGCTGGGCGGTGCGGTCGTCGCCATCACCCAGACCGACATCAAGCGGCTGCTGGCGTACTCGTCCATCGCGCACGCCGGTTTCATCCTGGCGGGTGTGATCGCCACCTCGAAGGACGGCGTGTCGTCGGTGCTCTTCTACCTGGCGGGCTACTCCTTCGTCACGATCGGCGCGTTCGCCGTGGTCACGCTGGTGCGCGACGCGGGCGGCGAGGCGACCCACCTGTCGAAGTGGGCGGGCCTCGGCCGCCGCTCGCCGCTGGTGGCGGCCGTGTTCGCGGTGTTCCTGCTGGCCTTCGCCGGTATCCCGCTGACCTCCGGGTTCGCCGGGAAGTTCGCCGTGTTCAAGGCGGCGGCGGACGGCGGCGCGGCCCCGCTGGTCGTGATCGGTGTGATCTCCTCGGCGATCGCCGCGTTCTTCTACATCCGCGTGATCGTGCTGATGTTCTTCAGCGAGCCGCGGCCGGAGGGCCCGACCGTCGCCGTACCGTCACCGCTCACCATGCTCGCGATCGGCCTGGGCGTGGCCGTGACGCTGGTCCTCGGTGTGGCGCCGCAGTACTTCCTGGACCTGGCGAACCAGGCGGGAGTCTTCGTGCGCTGACGCCGGCGTCACCCGCGCCGCTGCCCGGCACCCTCACAGGAGGGCGCCGGGCAGCGGTGTTCCCGCGGTCACTCCGGCTATCGCTGACCGGTGTCGCACGGAAACGACCGAGCCTGTGGATAACTCCGGGGCTGTCGGTCCGGACCCCTATGGTGGAGGCAGCGGTCGAGAGACGACACACGGGGGACCGACGGGGGACAGGACGATGGGCGTGACGGGCGGGATCAGCGAGATGGCACAGGTGACCGAGGGGCCGGGCGCGGCCGACAGCGAGGCGCTGGCCACGCTCGACCGGGTCTTCGGATACGACGCCTTCCGGGGTGAGCAGCAGGCGATCATCGAGCATGTGGTGGCGGGTGGCGACGCCGTCGTCCTCATGCCGACCGGCGGCGGAAAATCGCTGTGCTACCAGATCCCGGCCCTGGTCCGGCCCGGCACCGGCGTCGTCGTCTCGCCGTTGATCGCCCTCATGCAGGACCAGGTGGATGCCCTGCGTGCCCTCGGTGTCCGCGCCGGCTTCATCAACTCCACCCAGGACTTCGACGAGCGGCGCATGGTCGAGGCCGAGTTCCTGGCCGGCGAGCTGGACCTGCTGTACCTGGCGCCGGAGCGGCTGCGCGTGGACGCCACGCTGGACCTGCTCTCCCGTGGCAAGATCTCCGTCTTCGCGATCGACGAGGCCCACTGTGTGTCCCAGTGGGGCCACGACTTCCGCCCCGACTATCTCGCCCTCTCCCTGCTCGGCGAGCGCTGGCCGGACGTCCCGCGGATCGCCCTCACCGCCACGGCCACCCACGCCACCCACCAGGAGATCACCCAGCGGCTGAACCTGCCGACGGCCCGGCACTTCGTCGCCAGCTTCGACCGGCCCAACATCCAGTACCGGATCGTGCCCAAGGCCGACCCCAGGAAGCAGCTGCTCGCCTTCCTCCGGGAGGAACACGCGGGCGACGCCGGCATCGTGTACTGCCTCTCGCGCAACTCGGTGGAGCGCACGGCGGAGTTCCTGACCGCCAACGGCATCCAGGCGGTGCCGTACCACGCGGGCCTGGAGGCGGCCACGCGCGCGGCGCACCAGGCCCGGTTCCTGCGCGAGGACGGCCTGGTCGTGGTCGCGACCATCGCCTTCGGCATGGGCATCGACAAGCCGGACGTACGCTTCGTCGCCCACCTGGACCTGCCCAAGTCGATCGAGGGGTACTACCAGGAGACCGGCCGGGCGGGCCGCGACGGCCTGCCGTCCACGGCCTGGATGGCATACGGCCTGAACGACGTCATACAGCAGCGCAAGCTGATCCAGTCCGGCGAGGGCGACGAGGCGTTCCGCCGCCGGGCCGCCGCCCACCTCGACGCCATGCTCGCGCTGTGCGAGACCGCCCAGTGCCGCCGTGGCCAGCTGCTCGCCTACTTCGGGCAGGACCCCGAGGCCGCGGCGTGCGGCAACTGCGACACCTGCCTCACCCCGCCCGAGACCTGGGACGGCACGATCGCCGCGCAGAAGGTGCTCTCCACGGTGGTGCGGCTGCAGCGGGAGCGCGGGCAGAAGTTCGGCGCGATGCAGATCGTCGACATCCTGCTCGGCAAGCGCACCGCCAAGGTGATCCAGTTCGACCACGACCAGCTGTCCGTCTTCGGCATCGGACAGGACCTCTCCGAGGCCGAGTGGCGCGGGGTCATCCGGCAGCTGCTGGCCCAGGGACTCCTCGCGGTCGAGGGGGAGTACGGCACGCTGGCGCTCACCGGGGCGAGCGGCTCGGTGCTGCGGCGCGAGCGCGAGGTGCCGCTGCGCAAGGAGCCGAAGAAGCCGGCCACCTCCCGGACGCGGTCCACCGGCTCCTCCGGGGGCGACCGCAAGGCCAAGGCCGTCGCGGCCGAGCTGCCCGAGGCGCTGCTCCCCGCCTTCGAGGCCCTGCGGGCCTGGCGCGCCGAACAGGCCCGGGAACAGGGCGTCCCGGCGTACGTCATCTTCCACGACGCCACCCTGCGCGAGATCGTGACCCGGTGGCCCGGCTCGGTGCGGGAGCTGGGCACGGTGAACGGCGTCGGCGAGAAGAAACTGGTGACGTACGGCGAAGGGGTGCTCGAAGTGCTGGCCTCCCTGGACGGGGCCGCCAAGCCCGCCGACGAAGCCCCGGCGGCCGGCGGCACACCGGACCCCGACTGGCCCGAACCGCCGGACGAGCCGGAACCGGACGACTGGATATAGCCCGGTACGGTCTGGCGCGCTGCGGGAGCTCAAAGCCCCCGCGCCGCACGGGCCCGGACGTCCGCGTCCGAGTCGGCCGTGGCCGTGGCGAGGGCCGAGCGGGCCTCCGCCGAGGTCCGGTGCCGGCCCAGAGCCGGGACCGCCGCCTCACGGACGTCGGCGTTCGGGTCGGCAAGGGCCTTGGCGAGGGCCGGGACGGCCGTGTCGCGGGCCCGGCCGACAGCGTGGTCGCGGCACCGGACCGCACCTGCCAGGCCGGGTCCGACAGGGCGGCCACGGCACGTGCGGCCAGCGGCGGCGAGCAGCCGGTGGCGGCCGGCGCACCCAGCGCGGCGCCGCGCACCAGCGGATCACCGTCCTCGGTCAACCGGTCCAGAGCGGCGGTGAGCAGATCCCGGTCGGCCGCGGCGAGGGACGCCGAGAGACGGTGGCCAGGGCCTTCGCCACGGTGACCCGGACCTCCCGGGAGGGATCGTCCGCCGCGCCCGCCGGCGGCCGGACCGCGTCCACCGAGACGAGCGCCCGCACGGCCTCCGTCCGGACGGCGATGCCGGGGTCGTCCAGCGCCGCCGCGAACACCCTGGCCTCGCCGAGGCGCAGGGCCCGCAGCACATCGAGGGCGGCGGCCCGGACCACGGGGTCGGCCTGACCGAGCGCCCCGGCGAGAGCGGCGCCCAGGGCCGGTTCGGCGGCAGCGTCTCGACCCCCTCCCGCAGCCAGGCCGCGGCAGCCGCGCGGACCTCGGCATCGGGGTCGGTGAGCGCACCGGCGAGGGCCCGGCCGGTGCCGGGCGGCACGGTCTCCGTGAGCACCGCGACGGCCGTACGGCGCACAGGGGGATCGGAGTCGGCCAGGCACGGCTCGACCGCCGAGAGTTCGGGCTCCGCCTCGGTCTGCCCCAGCAGCCCGAGCAGCCGGTGCTCTCGTTCTCCGGGGCACGATCTGCCGCCCGGCGGATCCGGTCAGGACAGTGCCGTCAAACCCGGGGCGAAGGTGATCAGCAGCGGGATCAGCGGCACCAGCGCGGCCACTGTCGTCGTCAGCGCCCGGTGCCGGCGCAGCAGCCGTGGCGGCGGCTCCAGCAGGCGGTCGACGCGCTCGCCGAGGAGACGGCGGCTGGAGTCGCAGGACAGGACACCCCGGTGCTGGTTCAGCTCGATCAGGGCGAGGGCCGTGGTGAGGTGCCCGCAGCGCCGGGAGGCCGTGTCGTCGGCGGCCAGCTCGACCAGGCGGTGCGTCTGGTCGCAGAAGTGGGCGAAGAGCGGCACGCGCGGAAAGCCCGTGGCGAGGGCGGTGGACAGGTGCAGCAGCCAGTCGTGGTGGGCGCGGGCGTGCCCGCGCTCGTGGGTGAGGACGGCGTCCAGTTGAAGGTCGGTGAGGCGGTGCAACGCCCCCGTGGTGACGACCAGTTGCGGCGGGTGACCCGGCATCCACCAGGCGTCCGGGTACTCGTCCTCCAGCACCAGCATCGGCCCGCGCGCCGCCGGCAGCCCGGCCGGCAGCTCGGGGGCACGCTCGCGCAGGTGCGCCCGGGCCTGGCCCCGGCTGCGGCGGGCCTCGACGAGTTCGCGGGCCAGCATCGCCGTCGTCCAGGCGGCCCCGCAGGCCAGCAGTACGGTGAGCGCGGCGGCCCACACCGGCGCGGTGGACAGGTCGTACGCGGCGGTGACGGCGGGCGGCGCGGGCGCGAACACGCGGTCGCGGACGGTGTGGAAGACGGCCGCCGCGCCCAGGACCAGTGCGGTCAGGCAGCACAGCAGGACGGTGGCGACCAGGCACTGCCACACCCACAGTGCGACCACGGGTTCCCGCTCGGGCCAGGCGGCACGGGTCAGCGCGCGCGGCGCCGGTACGGCGGCCGTCAGGGCGACGACGCTCAGCAGGAGCAGGCAGACAGTCATGCCGGGGCTCCGGTTCCTGGTCGGAGAGGTGTGCGGGTGACGGTGGTGCCGGGCACGCGTCACGCGACGGCGGCTCGCGCGTGGTGCGTGTCCCCGTCAGTATGACGAAGACGGGCGGCCGGAGTCAGGTGCCGACACCGATCCGCCGGGACCGGACCAGGCCCGTGACTCCCGCCGCGCCCGGCCGGCCCGCCACACAAGCCACCGGCCCGCCCGGCACAGCCGCCCGGCGACCCCCCGCAGCGTCAGCCCGACACCACCCGCCCGCTGACCTCCCCCAGCCCCACCCGGCGGCCGTCCGCGCCCGGGGCCCATGCCGACAGGGTGACCACGTCGCCGTCCTCCAGGAAGGTCCGTTTGCCGTCCGGGAGTTCGAGGGGGTCGCGGCCGTTCCAGGTCAGTTCCAGCAGGGAGCCGCGCTGGCGTTCGGCGGGGCCGCTCACCGTGCCGGAGCCGTACAGGTCGCCCGTGCGCAGCGAGGCGCCGTTCACGGTCATGTGGGCGAGCTGCTGGGCGGCGGTCCAGTACATGGTGGAGAAGGGCGGTTCGGAGACGACGTGGCCGTTGACCGCGACCGAGATGCGCAGGTCGTAGCCGCCAGGTTCCGTGCCGGGCGCCGAGTCGTCCAGGTAGGGCAGCAGCGGATGGGTGCGCTCCGGAGGCGCCACGCGCGCGTGCTCCAGCGCCTCCAGCGGAGTGATCCACGCCGACACCGAGGTGGCGAAGGACTTGCCGAGGAACGGGCCGAGAGGGACGTACTCCCAGGCCTGGATGTCCCGCGCGGACCAGTCGTTCAGCAGGCACAGTCCGAAGACGTGCTCCCGGAAGCCGCCGAGCGCGACCGGGCTGCCGAGCCGCGACGGCACGCCCACGACGAAGCCGACCTCGGCCTCGATGTCCAGCCGGATCGAGGGGCCGAAGACGGGCGCGGGGTCGGCCGGGCCCTTGCGCTGCCCGGACGGCCGTACGACGTCCGTGCCGGAGACGACCACGGTGCCGGAGCGGCCGTGGTAACCGATCGGCAGGTGCTTCCAGTTGGGGGTGAGGGAGTCCTCGGCGTCGGGGCGGAAGATCTGGCCGACGTTCCGGGCGTGGTTCTCCGAGGCGTAGAAGTCGACGTAGTCCGCGACCTCGAAGGGCAGGTGCAGGGTCACCTCGGACAGGGGGTGGAACAGCGGCTCGACGGTCGCGCGGTGCGCCGGGTCCGTGACCCAGGACGTGACGGCGCGCCGTACGTCCGACCAGGTGGAGCGGCCGGCGGCCAGCAGCGGGTTGAGGGTGGGCCGGGCGAGCAGCGGCTGGTGGGGCGAGCCGAGCGCGGCGGCCGCGGCGCCCGCGTCGAGGACGTGGTTCCCGAGCCGGACGCCGATCCTCCGCTCCGTGCTGCCGGAGGGCGCGAACACGCCATAGGGGAGGTTGTGCGGACCGAAGGGGTCGCCCTCGGGGACGTCGAAGGGGGGCATGGGGTGCTGCCTCACTCTCATCCGGGCCATGCATGGCACCGCGTTCCATGTGGTCGGGCCACACGTTACGGCCGAGCTGAGTGTCTTGGGCAGTGCCTCACCAGGTGCTCGAAAGGTTTGGGGGCGGAGGCGGAGGACGGCAGCCCCCTGCTCAAGTTCGCTTCACCGCGCCTGGTCACACACCTGGCCGCACCCCACGACTGAGCGGCGCTCACCGCGCGGTCCACGGTGAGGGGTTGGCGGGAACGGCACGTAAGTGCGGGGAATGACGGGTGAGTCGGCGGGGCGTCCTGTCCGTATTCTCTGATCATGGCACCCACCCCGGCATATGCACTGATCGCCACTGACCTGGACGGGACGCTGCTGCGCGGCGACGACACCGTCTCGGACCGGTCCCTCGCCGCGCTCGCGCGGGTGGCGCGGGCCGGTGCCCGGCACCTGGTGGTGACGGGCCGCCCGGCACCGCGGGTGCGGCCGCTGCTGGCGGACCTCGGCTGCGCCGGGCTCGCGGTGTGCGGGCAGGGGGCCCAGGTCTACGACGCCGGTACCGACCGTCTGCTGTGGTCGGTCCGGCTGGACCGGGAGCTGGCCGAGACCGCGCTCGGCAAGATCGAGGCGGAGGTGGGGCAGATCTACGCGGCGGTCGACCAGGACGGCGTGGACGGGCTCACGCTCATCGAGCCGGGCTACCGGATGCCCCACCCGACGCTGCCCGCGGTGCGGGTCGGCCGGCGGGACGATCTGTGGTGCGCGCCCATCAGCAAGGTGCTGCTGCGGCACGCCACCCTGTCCGACGACGAGTTGGCGGCCGTGGCCCGCGCGGCGGTGGGCTCGCTGGCGACGGTCACCATGTCGGGGCCGGGCACGGTGGAGCTCCAGCCGTGCGGGGTGACGAAGGCGACCGGGCTGGCGCTGGCCGCCGAACGTCTCGGGATCGCCGCCGAACGGGCTCTCGCGTTCGGCGACATGCCCAACGACATCCCGATGTTCGACTGGGCCGGGCGCGGTGTCGCCATGGCCAACGCGCATCCCGAACTCAAGGCGGTGGCCGACGAGGTCACCCTGTCGAACGAGGACGACGGCATCGCCGTCGTCCTCGAACGACTCTTCCCGACCGACTGACCGGAACATCAGTAGCGCCCGGCCCGGCCGCCGGTGCCGGTCAGTACGCGCCGAACACGTTGTCGATGGACCCGTACCGCGCGGCCGCGTAGTTGCAGGCGGCGGTGATGTTGGCGACCGGGTCGTAGATGTTGAAGGACGTTCCGGGCACGTGGTACGCGTTGAACGTCGGGTCGATGACCTGGAGCAGGCCCTTGGACGGGATGCCCTTGGCGGCGTTGGAGTCCCAGAGGTTGATGGCGTTCGGGTTGCCCGAGGACTCGCGGATGATGTTGCGGTAGATGCCGTTGTAGGTGCCCGGGATGCGCTTCTCGGCCATGATCGCGAGCGACTCGCGGATCCAGCCGTCGAGGTTGTTCGGGTAGCCGGCGGGGGTGGTGGCCGCCGTGGTGGTGGCGGTGCTGGGGGCCGCGGAGGCGCTGGTCGCGCCGATGAGCGGCAGGGCGAGGACGGCGGCGCCGGTGCCGGCGGCGGTGAGCGCGCGGACGAGACGGCTGTTCCGGGTACGGCGGGGCTGAGCGACAGCAGACATGGGGGCGTTCCTCTCCGGCGCCTGCGGGGTGAGCTGTCGGGTTCGGGCGGGGAGGTGCCCGGCCGTGCCCCTGACGGAGGCATGGCTTCACCCCTAGCCGTCCGGCGCGGCGTGTGCCGTCCGGACCGGCGGCTTACCTGGGTCCCCCGCTCCTGCCGTACGAATTTCGTCGATGGGTATGCGGGCGGCGGCAGGATTCGGCGTCCGCCCGACGGCCCGGAACGTATGCGAGAGCACATGTCGGGAACAAGGGCCGGATTCATGCAACGTGCGATTTGACCTTGATCGACGGCGTATGGGGTGCTTGATCCTTTGCGGTTGCCAATGCTCAACTCGCCAACGGCGCAAGGGGTCACGGGGGTTCGGCCGGGGAGGTGGGGCGGCCGGTCGCGTGACCCAATTCACGAAATAGCAAACAGTTTTAAATCGGACATGGGGGATTAGGGGGATTCATGCTTGAAGTCGGGGTGATGCCGGAACCTGGCATATGGGGCGCGTCGTTGCCGAGGTGGGGGCACAGTGTCCGGATTACTCTTATATGGATAAATTTCCGTTCACACTGTGTGATCAAGACCATGCCGGTCATGGTCCGGTATCGCCCGGGCTGGACCGGTGGGCGCTATCGGTGATCGAAAGAGGACCGGATACGCTGACTTGAGTGAGGGCAGCGACCTATCGACAAACCGTGTAATCGCCAGCAGACACCAGCAGACAGGAGACCCCTCGTGACCGTCGTCGGGCCGTTCGGGCTGAGCGTGCGGGACCAGGCTCTCGAAGCCGATGTCCAGGCCGGATTGGCGGCTGTCGAGGAAGGCTTGCTCGAAGCCACCAAGAGCGAGGTCCCGTTCATCACGGAGGCCGCGCAGCACCTGGTGCGGGCGGGCGGGAAGCGGTTCCGGCCACTCCTCGTGATGCTCGCCGCCCAGTTCGGCGACCCCTACGCGCCGGGCGTGGTGCCGTCGGCCGTGGTCGTGGAGCTGACCCACCTGGCCACGCTGTACCACGACGACGTCATGGACGAGGCGGCCGTACGGCGTGGCGTGGACAGCGCCAACACGCGCTGGGGCAACTCCGTCGCGGTCCTCACCGGCGACTTCCTCTTCGCCCGCGCCTCCCAGATCCTCGCCGACCTCGGCCCCGAGGCGGTCCGGGTGCAGGCCCTGGCGTTCGAACGGCTCGTCACCGGCCAGATCCTGGAGACCGCGGGCCCCTCGGACGGCCGAGACCCGGTCGAGCACTATCTGGACGTGCTCGCCGGCAAGACGGGCTCCCTGGTGGCGGTGTCGTGCCGGTTCGGCGCGATGATGTCCGGCGCCGACGAGACGCTCGTCGACGTGCTCACCCAGTACGGCGAACGGCTCGGAGTCGCCTTCCAGCTCGCGGACGACGTCCTGGACATCGCCTCCGACTCCCACGAGTCCGGCAAGACGCCGGGCACCGACCTGCGCGAGGGCATCCCGACCCTGCCGGTGCTCCGGCTGCGCGAGCGGGCCGCCCGGCTGGGGCTGGCCGAGGACGTCGCGCTGTGCGAGCTGCTGGACTCCGACCTCAGCGACGACGCCCGGCACGCCGAGGCGCTGGCCGCGCTGCGCGCGCACCCCGCGCTGGAGCAGGCCCGCCGGGACACCGTGCGGTACGCGGAGGAGGCGCGGGCCGCGCTCGCCCCGCTGCGCGAGTGCGATGCCAAGGCGGCGCTGATCGAGCTGTGCGACGCGGTCGTGCACCGCGCCGGCTGACCCGGCCGGTCACCCGTACGGGCGCCGGCGTCCGGCACGACCCCTACGGGTCGGGTGGAGAAACCGCCGCCGGGTGTCATACCGCAGGTGTAGACGGAGTTGGCTCCGAGGTCTGACGCTTGTTCACGGCCGATTTGGTCAGATGGACACCACGGAAATCACCACTCCTCACCGTTTCGGGTGAGAATGGCGGCTCAGGGTGGACCAGCGGACCAGCGTGAGGACAGCCGCCGCCGACGACGGAGGTAAGGCACACATGGCACCGTACGAATCCGACGACGCAGTGGGCGCCGCGCGCGACGAGCACCCGCGCTCCGGCCGGCGCAAGGCCGCCCGGTACGCCGTGCCGGTCGCGGTGGTGGGGGTGGCGGCGGCCACGATCGGGCTGGTCCCGGCGCTCGCCGACTCCGGTGACCCCGACCTGCCGAAGATCAGCGCACAGCAGCTCATCGAGAAGATCGCCAAGTCGGACGTGCAGCAGCTGTCCGGCACGGTGAAGATCAGCACCGACCTCGGCCTGCCCGACCTCGGCGGCCTGGAGGACGGCCTGATGTCCGGCGCGGGCCGGGGCGGCTCGGGCGACGGCTCCTCCGCCGACCCGCAGGCCAAGCTCACCGAACTGGTCTCCGGCACGCACACCCTGCGCGTCGCCGCCGACGGCCCGGACCGGCAGAAGCTGTCGCTGCTGGAGAGCGGCGCCGAGTACAGCCTGATCCACGACGGCAAGGACGTCTGGGGCTACGACAGCAAGAGCAACGAGGTCCACCACTCCACCCGGCCCGGCTCCGGCAAGGAGCGTGAGGCCGAGCCGCCGGCCACGCCCAAGGACTTCGCCGACCAGGCCCTGAAGTCGGTGGACGACACCACGTCCGTCACCGTCGACGGCACCGCCCAGGTCGCCGGGCGCGACGCCTACAAGCTGCTGATCCGGCCCAGGCAGTCCGGCACCACGGTCGGCGCGATCAGCATCGCCGTGGACGCGAAGACCGGCATGCCGCTGAAGTTCACGCTGACGCCGAGGAGCGGTGGCGCCGCCGTGTTCGACGCGGGCTTCACCCAGGTCTCCTTCACCCGGCCGGCCGCCTCCACGTTCGACTTCACGCCGCCCAGGGGCGCGAAGGTCACCGAGGAGAAGGACGCGGCCGGGGCCCGGGAGCACGCCCCGAAGCACGGCGAGGACTTCGCCGGAGGCCTTGAGGGCAGGGACGGGCTGAAGGTGCTGGGCAAGGGCTGGACGTCCGTCGCCACCTTCGACACCGGCGCCAAGGGCGGCCTGCCGACCGGCTCCCAGGGCGGTGACCTCGGCGGCTTCCTCGGCTCGCTGGGCGACCCGGTCTCCGGGAAGTTCGGCAAGGGCACGGTCTTCTCCACCCGTCTGGTCAACGCCCTGATCACCGACGACGGCACGGTGTACGCCGGCGCGGTGACCAAGGAGGCCCTGGTGAAGGCGGCCGACGCGGGGAAGTGACCTTCCCGGCACGCCGCACCGGATGAGACGAACGGGACGAACCGAGGGGAGCCGATGGACGAACCGTCCGCCACGCAGCCGGACCCGGGCGACGCGACGGCGAGTGTGATCGCCACACGCGGCCTCACCAAGCGCTACCGCGGCGGACAGCTCGCCGTGGACGGTCTCGACCTGACCGTCCCGGCGGGCAGCGTCTTCGGCTTCCTCGGCCCGAACGGCTCCGGCAAGACCACCACCATCCGCATGCTGATGGGTCTGATCGAGCCGACCGCGGGCACCGCCCGGGTGCTCGGCCGGCCCATGCCGCGGGCGGCCCGTACGGTCCTGCCGCAGGTCGGCGCGCTCATCGAGGGCCCCGCCCTGTACGGCTTCCTCTCCGGCCGGGACAACCTGCTGCGCTACGACGCCGCCGACCCGACCGCCGACCCGCGCACCCGGCGCGCCCGCGTCGCCGCGGCGCTGGACCGGGTCGGTCTCGCCGCCGCCGCGGGCAAGAAGGCGAAGGCGTACTCGCTCGGCATGAAACAGCGTCTGGGACTGGCCGCCGCGCTGCTCCAGCCGCGCAGACTGCTCGTCCTGGACGAGCCCACCAACGGTCTCGACCCGCAGGGCATGCGCGAGATCCGCACCCTGGTCAGGGAGTTGGCCGCCGACGGCACGACCGTCTTCCTCTCCTCGCACCTCCTCGACGAGATCGAACAGGTGTGCACCCATGCGGCGGTCATGGCGCAGGGCCGGCTCGTCACCCAGGGCGCGGTGGCCGATCTGGCCGCCGGGGCGCGCGGCCGGCTGGTGGTGACCACCCCGGACCCGGCCGAGGCGGCACGCGTGCTGAAGGAACTGGGCGTCGCAGACGTGACGGCCGACGGCGACCGGGTCACCGGCGAACCCCCGGCGCGGGATCTCGCCGAGGTGACCGCGGCCCTGGTCACGGCGGGCGTCCGGGTCCGGGGCCTCACCGTCGAACGGGCCTCGCTGGAGGACGCGTTCGTGGCGCTGACCGGGGAGGGCTTCGATGTCGCGGGCTGATGTGCTCCAGGCGGGCGCCGGGCGCCGGGCGAACCCCCTGTGGACCCTCGGGCTGTTGCGCAGCGAGCTGGTCACCACCGTCCGCCGCTGGCGCACGCTGGCCCTGCTCGGGGTGCTGGCCGCGGTGCCGGCGCTGGTCGGGATCGCGGTGAAGATCGAGACGCGGGGCGGCGGGCCGGCGGGCGGGGGCGGCGGCGAGGGCCCTGCCTTCATTTCGCAGATCACCAACAACGGCCTGTTCCTGGTGTTCACCGCACTGGCCGCGACCCTGCCGTTCTTCCTGCCGATGGCGGTCGGCGTCGTGGCGGGCGACGCGATCGCCGGGGAGGCCGGCGCGGGCACCCTGCGCTATCTGCTGGTCGCCCCGGCCGGCCGCACCCGGCTGCTGCTCACCAAGTACGCGACCGTGCTGGCCTTCTGTCTGCTGGCCACCCTGGTCGTCGCCGTCTCGGCGCTGCTCGTCGGCGCGCTGCTCTTCCCGCTCGGCGAGCTGACCACGATCTCCGGCACCCGGATCAGCTTCGCCGAGGGGCTCGGCCGCGCCCTGCTGATCGCCCTCGTGGTCGCGGCCTCCCTGGTCGGCGTGGCGGCCCTCGGCCTGTTCGTGTCGACGCTCACCAACAGCGGCATCGCGGCGATGGCGACCACGGTCGGCCTGCTCATCACCGTGCAGATCGTCGACCAGATACCCCAGTTGCACGCGATCCAGCCGTACCTGTTCTCGCACTACTGGCTGTCCTTCGCCGACCTGATGCGCGATCCCGTCTACTGGGACGACCTGGTGAAGAACCTGGGTCTCCAGGGGCTGTACGCGGCCGTGTTCGGCGCGGCGGCCTGGGCGCGGTTCACGGCGAAGGACATCAACGCCTGACGCGGGCTCACCGGAGTGGGGCGCCGACGGCCTCGTACGGGAAGCGCGCGAGGGGCGCGTCCTGCGCGAAGAACGTCTTCGCGCGCGCCAGCGCCTCGGCGTCCTCGTGTACGTCACCGGGCGCGCTGCCGTTGCCGAGCAGGACCCCGCCGAAGCGCATCCGCAGGTAGGCGGCCGAGTTGTTGAGCGTGCCGGCGTACGGGTCGGCGACCGACGGCTCGTCGTCCGCCAGCGCGGCGATGCCCCAGAGGGTGCGGCCGGCCATCGTCGCCTTGAAGTCGACGCCCGGGGTGCGCAGCCAGGCCGACCAGTAGTCCAGGTAGCGCTTGGTGAGGCTGGACACCGAGTACCAGTACAGCGGCGAGGCGATCACGATGTCCGTCGCCGCCAGCGTGGCGTCGAGCAGCAGGCCGGCCGGGGTGTCCGGGGACGGCCGGACATGGTCGCTGTCGTGCCGCAGGTCCACGAAGTCGGGCAGGGGGTGGTCGGCGAGGCGGATCCAGCGCTGTTCGACCTCGCCGGGCAGCTGCGCGGCGGCCTCGCGGGCCAGCAGTTCGGTGTTGCCCGCTTCCCGGGCGCTGCCCAGGAGGAAGAGGAAACGGCGGCTCATGAGTCCCCCAGATGTGTCATGTCGTACCGCGATTGAATGCGTACGCATCCTATGCACATGCAAGCAACTTCCGCCAGAGTGCGGCTGGTGCGAGGCTGTGACGTCGCGGTGACGTGGAAAACCGTGCGGAGCGGACACACTGGTGGGCAGGACGCGTACGACCGGATCGCGACGCCGGGGGAGTGAGGGACACCGATGGCTGGAGTCAGCTTCGAGAAGAAGCGGGCGCGGCAGCCCGTGGGGCCCGCGGCGGCGGTGTCCGTCCGGGTGTTCGGCGCGGGAGGCGCGTCGGTGGACGGGGCGTCGGTCGTGGCGGCACCGGGCGAGGAGATCCAGCAGGCCGTGCTCGACCACCTTCAGCGCCTGGCCATCAGCGTGGGCGCGCCCATACGCGCCACGGTCCACGACGACCTCGCGGGCTGCGTGGTCCCCCTGGAGGTCTCCGCGGACGGCTCCAGCCGGGTGACGGGGGAGGCGGTCCGGGTGACCCCGCGGCCGGCGGCGTCCGGGACGCCGGGCACCGTGCAGGCCCCGACCGGGCAGTTCGGACCGGCGCCGGTGATGAACGGGCCCGACACGGACACACAGGGCCCCGCGGCTCACAGCCCCCTCGCTGCCCTGCCGCCGGAGCCCTCCGCTCCCACCCCCACCCCGGCCCGTGGATTCGACGCGGTCGCCGAGGAGGTGCTCGGGGACGGGCCGCTGACCGAGACCGCCGAGGGTGCGGAACTGCTCACCGAGCCGCTGAGCCGGATCAACGAGGCCGTGCGGTCCGGCCGTATCGACACGGCGGCGGAACTGGCCGACCGGACGCTCGCCGAGGCGTCCGCCGTGTTCGGCCCGCGCCACGCCGAGGTGCTGCACCTGCGCGAACTGTCCGCCTACATCGCCTACCTGGCCGGTGACCCGGTCCGCGCCTTCCGGCTGTCCCTGGACGTCGCCGGGCTGCGCCGGCAGGCACGGGACGGGGAGGCCGCCTACGACAACGTGCGCAGCGCGGCCACCGCCTGGCGCGCGGTGCGCGACCCGGAGGAGGGCCTGCGCCTGGGCCGCGACCTGATCGACCTGTGGACGGACCTCACCGCCGAGCCGGGCCCCGCCGCGGACGACCCGGGCCCGCTGGAGTCCGCCCGCGCCCGCATGGTCCGCCTGACCGACCGCGTGGCCAAGGCGGCGGCGCAGGCGTGACCGGCCTCACGCAGAGCGGGCGGACCCGGCGTCACTGCACGCAGAACTCGTTGTCCTCCGGGTCCGCCATCACCACCCACTGGCCGCCGGGCTCCTTCACCTCGCGCACCACCCGGGCGCCCAGCGCCTGAAGGCGTGCCACCTCGTCCGCGCGCCGCTCCGGGCCGGCGTGGACGTCGAGGTGGAGCCGGTTCTTCACGGTCTTGGGCTCCGGTACCCGCTGGAACAGCAGCCGCCGCCCGAGCCCGGTGCCGGACCCGGGGTCGTACGGGTCGTCGGGGTGCCGTACGGCGATCAGGTCACGGAACGCGGCCCGCCCGTGGTACTCGACGGTGGCCTCCCCGGACAGCGCGCCGACGGACAGCAGCCGTTCGACGAGGGCGCTGTTGTCCTCGGGGGTGTAGTGCAGCGCGGCGGCCCAGAAGTCGGCCTGTGCGTGCGGGTCGGCCGCGTCGATGACGAGCTTCCAGTGCAGGGGGGCGGGCGCCTGTGTGGTCATGGCTCCCACTTATAGCCGGACGCGTCGGCGGAAGGGGGCACTCCGCCCCCTGGGGCGACTGTGCCCCCTCCAGGTCAGGCGTCCGCCGGAGTCGACGCCGACGGCGATGTCGACGCCGATGTCGGCGTCTCGACCGTGCGGGCCGTCGGCACGGCGAGCCGCGCCGGTCGCCTGGCCCACCGCAGCGCGTCGCCCGTGAGCAGGATCAGCGCCAGCCAGACGAGCGCGAACCCGGCCCACCGCTCGGCCGGCATGGCCTCGTGGAAGTAGAGGACGCCGAGGAGGAACTGGAAGATCGGGGCCAGGTACTGCAGCAGGCCCAGCGTGGACAGGGGCACGCGGATCGCCGCCGCGCCGAAGCAGACCAGCGGGAGGGCGGTGACGATGCCCGTGGAGGCGAGCAGGGCGGCGTGTCCGGCGCCCTCGCCCAGGAAACTCGCCTCGCCGTGCGCGGTCAGCCACAGCAGATAGCCGAGCGCCGGCAGGAACTGGATGGCGGTCTCGGCGGCCAGTGACTCGACCCCGCCGAGGTCCACCTTCTTCTTGACCAGCCCGTAGGTGGCGAAGGAGAAGGCGAGGCAGAGGGAGATCCACGGGGGGCGGCCGAAGCCGACGGTCAGTACGACGACGGCGGCGAGGCCTATGCCGACCGCCGCCCACTGCACGGGCCGCAGCCGCTCCTTGAGGAGCAGCACGCCCATCGCGATGGTGACCAGCGGGTTGATGAAGTAGCCGAGCGAGGCCTCGACGACGTGGCCGGCGTTCACCGCCCAGATGTAGACGCCCCAGTTCACGGTGATGACACCGGCGGCCACGGCGACGAGGCCGAGCCGACGGGGCTGGCGCAGCAGCTCTCCGGCCCAGGCCCAGCGGCGTACGAAGAGCAGCGCGGCGGCGACGAACACCAGGGACCACACCATGCGGTGGGCCAGGATCTCCATGGCGCCGGCCGGTTTGAGCAGCGGCCAGAACAGGGGCACCAGCCCCCACATGCCGTAGGCGGCGAAGCCGTTCAGCAGGCCTGTGCGGTGCTCACCCTCGGACGTCCCGGCCACGTCCCCTCCTTCTCGCTCGTGCGTCCGCGCGTGGACGCACGAGGACGAAGGTAGCGCCGGGCGACCCCGGCTGTCATGCTCGTATCGCCATACGGTCATGACAGCCGGGGGTCCGCCCGTGTCAGCCCTTGAGCGCGGCGGTGACGGCCTCCGCGAGCGGCGTGGCCGGGCGGCCGGTCAGCCGGGACAGGTCGCCGGAGGAGACGACCAGCTCTCCCTTCTCGATCGAGGCGTCCACGCCGGCCAGGATCCCGGCCACCGGCGCGGGCACCCCGGCGCCGGTCAGGATGCCGGTGAGGGCCTCCACCGAGACCGGGTTGTAGACGATCTCCCTGCCGGTCTGCCGGCTCAGCTCGGCCGCGTACTCGGCGAAGCTCCACGCCTCGTCGCCGCCCAGCTCGTACGTCGTGTTCTCGTGACCCTCGCCGGTCAGCACCGCGACCGCGGCGGCGGCGTAGTCGGCGCGGGCGGCCGAGGAGACCCGGCCGTCACCGGCGGCGGCCACCACCGCGTTGTGCTCCAGCACCGGCGCCAGGTTCTCGGTGTAGTTCTCGTGGTACCAGCCGTTGCGCAGCAGGCTGTAGGGCAGGCCGGAGGCGAGCAGCACCTGCTCGGTCGCCCGGTGGTCGTCGGCCAGTGAGGCCGTCAGGGTGCCGGGGGCGCTGGTGTAGGCGAGCAGTGCCACGCCGGCCGCCTTGGCCGCCTCGATGACGACCGTGTGCTGCCCCACCCGGCCCTTGTCGAACTCGTTGCCGGAGATCAGCAGGACCTTGTCACCGGCGGCGAACAGGCCGTCGAAGGTCTCGGGCACGTTGTAGTCGGCGACGGCGAGCCGCACTCCCCGGGCGGCGAAGCCGGCGGCCTTCGCCTCGTCGCGCACGACGGCGGTGATCTGCTCGGCCGGGACCTTCTCCAGCAGCTGTTCCACGACGTGCCGGCCGAGGTGTCCGGTGGCTCCGGTGACGACGATGCTCATGAGGGGTGACTCCTTCTCCGGTGGGTATGCCACTCACCCTAGGAGCTGCACTAACCGAGCGAAAGTACCCACTTTGAAGTAAGGTACTGGTATGCCGGTAAGCAAGAACGTGGTGGACGCCGAGGCGATGTGCCCGCACCGCCTGGTCCTGGAGCACGTCACCAGCCGCTGGGGTGTCCTCGTCCTCATCGAGCTGCTGGAGCGGCCGTACCGGTTCAGCGAGCTGCGCCGGGCGATCAGCGGCTCCGGCGGCCGGGGCGTCAGCGAGAAGATGCTCACCCAGACCCTCCAGACCCTGGAGCGCGACGGCCTGGTCCACCGGGACGCCAAGCCGGTCATCCCGCCCCGCGTCGACTACTCGCTCACCGGCCTCGGCCGCGAGGCGGCGGAGCAGGTCCGGGCCCTCGCCCAGTGGACGCACAACCGCATGGACGAGGTCGAGAAGGCCCGCCGTGCCTACGACGAGAGCCGTCGCGCACACGCCGAGAGCCGCCGCGCATACGACGAAGCCCGGGACAACCAGTCCCGGGCCTCCTGAACCGGCAGCCTGATCAGCCGACGACCGTCCACGTGTCCCCGCCCGCCAGCAGCGCGGCCAGGTCACCCTTGCCGTGCTGCTCGACCGCGGTGTCGAGCTGCTCGGCCATCGCCGTGTCGTAGACCGGCCGTTCGACGGAGCGGAACACTCCGACCGGGGTGTGGTGCAGGGTGTCCGGATCGGCCAGCCGGGACAGGGCGAAGGCCGTGGTCGGGGACGCGGCGTGGGCGTCGTGCACCAGGACCTCCGCCTCGTTCTCCGGGGTCACGGTCACCACCTTCAGATCGCCGGTCCGCCGGTCGCGTACGACCCCTCTCGCGCCGTCGGGCCCGAAGCGGATCGGCTGCCCGTGCTCCAGCCGGATCAGCGCCTCCTCGGCCCGCTGCTTGTCCTTCAGGGCGTCGAACGCGCCGTCGTTGAAGATGTTGCAGTTCTGGTAGATCTCGATCAGCGCCGTGCCCGGGTGGTCGGCGGCGGCGCGCAGCACCTCGGTCAGGTGCTTGCGGTCCGAGTCGATCGTGCGCGCCACGAAGGACGCCTCCGCGCCGATCGCCAGCGACACCGGGTTGAACGGCGCGTCCAGCGAACCCATCGGCGTCGACTTGGTGACCTTGCCGACCTCGGAGGTGGGCGAGTACTGGCCCTTCGTCAGGCCGTAGATCCGGTTGTTGAACAGCAGGATCTTCAGGTTGACGTTGCGGCGCAGGGCGTGGATCAGATGGTTGCCGCCGATGGACAGCGCGTCGCCGTCACCGGTGACGACCCACACGCTCAGGTCCCGGCGGGAGGAGGCCAGGCCCGTGGCGATGGCCGGGGCGCGGCCGTGGATGGAGTGCATCCCGTAGGTGTTCATGTAGTACGGGAAGCGGGAGGAGCAGCCGATGCCGGAGACGAAGACGATGTTCTCCTTCGCCAGCCCCAGCTCCGGCATGAAGCCCTGCACGGCCGCGAGGATCGCGTAGTCACCGCAGCCCGGGCACCAGCGCACCTCCTGGTCCGACTTGAAGTCCTTCATCGACTGCTTGGCCTCGGCCTTGGGGACCAGCTGCAGCAGCCCGTTGGTGGCGTCAGTCATCGATGGCCTCCTTCAGCGCCGCGGCGAGCTGTTCCGCCTTGAACGGCATGCCGTTGACCTGGTTGTAGGAGTGGGCGTCGACCAGGTACTTCGCCCGGACGAGGGTGGCGAGCTGCCCGAGGTTCATCTCGGGGACGACCACCTTGTCGTAGCCCTTCAGGACCGTGCCGAGGTTGCGCGGGAAGGGGTTGAGATGGCGCAGATGGGCCTGGGCGATCGACTCGCCGGCCGCGCGCAGCCGCCGTACCGCCGCCGTGATCGGGCCGTAGGTCGAGCCCCAGCCGAGGACCAGGGTCCTCGCTCCGTGCGGGTCGTCGACCTCCACGTCGGGGACCTCGATGCCGTCGATCTTGGCCTGCCGGGTGCGGACCATGAAGTCGTGGTTGGCCGGGTCGTAGGAGATGTTGCCCGTGCCGTCCTGCTTCTCGATGCCGCCGATGCGGTGCTCCAGGCCCGGGGTGCCCGGGATCGCCCACGGCCGGGCCAGCGTCTGCGGGTCCCGCTTGTACGGCCAGAAGACCTCGGTGCCGTCCTTCAGCGTGTGGTTCGGGCCGGAGGCGAACTGCACCCGCAGGTCGGGCAGCTCGTCCAGGTCGGGGATGCGCCACGGCTCGGAGCCGTTGGCCAGATAGCCGTCCGACAGCAGCATCACCGGCGTGCGGTAGGTCAGCGCGATCCGGGCCGCCTCCAGGGCGGCGTCGAAGCAGTCGGCCGGGGTCTGCGGCGCGACCACCGGCACCGGCGCCTCGCCGTTGCGGCCGTACATCGCCTGGAGCAGGTCGGCCTGCTCGGTCTTGGTCGGCAGACCCGTCGACGGGCCGCCGCGCTGGATGTCCACCACCAGCAGGGGCAGCTCCAGCGAGACCGCGAGACCGATCGTCTCGCTCTTCAGGGCGATACCGGGGCCGCTCGTCGTGGTCACCGCCAGCGAGCCGCCGAACGCCGCGCCCAGCGCCGCGCCGATGCCCGCGATCTCGTCCTCGGCCTGGAAGGTGCGCACGCCGAAGTTCTTGTGCTTGCTCAGCTCGTGCAGGATGTCCGAGGCCGGCGTGATCGGGTACGACCCCAGGAACAGCGGAAGATCCGCCTGGCGGGACGCGGTGATCAGGCCGTAGGCCAGGGCGAGGTTGCCGGAGATGTTCCGGTAGGTGCCGACCGGGAAGGCCTTGGTGGCCGGCGCGACCTCGTAGGAGACCGCGAAGTCCTCGGTCGTCTCGCCGAAGTTCCAGCCCGCGCGGAACGCCGCGATGTTGGCCTCCGCGATGTCCGGCTTCTTCGCGAACTTCGATTTCAGGAACTTCTCGGTGCCCTCGGTGGGCCGGTGGTACATCCAGCTCAGCAGACCCAGCGCGAACATGTTCTTGCTGCGCTCGGCCTCCTTGCGGGAGAGGTCGAACTCCTTCAGCGCTTCCACGGTGAGCGTGGTCAGCGGCACCGGATGGAGGCTGTAGCCGTCGAGCGAGCCGTCGTGGAGCGGGTCGCTGGCGTACCCGACCTTCTGCAGGGCGCGCTTGGTGAACTCGTCGGTGTTGACGATGATCTCGGCGCCGCGCGGGAGGTCGCCGATGTTGGCCTTCAGGGCGGCCGGGTTCATGGCGACCAGGACGTTCGGCGCGTCACCGGGGGTGAGGATGTCGTGGTCGGCGAAGTGGAGCTGGAAGGACGAGACACCCGGCAGGGTGCCGGCGGGGGCGCGGATCTCGGCGGGGAAGTTCGGGAGGGTGGAGAGGTCGTTGCCGAAGGAAGCGGTCTCCGAGGTGAAACGGTCCCCGGTGAGCTGCATGCCGTCACCCGAGTCCCCCGCGAACCGGATGATCACCCGGTCCAGGCGCCGCACGTCCTTCGCGCCGCCCGGTTTGCGCTGCTCTCCCACGACGGTTCCGTCGGTCTGCTCCGCTGGGCTGCTGACCTGGCTGGTCACTGAACTGGACCTCCTTCGAGGCGGCTGTCCGGGGCCTGGTCGTCCCACGGACCATCCCAGGATCAACCCTACGTCGGTTAGGGTCGCCTTCCCGAGGCCATCCAAGGATTGGACGACATTTCGAGACGGCCTGTCGCGCTGTGTGCACATCATGTCCCGCATCGCCCGAGCACCGGTCAAGGCGCTCCCCGCGCGTGTACAGGTTCTCTCCTCCGGCTCCCGTCCGGACCCGGCGGTCGCCCTCTACGGGTCCCTCCGGGCCTTCCTCCCGGGTACCCGCCTCAACCGAAGCGGGAGAGGCTGACGCGGCGCTGACAGGGGGCTGACACCGGACCGGGCCCTCTAGGCCCTGTCGTCAAACTCCCGTCTGACGCGCGACGCCATGCACGCACTCTCGCCGCACCGGGCCCCGACCCAAGTACATCCAGTACGAGGGCCGGGGCCCGGCACGCCGAGAGCACGCACCTGACGCCGCGCGGCCCGCCCTCCGGGCGGACGACGGGAGTTTGACGACAGGACCTAGGAGTTCAGGTAGGTGAGGACGGCCAGAACCCGCCGGTGGTCCCCCTCGCTCGGGGCCAGGCCGAGCTTCAGGAAGATGTTGCTGACGTGCTTCTCCACGGCGCCGTCGCTGACCACCAGCTGCCGGGCGATCGCCGAGTTCGTCCGTCCCTCCGCCATCAGCCCCAGCACCTCGCGCTCCCGGGGCGTCAGCCCCGCCAGCACGTCCTGCTTGCGGCTGCGGCCGAGCAACTGCGCGACCACCTCCGGGTCCAGCGCCGTACCGCCCTCGGCGACCCGCACCACCGCGTCCACGAACTCCCGGACGTCCGCCACCCGGTCCTTGAGCAGATAGCCCACGCCCCGGCTGGAACCGGCCAGCAGCTCGGTGGCGTAGCGCTCCTCGACGTACTGCGACAGCACCAGCACCCCGAGCCCGGGGTGCAGCCGGCGCAGCAGTACGGCCGCCCGGACGCCCTCGTCGGTGTGCGTCGGCGGCATCCGTACGTCCGCCACCACCACGTCGGGCAGCTCACCCCGCTCGTCCAGCCCGGAGATGGTCTTCATCAGCGCGTCCGCGTCGCCGACGCCCGCCACGACATCGTGCCCGCGGTCGGTCAGCAGCCGGGTCAGGCCCTCCCGCAGCAGCACTGAATCCTCGGCGATGACCACCCGCACCCTGTCCTCCACGATCTTCCGGCCCCCAAGCCCGATCCCCCGCGACGCCGTCCGCCCGGGGCGTCCTCCGGGGGTCCAGCATTCCAGCAATCCCCCCGGGCCGCCGCCGGACCCAGGGGAATACCGGGGGAATACCGGGGCCGCGGCCGGGGCGTGTGGGGGGTGTTCTCAGGAGCGGGGGGGGGTACACCGTTCCCGCCGCTCAGGCCTTCAGCCGCGCCAGGGCAGTTCCGCGATCACCCGGGTGGGGCCGCCCGCCGGGGAGTCCACCATGAGCAGGCCGTCCACCGCGTCCAGGCGGGCGGCGAGACCGGCCAGCCCGGAGCCCCGGGAGGCGTCGGCGCCGCCCCGGCCGTCGTCGGTCACCTGGAGCATCAGCCGGTTCTCCGAGCGCCGGACGTCGACGGAGGCGGACCGGGCCCCGCTGTGCTTGCTGATGTTCTGGAGCAGTTCGGAGACGGTGAAGTAGGCGATGCCCTCGATGGCGGGCGCGGGCCGGGCCGGCAGGTCCACGGTCACCGTCACCGGCACCGTGCAGCGGGAGGCGACGGCCGACAGGGCCGCGTCCAGGCCGCGGTCGGTGAGCACGGCCGGGTGGATGCCCCGGGCCAGATCGCGCAGCTCCTGCAGGGCCAGCTTCACCTCGCCGTGCGCCTCCTCCACCATCGCCGCCGCCGCGTCGGGGTCCTCCAGCAGCTTCTCCTTGGCGAGGCCCAGTCCCATGGCCAGGTTGACCAGCCGGGCCTGGGCCCCGTCGTGCAGGTCCCGTTCGATCCGGCGCAGGTCCGCCGCCGCCGTGTCCACCACGATCCCGCGGTCGGACTCCAGCTCGGCGATCCGGCGCTCCAGCTCGTCCGACGGCGACAGCAGCCCCCGCACCATCGCCCGGTCCAGGTTCGCCATGCCCCGCGCGAGGTACGGCAGCACCGGCCACAGCACGAACAGCGAGGTCAGCACCGTGCAGAAGGTGAGGATGCCCCAGGGCAGCCGGATGGCGTCGTACAGCAGCGTCCGCCAGCCCACCGGGTCCTTCAGCGCCATCCACAGCCGCTGCACCGGGCCTCCGCTCTTGGCGAGCGGCAGCGGTGTCGGCTCCTCCACCCGTACCCCGAGCAGTTTGCGGGCCCGGGCCCGTTCCAGCTTGCCCAGCTGCCGGGCGCCCAGCAGGGACAGCGCGAGCAGCGGGAGACCGATCACGGTGAGGGTGAGGGTGCCGCCGGCCACCAGCACGGTGACCGCGTACGTGAACCCGAACAGCGCCACCGGCAGGTTCAGCAGGAGATACGCGATCTCCTTCCAGGTGTGGGCGTCATAGGCCGGCCGCGGCGGCGGCAGCCGGTGCAGGCCGTCGCGTCCGCCGTTTCCGGTGCGGCCGTCGCGTTCGTCGGTGCCGTCGGTCCGGTCGGCGGCGGGGCTGGGAGCGGTCATGCCGATCAGCCTGCCGTGCCCGGCACCGTCCACGCCATGCGGTACGCCGCCCTCCGCCGCCGGGGGAAAACCCCACCCCATCCCGGGTACCGGCTGTCTCACGGCCTGACGGGCTGCTTACCGGTTCTTTATCAGGGCCTAGACTCCCGTGCGTACAGGTCAACGAGGTCAACGAGGTCAGGGAGCGAGGGACGGACGGTGCGGGAGACGTTGGGGGACTCGTCGTACGCCGCGGTGAACGTCGTCGCGGCCGGCTACTTCCGGTCCTACTCGGTGGTCGGACTGCTCGCCCTCATCGGCGTGCTCTTCGTCGCGGTCGCCTTCGGCGCGGGCCGCCTGCTGCGCCCGGTCGTGCCGACACCTGAGAAACTCCTGACCTATGAGTGCGGCGTCGACCCCGTCGGCGAGGGCTGGGCCCACACCCAGGTCCGCTACTACGTCTACGCCTTCCTGTACGTGATCTTCGCGGTCGACTCGATCTTCCTGTTCCCCTGGGCGACGGTCTTCGCCGCCCCCGGCTACGGCGCGACGACCCTGGTGGAGATGTTCGTCTTCCTCGGCTTCCTCGCCGTCGGCCTGCTGTACGCATACAAGAAGGGCGTCCTGGCATGGACGTGAACCCCTCGACCTCCGAGTCCGTGTACCTGCCGGAGCCGAAGAGGCTGGGCGCGCTCGCCCGCCTCGCTCCCGAGCCGATGAAGGTCGTCCTGAACTGGGGCCGCCGCTACTCGCTCTGGGTGTTCAACTTCGGCCTCGCCTGCTGCGCGATCGAGTTCATCGCCGCGTCGATGGCCCGCCACGACTTCATCCGCCTCGGCGTGATCCCGTTCGCGCCGGGCCCCCGCCAGGCCGACCTGATGGTGGTGTCGGGCACGGTGACGGACAAGATGGCCCCGGCGGTCAAGCGCCTGTACGAGCAGATGCCGGAACCCAAGTACGTCATCTCCTTCGGCGCCTGCTCCAACTGCGGCGGCCCCTACTGGGACTCGTACTCGGTGACGAAGGGCGTCGACCAGATCATTCCCGTCGACGTCTACGTCCCCGGCTGCCCGCCGCGCCCCGAGGCGCTGCTCCAGGGCATCCTCAAGCTCCAGGAGAAGATCGCCCACGAGTCGCTGGGGGAGCGGTACGACAACGGGCCCGCCCGGCCGTCCGCCGCCGCCCTCCAGAGCGGCCTGGTGCCGCCCCCGGCGCCGGCCGGTGAAGGGGGCACGCGATGAGCACGGCCGCCGGCTGGCTGCCCGCCCCCGCGGAGGAACTCTTCGGTACGGAGGCCACGGCCGAGGAGTCCTACGACGTCCTGACCGTGGACGTACCGCCGTCCGCCTGGCTCACCGCCCTGGAGACGGCCCGTACGACCCTGTCCTGCACCTACTTCGACTGGCTGAGCGCGGTCGACGAGCCGGGCACCGGCTTCCGGGTCTGCGCGCACGTCGTCGCCCTGCACCCGGTCCGCCGGCTCCTCGTGCGCACGACGGTGCCGCACGACGCCCCGGCCCTGCCCTCCGCCGTCGGCGTCTACCCGGGCGCCGCCTGGCACGAGCGCGAGACCCACGAGATGTTCGGCGTCGTCTTCGAGGGCCACCCGGGGCTGGAGCACCTCCTCCTCCCCGAGACCTTCGAGGGCCACCCCCTCCGCAAGGACTTCGTCCTCGCCGCCCGCGTCGCCAAGGCCTGGCCGGGCGCGAAGGAACCCGGCGAGTCCGAACACGGCGGTCCGAAACGCCGCCAGATGCTGCCGCCCGGCGTGCCCGACCCCAACGAGTGGGGCCCCCTGAAGGGCCAGCTCCCACCCGCCCCGACCCGCCCGGCCAGAGCGGCGGCGGGCCGTGCGGCGGGAGGCGCGGCGGGGGAGCGTCCGGTACGGCGCACCCGCTCGGCCTCGGAGGGCTCGGCCGGCCAGACCGCTGCCGCAGGAGGGGCGGGGGAGGCTGGTCCTGGAGCTTCCGTTCGGCCGCGTCGGATGCGGAGCGCGGGCGAGGGCTCGGTGAGCCAGGCGGCGGCGCGGGACGAGGACGCGGCGACGCGCAAGCAGGCCGCGACCGAGGGCGACGCCACCCGGGCGGCGGCGCAAGGACCCACGGAAGGGCCGGCCGCCGAGGCCTCGGTGGCGCACGAGCCCGGTCCGGCGCCCGCACCCGCCCGGCCGCGCCGCGCCCGCAGCGCCTCGGAGGGCTCGGCCTCGCAGCGGACCCAGGCGGCGCCGGAACCGGCCTCGACGGAGCGGACGGAGCGGACGGAGCCGAAGGAACCGGCGGAGCCGGCGGAACCGACGGAACCGACGGAACCGGCGGGACCGGCCGGCGCCGCCCGCCCCGCCCGCCGGAGCACCGCCGCGCGCAGCTCGGACGCCCCGTGGCACCACGCCCGCCCGGCGTTCGCCGAGCCGGAGCCCACTGCTGAACCGGAGCCGCGGAAGGCAGCCGAGCCGGAGCGGTCCGCGGAGCCGGAACCGGAGCCGGAGCCGGATCAGTCTGCGCAGCCGCAGCCGCAGCCGCAGCCGCAGCCGCAGCCGCAGCCGCAGCCGCAGCCGCAGCCGCAGCCGGCTTCCGGCGAGGGGCAGGCAGCGGAGCCCGAGCACGGGCGCGCCCCCGAGCCCTCGCGGGCACCGGAGCCGGAGCCGGAGCAAACGCACGCCCCCGGGCCGCGCCCCGACGCCTCCGAAGACCTGACCACCACCCCCGACCCGACCACCCCCGACGACCCCGCAGGAGGCCCGCAGTGAACGGCGCGTTGGACGTCGCCCTGCGACTCCTGGTCGTCTTCGGCGTCTTCCTCACCTTCCCGCTGATCATCGGCCAGACCGAGCACAAGGTGATGGCCCACATGCAGGGCCGGCTCGGCCCGATGTACGCGGGCGGCTTCCACGGCTGGGCCCAGCTCATCGCGGACGGCGTGAAGTTCGCGCAGAAGGAGGACGTGGTCCCGGCGGGCGCGGACCGCCGCGTCTTCCAACTGGCCCCCGCCGTGGCCCTGCTGCCGTACCTCCTCGTCCTCCTCGCCATCCCCATCGGCCCGAGCGAGGGCGCCGTCGGCCAGGTCCTGGACGCCGGCGTGTTCTTCGTGCTCGCGGTGATGGGCGTCGGCGTCCTCGGCTCGCTGATGGCCGGCTGGGCCAGCGCCAACAAGTTCTCCCTGCTCGGTGGTCTGCGAACGGCCGCCCAGCTGCTCGCCTACGAACTCCCGATGCTGCTGGCGGCGGCCTCGGTCGCGATGGCGGCGGGCACGGTCTCCCTGCCCGGCATCGTGCACGCCTTCCACTGGTGGTGGCTGCCGTGGCAGATCGTCGGCGCGATCGTCTTCTTCGTCGCCGGACTCGCCGAGCTGCAACGCCCGCCGTTCGACATGCCGGTCGCCGACTCGGAGATCATCTTCGGCGCGTACACCGAGTACACCGGCCTGCGCTTCGCCCTGTTCCTGCTGGCCGAGTACGCCGGCATCGTCGTCCTGTGCGGCCTGACCACCGTCCTCTTCCTGGGTGGCTGGCACGGCCCGTGGGGCGCCGACGGCCTCGGCTGGGTCTGGACGCTGCTGAAGACCGCGATTCTCGCGTTCCTGGTCATCTGGCTCCGCGTCACCTACCCGCGGCTGCGCGAGGACCAGCTCCAGAAGCTCTCCTGGACCCTCCTCGTCCCCCTCTCCCTCGCCCAGATCGCCCTCACCGGCATCGTCAAGGTGGTGATCAGCTAACCATGGCTGTGCCGTCCCCACCCTCCCGTCCCCGGATTCCTGGCAGCGGCCTCGCCAAGGGCCTGGCCGTCACCCTCCGCACGATGACGAGGAAACACGTCACCGAGCAGTACCCGGACGCCCTGCCCGAACTCCCGCCCCGCACCCGTGGCGTGATCGGCCTGTTCGAGGAGAACTGCACGGTCTGCATGCTGTGCGCCCGTGAGTGCCCGGACTGGTGCATCTACATCGACTCCCACAAGGAGACGGTCCCGCCCGCCGCCCCCGGCGGCCGCGAGCGCAGCCGCAACGTCCTCGACCGGTTCGCGATCGACTTCTCCCTGTGCATGTACTGCGGTATCTGCATCGAGGTCTGTCCTTTCGACGCCCTGTTCTGGTCCCCGGAGTTCGAGTACGCCGAGACCGACATCCGCGACCTCACCCACGAGCGCGACAAGCTCCGCGAGTGGATGTGGACCGTGCCGGCCCCGCCCGCCCTGGACCCCGGCGCGGAGGAGCCCAAGGAGATCGTGGCCGCCCGCAAGACGGCCGAGAAGCTGGCCGCAGCCCAGGCCGAGCCGGCGGAGCAGCGGGAGGGTGAGTCGTGACCCTCGCCGCAGCAACGGCCACCGTGGCCGCCGCCGACCCGCACGGCTTCCTGTCCCCGACCGGCGTCGAGATCGCGTTCCTGCTCGTCGGCCTGGTCACCCTGGGCGCCGCGCTGGTCACCGTCACCACCCGGCAGCTGGTGCACGCCGCTCTGTGGCTGGTGGTCGCTCTCGGCGGCCTCGCCGTGGAGTACCTGCTGCTCACGGCCGAGTTCATCGCCTGGGTGCAGGTCCTGATCTACGTCGGTTCCGTCGTCGTCCTTCTCCTGTTCGGTCTGATGCTCACCAAGGCCCCCATCGGCCGCTCCCCGGACGCCGACTCCGGCAACCGCTGGGCCGCCCTCACGGTCGCGGTCGCCGCCGCCGTCGCCCTGGTGTGGGTGATCGTCGACGCCTTCCGGACCACCTGGATCGACCTGGACGGCCCGGCCGCCGGCACCACCGAGGTCACCGGCGCGAGCCTGTTCCGGCACTGGGTGCTGCCGTTCGAGGCCCTGTCCGTGCTGCTCCTCGCCGCGCTGGTCGGCGCGATCGTGCTCTCCCGTAAGGCCAGGGCGGACGCGACCGCCGCACCCGCGGTCCCCGGGAAGGAAGGGGTCCGCTGATGCACCTCGCCTACCCCGCCGTACTCTCCGCCCTCCTCTTCTGCACCGGCCTGTACGGCGTCCTCGCCCGCCGCAACGCGATCCTGGTCCTGATGTCGGTGGAGCTGATGCTCAACGCCGTCAACCTCAACCTGGTCGCCTTCGACGTCTGGCTCAGCCGCGCCGCGAGGGAGACCCTGCACTCCGGCCAGGCGCTGACGCTGTTCACCATCGCCATCGCCGCCGCCGAGATCGGCATCGGCCTGGCGATCGTGCTCGCCGTCCACCGCAACCGCGGCACCTCCGACATCGACAAGCTCCGCGACACCGCCGAGGGCCCCGAGGCCGCGGGCCCCGACACCGAGGGCCCCGGCACCTCCGCGGCCGAGAAGGCTGAGGCCAGCGCGTGACCACGACCACCCTCGCCGTCCTCGTCCCCCTCCTGCCGTTCCTGGGCGCCGCGGCCGGTCTGCTGCTCGGCCGCACCGCGCCCGCGTTCGTGCGCCCCCTCGCCGTGCTGCCGCCGCTGGCCTCCCTGGTGCTGGCCGCGCTGGTGGCCGTACGGCAGGGTGGCGGCGCGGCCGTCGACGCCCACACCGAGCTGACGCCCACCGGGTCCGTCCCGATCGAGCTGGCCCTGCACATCGACGGCTTCGCCGCGCTCGTCGCCGTCCTGGTCGCGTTCGTCGCGGCCTGCGTGCAGACCTACTCCACCGGCTACCTGCGCGACGACCCGCGCTACCCCTCGTACGCCGCTCTGGTCTCCCTGTTCACCTCCGCGATGCTCCTGGTCGTCTACTCCGGCGACCTGATCGTGCTGCTGGTCGGCTGGGAAGTCATGGGCATCTGCTCCTACTTCCTGGTCGGCCACTACTGGGAGACCCCCGAGGCCCGCGCCGCCTCCCTGAAGGCCTTCCTGGTCACCAAGCTCGGCGACGTGCCGTTCCTCATCGGCCTGTTCGCGCTGGCCGGCGACGCGGGGTCGTTCCGCGTCACGCGCGTCCTCGGCGCCGTCGCGAGCGGCGGCATCGACCACCCGACGGTGATCGCCCTGCTGCTGCTCGCGGGCGTCGCGGGCAAGTCGGCGCAGTTCCCGCTGCACACCTGGCTCCCGGACGCGATGGCGGGCCCGACGCCCGTCTCGGCGCTGATCCACGCCGCGACGATGGTCGCCGCCGGTGTCTACTTCATCGCCCGTCTCCTCCCGCTCTTCGAGGCCTCCCAGGCCGCGATGGTGGTCCTCGCCGTCATGGCCGCCGTCACGATGGCCGGCTCCGGTCTCGCCGCGCTCGCCCAGGACGACATCAAGCGCGTCCTCGCCTACTCGACGATCGGCCAGCTCGGTTACATGACGGGTGCACTAGCCGTCGGCGACCGCGGTGCCGCCGTCTTCCACCTCCTTACGCACGGCGCCTTCAAGGCGCTGCTGTTCCTCGCGGCCGGCGTGATCATCCACGCGGCCGGCACCAACTCGCTGGCCGCCATGTCCCGCATGCACGGCCTGCGCGACCGCATCCCGGACGCCTACTGGACGATGACCGTGGCGCTGCTCGCGCTCGCCGCGATCCCGCCCTTCAGCGGCTTCTTCTCCAAGGAGTCCGTCCTCGGCGCAGCCGAGCACGTGACCTCCGGCCACACCGAGCACGCCCCCGGCGCCGCCGGCTGGATCGTCCTCGTCGCCGGCCTGCTCACCGCCCTGCTCACGGCCGCGTACGCCGCCCGGCTGTGGCTGCTGGCCTTCCGCGGCCAGGGCGCCGAGGCCCCCGACCACGGCCGCCAGCCGCTGACGATGACCGTGGTGCTCTGGGTCCTGGCGATCCCCTCCCTCGCTCTGGGCGGACTCGCCTACCGCGCGCTGCCCGACTGGTTCGACGGCCGCGACCTGACCCCCACCCCGCTCACCTCGGTCCTCGGCACGGGCCTCGCCCTGGTCGGCGGGCTGCTCACCTACGGCTGCTGGCAGCGGACCACCCAGCTCGCCGCCCGCACCCCGCTGGGCGCGGTCGCCGCCCACCCGGAGGAGGACGCCGGACTGGTCGAGGCCGAGGCCATCGCCACCCACGAGCCGGCCTACGGCGACATCGCCTACGCCCCGGACCCGGCGGACCCCGCACGGCTGCTGCTCGGCCCGCTGCACCGGCCCGCCGCCGCCGGCTTCCACCTGGACGCCGTGTACCGGGCGCTGTTCGTCCGCCCGGTCCAGGCCGGGGCGAGTCTGGTCCGGTTCCTCGACCGCGAGGTCGTCGACACCTACGTACACGGCGCCGCCGCCCTGCCCCGGCTGCTCGGGGCCGCCGTACGGCGGGCGCAGACCGGCAATGTGCAGACCTATGTGAGCGCGCTGCTCGCCGGCACCGTCGTCCTGGCGGTCGCCGTCCTCCTCGTCGCCACGGGAGCGTGAGCAGGCGTGATCGATATCAACGAGTCCGTGATGCAGTTCCTTCTGGCATTCGTCGTCGTCGGCCCGCTCCTCGGCGCCGCCGCCGCTCTCCTCCCGGCCCCGCCCGGGCTGAAGGGGAAGTCGCCCGAGCAGGCCGTGCTGCGGCACGGCGTGACCGTGACCGGCGCGATCCTCATCGCCGCGATCGTCCTCGCGCTCGGCCTCGACCACGACCACCCGTCGAAGATGCAGGCCACGACCGACATCAGCTGGATCCCCGCGCTCGACGTGCGGATCCACCTCGGCATCGACGGCATCTCCCTCCCCCTTCTGGTCCTGACCGCGCTGCTGACCTTCCTCTGCGCGCTCTACTCCTACTCCAAGCCGCCGTCGGGCCCGTCCCCGAAGGCGTTCGTCGCCCTGCTGCTCCTGCTGGAGTCCGGCACCCTCGCGACCTTCGCCGTCCTCGACCTGCTGCTGTTCTTCCTCGCGTTCGAGATGGTGCTCATCCCGATGTACTTCCTCATCGCCCGCTGGGGCGGCGAGGGCCGGACCCGGGCCGCGTGGAAGTTCATCTTGTTCACGCTGCTCGGCTCCGTGGTCATGCTGCTCGGCCTGCTCCTGATCGGAATCAAGGCGGGCACGTTCGACATGGTGGCACTCGCCACTGACAACGGCCGGTCACTGACCACATCCGTGCAGGTCATCGCCGTTCTGGCGATCGGGATCGGGCTCGCGGTGAAGGCGCCGATGTGGCCGCTGCACAGCTGGCTGCCCGACGCCCACACCGCCGCGCCGACCGTCGGCTCGGTCCTGCTGGCGGGTGTCCTGCTGAAGATGGGTACGTACGGTTTCGTCCGCATCCTGCTGCCGGTGGCGCCGCAGGGCTTCCACACCTTCGCGCCGTACCTCGCCGCGTTCGCCGTCGTCGGGATCATCTACGGGTCCCTGGCCTGCCTGGCCCTGGCCAAGCGGGGCGCGAAGGGCGACCTCAAGCGCCTGATCGCGTACTCCTCCGTCGGCCACATGGGCTTCGTCCTGCTCGGCATCGCCACCATGACCCCGACCGGCGTGAACGGCGCCCTGTTCGCCAACATCGCCCACGGTCTCATCACCGGCCTGCTCTTCTTCCTGGTCGGCGCGCTCAAGGACCGCACCGGCACCACCGACCTCGACACCCTCGCGAAAGAGACGGGTGCCGCGCTGTACGGCAGGGCCCCGCGCCTCGGCGGCCTGCTCGCCTTCGGGGCCGTCGCCTCCCTCGGCCTGCCCGGACTCGCCGGGTTCTGGGGCGAGATGCTGGCCCTGTTCGGCGCCTTCCGGCCCGCCGCCGACCTCAGCCGCCCCGCCTTCCTCACCTTCATGGCCATCGGCGCGTTCGGCACCCTGCTCACCGCCGCGTACATGCTGATCGTGGTCCGCCGCGTCTGCATGGGCGGCGCCGAGCGGGAGGTGCCGAGACTCGCCGACGTCCACGGGTACGAGTTCGCGGCCTGGACCCCGCTCGTCACCCTCACCGTCCTCGCCGGACTGTGGCCGAAGGCCCTGCTCGGCCTGACCGACCCGGCCGTGCAGCAGCTCCTCGCAGGAGGCACCCGATGAGCGCCCAGCCGCTTGCCGAGTCGCTGGTCCAGTCCGTCGACTGGCTCGCGATCGCCCCGCCCACCCTCGCGGCCGTCGTGGCACTCGTCGTCCTCGTCGCCGACCTGTTCCTGCCGGAGCCCCGCAAGGCCGTGCTCGGCTGGATCTCGGTCGCGGGCCTCGCCGCGGCCACCCTGCTGCTCCTGCCCCTCCTGGACGGCGACCGCAGCACCTTCTGCCTCACCGGCCCCGCGCGCGCGTGCAGCTACACCGCCGACCACTTCACCCTCGTCATCCAGTTCCTGGTCCTCGGCGGCGCCCTGCTCGCGGCCCTGCTCTCCGTCACCCACCTGGACGACGAGCGGCGGCGCGTCCCCGCGGGCGAGTTCTGGTTCCTGCTGCTGTCCTCCGCGGCCGGCGCCGCCCTGCTGCCCGCCTCCCGGGACCTGGCCACCCTGATCGTCGCCCTGGAGGTGGCCTCCCTGCCGGCCTTCGCCCTCGTCGGCATCCGGCACGGCGACAAACGGTCCTCCGAGGCCGCCCTGAAGTTCTTCCTGTCCTCGGTGACCGCCACCGCGGTCAGCCTGATGGGCATCAGCTTCGTCTACGCCTCCACCGGAACCCTCTACCTCACCCAGGTCGCCCAGCGCCTCCCGCACGTCGACGGCCAACTGCACACCCTCGCCCAGGCCGGCGTCGTCCTCACTCTCGTCGGCTTCGCCTTCAAGACGGCCGCCGTGCCCTTCCACTTCTGGGTGCCCGACACCTACGTGGGCGCGCCCCTGCCGGTCGCCGCCTACCTGTCCGTCGTCGGCAAGGCCGTCGGCTTCTCCGGCCTCATCCTCGTCACGGTCGTCGCGTTCCCCTCGTACGCCGACGTCTGGGGGCCCGCGCTCGCCGCCCTGGCCGCCCTCACCATGACCGTCGGCAACGTCGCCGCCCTGCGCCAGCAGGCCACGCGCGCGTACAGCGCCGTACGGCTGCTCGCCTGGTCCTCCGTCGGCCAGGCCGGCTACCTGCTGGTGCCGATCGCCGCCGCCGGATACACCGAGGACGCCCAGAAGGCGATCGGTTCCACGGTGGCGTACGCCCTGATGTACGCCGCCGTGAACCTCGGCGCCTTCGCGGTGGCCGCCCTGGTGGGCCGCAGCCGCGCCCTGAACCGGATCAGCGACTACCGCGGCCTGTACGCCACCAACCCGCTCAGCGCGCTGCTGCTGGCCTTCTTCCTGCTGTGCCTGGCCGGGCTGCCGCCGGGCGTCATCGGCCTGTTCGCCAAGGTCACCGTGTTCTCGGCGGCCGTCGACGCGGGCCTCGGCTGGCTCGCCGTCGTCATGGCCGTCAACGTCGTGATCGCCCTCTTCTACTACCTCCAGTGGACGGCCCTGCTGTTCCGCGCCCCCGAGGGCGAGCCCGCCCGGCACCGCGTCCCGGCGCCCGTCACCGCCGCCCTCGCCGTCACCGGAGTCCTCGGCGTCGCCCTCTCCGGAGCACCCCAGCTGGTCCTCCGCTTCGCTGCCGGCGGACTGTTCTGAGGAGTCGCCACGCGCGCGTGGGGCACCCGTGCCGGCACGCGCGCGTGGCCGAACCCGCACGTCACCCGTACGGCCGTCGCGCACCGCCGTACGCACCGGGGAACTCGTGGCCGCCGCCTGGCGTTGTCACAGCGGGAGGGTCCACTGGATCAGAGTGTTCCCCAGATGCACGACTTGGAGGGCGCACCGTGCACCGCCGGCACAACGGGCTCAGGACCGCCGTACTCCTCGGGGGACTGTCCGCACTCATCATCGTCATCGGCAGCTTCTTCGGCCGCGCGGGACTCGTCGTCGCGGTCCTGGTCGCTCTGGGCACGAACGCGTACGCGTACTGGAACAGCGACAAGCTGGCGCTGCGCGCGATGCGGGCCCGCCCGGTCAGCGAGTTCGAGGCGCCGGCGCTGTACCGGATGGTGCGTGAACTGTCCACGCAGGCCCGCCAGCCCATGCCCCGGCTGTACATCTCGCCGACGGAGGCCCCGAACGCCTTCGCCACGGGCCGCAACCCGCGCAACGCGGCCGTGTGCTGCACCGAGGGCATCCTGCGCCTGCTGGACGAGCGGGAGCTGCGCGGCGTCATCGGCCACGAACTGAGCCATGTCTACAACCGGGACATCCTGATCTCCTCGGTCGCCGGCGCGCTCGCCTCCGTGATCATGTTCCTGGTGAACTTCGCCTGGCTGATCCCGGTCGGCCGCTCGGACGACGACGACGGCCCCGGCCTGTTCGGCATGCTGCTGATCATGATCCTCGGCCCGCTCGCCGCCAGCCTGATCCAGCTGGCCATCAGCCGCTCCCGGGAGTACGAGGCGGACGCCTCCGGCGCCCAGCTCACCGGGGACCCGCTCGCCCTGGTCGGCGCCCTGCGCAAGCTGGAGGCGGGCACCCGGCAGCTGCCGCTGCCCCCCGAGCCCCGGATCGAGACGGCGAGCCACATGATGATCGCCAACCCCTTCCGCCCGGGCCAGGGGCTGTCCAAGATGTTCTCCACCCACCCGCCTATGGCGGAGCGCATCGCCCGCCTGGAGAGGATGGCCGGTCGCCCGTGAAAACCGTCCTGAACGTCATCTGGCTCGTCCTGAGCGGCCTGTGGCTGTTCCTCGGCTATCTGCTCGCCGGCGTGCTGCTGTGCGTCACGATCATCGGCATCCCGTTCGGCATCGCCGCCTTCCGCATCGGGCTCTACGCCCTCTGGCCGTTCGGCTACACCACGGTCGAGCGGCGCGACGCGGGCGCCCCCTCGTGCGTCGGCAACGTGCTGTGGCTGATCCTGGCCGGCTGGTGGCTCGCGCTCGCCCACATCGCCACCGGCATCGCCCTGTGCGTCACGATCATCGGCATCCCGTTCGGCATCGCCAACTTCAAGCTGATCCCGGTCTCGCTGCTGCCCCTGGGCCGCGAGATCGTCCGCACCGACCAGCCGTTCGCGGCCCGCTGACCAACCGGCGTACGCCGTCCCCTCGTACGCGCCTCACGCCCCGATCCGCCCCGCACGCGCCTCACGCCCCGTGCCGCCCCGCCCACCAGCGCCGTACACCGAAGGCCGCCACGCCCACCACGAGTACGCCCGCGCCCACGGCCACCGAGGCCGCGGGCAGCGCGAACGCCAGCGTGGCGCAGCCCAGCAGGCCCACCGCGGGCACCACGCGCGAGCGCGGGGCCGCGCTCAGCGTCCAGGCCGAGGCGTTGGCGACGGCGTAGTAGGCCAGCACACCGAAGGACGAGAAGCCGATCGCACCGCGCACGTCCACCGTCGCGGCCAGCACCGCGACCACCGCGCCCACGGCCAGTTCCGCCCGGTGCGGCACCCGGAAGCGCGGGTGCACGGCCGCCAGCGCGCCCGGCAGGTGCCCGTCCCGGGCCATGGCGAGCGTCGTACGGGAGACCCCGAGGATCAGCGCGAGCAGCGAGCCCAGCGCGGCCACCGCCGCCCCCGCCCGCACCACGGGCACGAGCCCCGGCACCCCGGCCGCCCGCACCGCGTCGGCCAGCGGCGCCGCCGCGTGCCCGAGCCGGCCCGCGCCGAGGACACCGAGCACCGCGACGGCCACGCACGCGTACACCGCCAGCGCGATCCCCAGGGCCAGCGGGATCGCCCGCGGGATCGTGCGCGCCGGATCGCGCACCTCCTCCCCGAGGGTGGCGATCCGCGCGTACCCGGCGAACGCGAAGAACAGCAGCCCGGCGGCCTGGAGCACCCCGTCGGCACCCGCCGGCAGGCCGATGCCCAGCCGCCCCGCGTCGGCCCGCCCGGAGGCCAGGCACACCACGACCACGGCCGCCAGAACGGCCAGGACGACGGCCACGATCGTCCGCGTCAGCCACGCGGACTTCTGGATCCCGCCGTAGTTCACGGCGGTCAGGGCCACCACCGCCGCGACCGCCACCGCGTGCGCCTGTCCCGGCCACACGTACACGCCCACGGTGAGCGCCATGGCCGCGCAGGAGGCCGTCTTGCCGACCACGAAGGCCCAGCCGGCCAGGTATCCCCAGAAGGGGCCCAGCCGCTCCCTGCCGTACACGTACGTCCCGCCGGAGGCCGGGTAACGGGCGGCGAGCCGGGCCGAGGACATGGCGTTGCAGTACGCCACCACGGCGGCGAGGGCGAGCCCCGGCAGCAGCCCGGACCCGGCCGCCCGCGCGGCCGGCCCCAGGACCGAGAAGACGCCGGCGCCGATCATCGAACCGAGCCCGACGACCACGGCGTCCCGCACGCCCAGAGTGCGGCGCAGCCCGGCGTCGGTACGTGTCATGCGCCGCACCCTACTGACCGCGGCAACCGGCGGGTGGACCCGTGACGTCCTCTTCATCGACACGGCACGAACACGCGCGCGGCGCGCAGCGGATCCGGGAGCGAGAACGCTCAGGGAACCGACGGTGCGGACACAGCGCGGAAGGGCAGGTTCACGGCATGAGCATCATCGGTTGGATCATCCTGGGACTGCTGGCCGGAGCCATCGCCAAGGTCCTCCTGCCCGGACGCGACCCCGGCGGCTTCATCGGTACGACCCTCATCGGCATCGCGGGCGCGTTCATCGGGGGCTGGATCTCGGCCCGCTGGCTGGACCACCCGATCAGCAAGCACTTCTACGACGGCCCCACTTGGGCCGCGGCCGTCGGCGGCTCCCTGGTGCTGCTGATCGTCTACCGGATCCTGTTCGGCAACTCACGCGACTGAGCGCGCAGCGCGGCAGCAGCCGAGGCGCGGCGAACGCGAGGGTGGGCACCGCACCGCACGGTTCCGCACCGCGGGGTTCCGGCGGGGCGCGGGGTGCCCACCCTTCTTTCTCCTACCGGTAGTTCACGAACTGCAGCGCGAAGTCGAAGTCCTTGCCCTTCAGGAGGGCGATGACGGTCTGGAGGTCGTCGCGGCTCTTGGAGCTGACGCGCAGCTCGTCGCCCTGGACCTGGGCCTTCACGCCCTTGGGGCCCTCGTCGCGGATGATCTTCGCCACCTTCTTCGCGTTCTCCTGGGAGATGCCCTCCTGGATGGACGCGAAGATCTTGTACTCCTTGCCGGAAAGCTGCGGCTCGCCCGCTTCCAGCGCCTTCAGCGAGATGCCGCGCTTGATGAGCTTCGACTGGAAGACGTCGAGGACAGCCTTCACCCGGTCCTCGGAGTTCGCCTCCATGAGGATCTTGTCACCGGACCACGAGATCGAGGCCCCCACGCCCTTGAAGTCGTAGCGCTGCGAGATCTCCTTGGCGGCCTGGTTGAGGGCGTTGTCGACCTCCTGCCGCTCGACCTTCGAGACGATGTCGAAACTGGAGTCGGCCATGTCCTGTGGCTCCTTGTATCGGGGTGCGTATCGGGTGCGTGCCGGCGTGCGCGGCGGCGACCGCCGGGCCCGGTGGAGTACCGGGCCGCATCCGCACCAGCCTAGCCACCCCGCGCCCCGCCGGGTGGAGATCAATCGGGTGGCGAAGCACCCCCGGGCATCGGGTATTGTTTACGTCGTTGCCGGGGAACACCGCCGAAAGCGGGTTCGAAACGGCAGCCCTACCCGGCGGTGTGCCCGAGCGGCCAAAGGGAGCAGACTGTAAATCTGCCGGCTCAGCCTTCCCAGGTTCGAATCCTGGCGCCGCCACACGGGATCGAGGCCCCGTGATCTGCGAGAGCAGATCACGGGGCCTTTGTCGTTGTCTCCGGGGGGCGCTCCCGGGGCCCGGGTGCCGCCGTTCGCGCTTCGGCCCCGCATCTCACTAGAATCGAACGTGTGAACGAGGACCGTCCGCTGACGCGTCTCGACATGCTGCGCTTCGCCCGCCGCGTCGTCGAACACCAGGCCGCCAGGCAGCTCGCGCTGATGGACCGGTGGATCGCCGACGAGGAACGCCGGGAGGCCGAACGGCAGCGCCGCCTCGGCGCCCAGGCCGCCGCGGAGTGGGCCATCGAGCGCGGTCTCAACGGCCGGAACGCGGTGTACGTCCACGTCGGCGGCTGTACGGGCGCCGGCGGCGGGCGGGCCAAGGGCGTCGGCCGGGAGCAGGCGGTACTCGCCCTCACCGAAGGAGGAGTCCCCGCGTGCCCGCTGTGCCGGCCGGACACCGCGCTGGGGATTCTCGAATGACCGGCCCGGGTGCGGGCCCGGCCGGTCCGGATGATGCTGGAGCCATGGCCGGGAAACGTCCCATCATCGTGCACCTGCCGTCCCCGACCGGCGGTCGCCGGGTGCGGGTGGACGGCGAGATCCTCGGCCTCGCGCACAACGTGGGGGACCTGGTGGAGTTCCTGCGCCGGGCGGGGCTGGAGATCGAACCGGAGGAGGTGGCCGACTCGCCGCTGATCGACTGGCGCGGAGTGGGCCCTGACCGGTGGGAGGCGGAGACCCGGACCTGATCACGCCGCCGCCGTCGCCCGGGAGAGGTGCGTGGACCGCCCGCTCGGGCACACTGACGGCATGTCCTCCCGACGCAGAACCTGTCCCGTGTGCCACCGCGACATCGCCGTCGTCGCGGGCCGCTTCGCACGGCACGACCCGCCCGGGGCGCGGGAGAGCGGGGAACTCGTCTCCTGCGCCGGGTCTCGACGGCCGGCGCAACTCGGGGCGGTGCAGCCGTCCTTGGACGGTTACGCCGTGCCGGACTTTCCCGGGCAGCTGCCGCTGTTCTGAGCGCTGCGCTGACGGGCCGACAGCGGGCGGGCAGGACTTCCCTACGGCTCGTCAGCACTGCCGTGCCGGGAGGGTGAGCAGGGGCGAGGCGGGCTTGCCCGGTCAACGGCCGGCGGACCGGCTCAGTTCCCGGCCACCGACTTCACCGCGACCGACACCGGCGTCGAACCGCTGATCAGCTCCAGTGTGAGACCGGCCGTCGCCGGCGTGTCCACCAGCTCCGCGAGGACGGTGGCCACGTCGTCCCGGGGGATCGAGCCGCGCCCCGTGTGCGCCTCCAGCCGGACCAGGCCGGTACCCGCGTCGTCCGTCAGCGAGCCCGGGCGAAGGATCGTCCAGTCCAGCGTCTGCTGCCGGGTGACGTAGGCGTCGGCCTCACCCTTGGCACGCAGGTACACGTCGAAGACGTCGTCCCCCTGGTGCGCGGGATCCGCGCCCATCGAGGACACCACCACGAAGCGGCGTACGCGCGCGCGTACGGCCGCGTCCGCGAACAGCACCGCCGCGCCCCTGTCCACGGTGTCCTTGCGGGCCGCGCCGCTGCCCGGGCCCGCGCCGGCCGCGAACACCGCCGCGTCCGCGCCCTGCAGGTGCGCCGCGACCTCCTCCACCGAGGCGGACTCCAGGTCGAGCAGGACCGGCTCGGCACCGGCCGCGCGCAGATCGTCGCCCTGCTCGGCTGTGCGGATGATGCCCGCGACCTCGTCCCCGCGCGCGGAGAGCAGACGCTCCAGCCGCAGCGCGATCTGACCATGACCACCAGCGATGACAATGCGCATGAAACCGACCGTACGCCCGGAGAGCCGCATCCGCCGTACGAGTCGACCGCCGGGCCCGAAGCGCCCCGAAGACGCGCCGGCACCCCGGGCGCCGGTGTACGAACGGGGCCGTTCGCACGGTGGGCACCGCTCCCCGGCGCCCGCTCCGCGCGCGGGGGCGAGCCTCGCGAGAAGGGGGCGATCAGGCGCCCCGGACACCCCGTTCCACGGCCCGCACGCATCCCGCTTCGTCCCCCAAGCGCGCGCCCGCCGACACCGCCTCACAAGCGAACCACCCCGAAACACCTTGCGCCACCCGGAAGCGCCCCCGCGCCACCCAGAAGCTTTCCGGCGCCGCCCCGGCCAGGTCCCGAAGCCCCGGCCGGCTCCCGCACCGCCCTTTGCCGCCCCCGCCCGCACCGGCGGCCCCCGCTCACGACAACTCCCCCCGCCCCTGTCGCGGCAGGCCCAGTTCCGCTGTCGCCGCTGAGTTGCAGTACTCGCGGACCGCGCTCGTGCGGGCCACCACTCGGCCGCGGTGCACGACGATCCGGCTGTAGGCCAGGGACAGCGCGCCGGGGAGGTGGTCGCCGCGTACGGCCAGCAGCTCGGCCGGGAAGCCCGCTTCCACGCGGACCTCCGGCAGGCCCAGCACCGCGCGTGCCGAGGCGCACACGGCGTCGTAGGCGTCCTGGGGGCGCAGGCCGTGGGCGGAGGCGAGGAGGTAGGCGGCCTCCAGCGGGTCGCCGCGGCCGACGGGGTTGGACACGTCGCGCAGGGCGCCACTGCCGGCCGCCACCCGCACCCCGGCGGCGCGCAGCAGCCGTACCGGCGCCGTGCCCCGCCGGTCCGTGCCGCCGCAGCCGCCCTGGGGCAGGCACACGACCGTCACGCCGGCCGCCGCGAGCTGGTCGGCGACGCGGGAGGCGGCCTCGGTGGGCAGACGGGCGAGACCGGCGCACGGTCCGATCGTCACGCCGGGGCGCAGGCCCCCCGCCATGGCCGCGAGCCGGGAGAGCCGGGCCGGGTCGGCGGCGTCCGTGTGCAGGTCCACCGGGCAGCCGTGTTCGGAGGCCACCTCCAGGACCGTCTCCACGTAGCCGGTGGGATCCGGGTCCAGGTCCGGGCAGCCGCCCACCACACTGGCGCCCATCTTCACCGCGTCCCGCAGCATCGCGAGCCCGTCGGCCCCGGCCGCCCCGGTCAGCAGCCGTGGCATCGCCACCGCCGTCAGCTCCGCCAGCCCCCGCAGCGACCGCCGCGCCTGAAGGACCGCGCCCAGCGCCCCGAGCCCCTGGACGTCGCCCACGCGCACATGCGCGCGTACGGCCGTCGCCCCGTGCCCGAGCTGGAGCAGGGCCGCCTCCGTGGCCCGGCGCTGGACGTCCTCGGGGGTGTACGACGCGGGGCCGGGGCGTTCGGCGGACAGGGCGGTGTCGCCGTGGGCGTGCGGTTCGGCCGGCGCCGGCAGGAGCAGGTAGCCGCTCAGGTCCACGCGTGTGGCGCTCGTCCGCGCCGGACCCGGCGCGAGACTGCCGGTGGTGCCCACGGCCTCGATGCGCCCGCCGCCCAGCCGTACGTCCACGGTCCGGCCGTCGGTGAGCCGTGCCCCGCAGAGCAGGAGCGCGGCCTGGTCGGACGGTCCGGAGGACCCCGACGAGTTCGACGGTGGTTGCGGCTGCGGCTGGCTCTCGGGCATCGCGCTCCAGGGTGGGGGCCGGGGGGCGGGCGGGCCGGCGTGAGGGAATCGGGGCCGTCCACCGCCCCAAGATCACGCAGAGTGAGTCGAGCCTAGGGCGACGAGCCGCGCGGGACGCGCAGGAGCGCAATAGTCGTACCGGCGTGGTCCGCCGCAGGCGGTACACGCGACGGCAGACGCACAGCAGGTCCCGTGCGGCAGGCGCCCACACGCGCGCCCGCGCGCGTGCCGTCGGCGATCGCGCCGTACCTCCCGGGGTGCAAGGGGCTGCCGAGCGGGCTGTGCGGAGAGTTCCGGCGGGCGGCGGGATACGGATTTGGGTGAACGGCGGCGGACCGTGTAATGTCTTCATCGCTCGCCCCAATAGCTCAGTCGGCAGAGCGTCTCCATGGTAAGGAGAAGGTCAACGGTTCGATTCCGTTTTGGGGCTCTGATGTGAGAGGTTCCCGCCGCGAGGCGGGGGCTGATCTCATCAAAGCGGTGTAGCTCAGTCGGTAGAGCAAGCGGCTCATAATCGCTGTGTCACCGGTTCAAGTCCGGTCACCGCTACTGACAGTAGCCGATTGCGGGGTCGGTCCTTCGATCGGCTACTCTTTCGTTGAATCAGTCCACCCGTTCGTCTTAGGAGCACTCACGTGGCTGCCACCGACGTCCGCCCGAAGATCACGCTGGCCTGCGTGGAGTGCAAGGAGCGGAACTACATCACCAAGAAGAACCGGCGTAACAACCCGGACCGTCTTGAGATGAAGAAGCACTGCCCGCGTTGCAACGCGCACACCGCGCACCGCGAGACGCGATAAACAGGCTCGTCCGTGAGGCCGTCCCCTTCCGAGGGGGCGGCCTCACGGCGTTTTACCGGCTCGGCACCCACTCCGCCGTACCCGCCCGCCGCGCCGCCCCCGTGCGCATTCCGCGGCTGGTTTCCGGCTAATTTGGGGCCAGCACAGCAGACATCAGGAGGTGCCGGGCCATGGCGCTCGACCAGTCCTTCGTGGGACGGACCTACCCGCCCACCGCGCCCTATGAGGTGGGCCGGGAGAAGATCCGCGAGTTCGCCGAGGCGGTGGGCGAGACCAACCCGGTGTACACGGATCCCGAGGCCGCCAAGGCATTCGGCTACTCCGACGTGATCGCCCCGCCGACCTTCGTGTTCTCCATCACGTTCCGCGCGGCCGGCCAGGTCGTCGAGGACCCGCGGCTGGGGCTGGACTACAGCCGCGTGGTGCACGGCGACCAGAAGTTCGCCTACGCCCGCCCGGTGCGCGCCGGCGACCGGCTCACGGTCACCTCCACGATCGAGGCGATCAAGTCCCTCGCGGGCAACGACATCCTGGACATCCGCGGTGAGGTGCACGACGAGGCCGGCGAGCGCGTCGTGACCGCCTGGACCAAGCTCGTGGCCCGCGCGGCCGAGGAGGCGTGAGGACCCGATGACGGCGAAGATCGCCTACGACGACGTCGAGGTCGGCACCGAGCTGCCGGCGCAGACCTTCCCCGTGACCCGTGCCACGCTCGTGCGCTACGCGGGCGCCTCCGGGGACTTCAACCCGATCCACTGGAACGAGAAGTTCGCCAAGGAGGTGGGCCTGCCGGACGTCATCGCACACGGCATGTTCACCATGGCCGAGGCGATCCGCGTGGTCACCGACTGGACCGGCGACCCGGGCGCGGTCGTGGAGTACGGCGTCCGCTTCACCAAGCCCGTCGTCGTCCCGAACGACGACCAGGGCGCCCTGATCGAGGTCAGCGGCAAGGTCGCGGCCAAGCTGGACGACAACACCGTACGGGTGGACCTGACAGCGATGAGCGCCGGCCAGAAGGTGCTGGGCATGTCCCGGGCGGTCGTACGGCTCGCCTGACGGCCCCTGTGGCGCGGGTAAGGGGCGTCCTCCTGGAGGGGCGCCCCTTACGCATGTGGCCTCACACACGGCAGCACACAACCTTGACGAAGTTAGTGATTGAGTACTAACTTCCCGGCATGCCCAGGATGAGCGCAGAGGAGCGACGCGAGAGCGTCATCCGCGCGGCGACCGCCGAGTTCGCGCGCGGCGGCTACCACGGCACCTCGACGGAGGCCATCGCCAAGCGGGTCGGTGTTTCGCAGCCGTACCTCTTCCGGCTCTTCCCCGGCAAGAAGGCGATCTTCCTGGCGGCGGCCGAACGCTGCGTGGAGGACACCATCCGGACCTTCGAGGAGGCCTCGCAGGGGCTGCGCGGCGAAGACGCCCTGCACGCCATGGCGAACGCGTACACCAAGGTCATCGCGGAGCGGCCCGAGTGGCTGATGATGCAGATGCAGATGTACATCGCCGTGGCCGCCGCGGAGCAGGAGGGTGACCGGGAGTTCGGCGAGAGCGTACGGGCCGGCTGGATGCGGCTGTGGGACACCGTGCGGCTGGCGCTCGGTGCGGACGTCGACGGGACCACCGCCTTCCTGGCGCACGGAATGCTCATCAACTGCCTGGTGGCCATGGGTTTCCCGCCCGAGCACCGGGTATGGGAGGGGCTCTATCCGTCGGCCCGGCTCACGGGTCGCCTGGAGGCGTAGGGGTCTGGTCTGGCCCTGTCGCCTTGGAGGGCATTGGCATGCCCAAGAAAGTTAGTCAGCAATAACTAACTAAGATCCCTGGGGGGACGATGGCACCGCAGACAGCAACACCCGGCACCACCCCATCGCGTCGAAGCGCCGTATGGGCCCTCGTCATCACGAGCGTCGCCGGCTTCATGGCGTCCCTGGACAACCTCGTCGTCACCACCGCCCTGCCCTCCATCCGCAAGGACCTCGGCGGGGCCCTGGACGACCTGGAGTGGACCGTGAGCGCGTACACGCTCACCTTCGCCGTCCTGCTGATGTTCGGCGCCGCGCTCGGCGACCGCTTCGGACGCCGGCGGATGTTCATCGCCGGCCTCGCCGTCTTCACCGGCGCCTCCGCCGCCGCGGCCATGGCACCCGGCATCGGCTCCCTGATCGCCGCCCGCGCGGTCCAGGGCGTCGGCGCGGCCGTGATGCTGCCGCTCACGCTGACCCTGCTCACGGCGGCCGTGCCCGCGGCCAGGCGCGGGACGGTGTACGGCATCTGGGGCGCCGTGAACGGACTCGCCGTCGCCTCAGGGCCGCTGATCGGCGGCAGCCTCACCGAGCACGTCTCCTGGCACTGGATCTTCTGGCTGAACGTCCCGCTGGGCCTCGCCGCGCTGCCGCTCGCCCGGTTGCGCCTCGCCGAGTCCCACGGCACCGGCGCCCGCCTCGACCTTCCCGGCACACTGCTCGCCAGCGGCGGGCTCTTCGGGATCGTGTACGGCCTGGTCCGTGGCCCCGCCGACGGCTGGACCGACTCCGTGGTGCTGACCGCGCTCGGCGCGGGCGGGGCGCTGCTGGCGGGCTTCGTCGGCTACAGCTCCCGCGCGGCGCACCCGATGCTGCCCATGCGGCTCTTCCGCTCCCGGGCCTTCTCCGGGATCAACGCCGCCAGCCTGCTGATGTTCGTCGGGATGTTCGGCTCGATCTTCCTGCTCAGCCAGTACATGCAGGGCGTGCTCGGCTACTCGCCCACCGAGGCGGGACTGAGGATGCTGCCGTGGACCGGCATGCCGATGCTCGTCGCGCCCGTCGCCGGGATCCTCTCCGACCGGGTCGGCGGCCGGCCGGTCGTCGCCGCGGGCCTGTTCCTGCAGGCAGCCGGCCTCGGCTACATGGCCCGGGTGGTCACCACGGACGCCTCCTACGCCGTCCAGCTGCCCGCCCTCGTCATCAGCGGCGTCGGCATGGCCCTGTACTTCGCGCCGGCCGCCAGCCTGGTCATGGCCGGCGTCCGCCCGCAGGAGCAGGGGATGGCCTCCGGCGCGAACAACGCGCTGCGCGAAGTGGGCGGCGCGCTCGGCATCGCGGTGATGTCGTCGATCTTCTCCGCGCAGGGCGGTTACGAGTCCGCGCAGAGCTTCGTGGACGGTCTGCGGCCGGCCCTGGTCACCGGCTCGGCGGTGGTCGCCCTCGCCGCGGTCGCGGCCCTGGTGATCCCCGGCCGCCGGAGCACCGCCCCCACGGCCGGGGAGACGCCCGCGCCGGTCCTCGAAACCGCCTCCCGCTGACCCGCCACTCCCACGCGAGGAGCCCGCGATGCCCACGCTTCCCTGGACCGTGCCGAACCCCCCGCCGGCCGGCGCCGAGGCGCACGTCTTCGCCTCGCGCTTCGAGACCCGCACCCTGTGGGGCGCCCTCCGCTTCCTCGTCCGCACGCCGGCCGTCCGGCGGCAGGCCGGCCGCGCGCCCGGCGCCTACGGGGCCACCCTCAGGGCGCAGCCGCTGCGGCGGACCTTCTGGACCCTGTCCGCCTGGGAGTCGGCCGCCGCGCTCAAGGAGTTCGCCCGCTCCGGAGCCCACCGGCCGACGTCCCACGCCCTGGCGGCCCAGATGCGTGACGTCCGGTTCGCCACCTGGCAGACCTCCACGGACCAGCTCCCGGTGAGCTGGGAGGAGGCGACACGGCGACTGATGTAGCCGCCATGGAGACAGCGCCGCACGCGCGCGTGGACCCACGGCCCGCTGGGCGGTCCACGCGCGCGTGGTGCTGTTTCGGGCGCAAGGGGGCAGGTGGGCACGCGGCGGCGAAGAGGTGAGTTACCAGCACGCGCGCGTACCGGCGGCGCACCGCCCGGCGGGCCACTGCCACGCGCGCTGGGGGGAGCGCTCCGCCGACAGGCCGGCGGCCGACGCAAGGACAGCGCGCCCGGCCCATGTGCCCCGAGCACGCCGGCCCCGGCACGCTGACCGAAACGCCGCCGCGCCCCGTCCCCGACAGGCCGGCCGGAAGGTCCACCCGGCGCCGGCTCCAAGGCGCCCGAGCCGAGCGCACCCCGCACGTACCCGATGAGACCCACCTCCCGTAGCCCTGCCGGCGGCACAGCCCCCGCCGACGTGTCTCGTAGTCTTGGGCCCGTGCAGGTACTCCACGACGCCCCCCTTGCCCCGCTGACCACCTTCCGGCTGGGTGGTCCCGCGACGCGGCTGGTGACCGCCGTCACCGATGCCGAGGTGATCGCCGCTGTCCGCGAGGCCGACGACAGCGGTACCCCGCTGCTGGTCATCGGCGGCGGATCGAACCTGGTCATCGGCGACAAGGGCTTCGACGGCACCGCGCTGCGCATCGCCACCCGCGGGGTCGAGCTGCGCGGCACCACCCTGGAGCTGGCGGCCGGCGAGGTGTGGACCGACGCCGTCGCCCGCACCGTGGAGGCCGGGCTCGCCGGGATCGAGTGCCTGGCCGGCATCCCCGGATCCGCGGGCGCCACACCGATCCAGAACGTGGGCGCCTACGGCCAGGAGGTCTCCTCGACGATCACCGAGGTGATCGCGTACGACCGGCGGTCCGGCGAGACCGTCACACTGACGAACGAGGAGTGCGCCTTCTCGTACCGCCACAGCCGCTTCAAGGCCGACCCCGAGCGCTACGTCGTGCTCCGGGTCCGCTTCGAGCTGGAGGACGCGGCCGGGCTGTCGGCGCCGGTCAAGTACGCCGAGGCCGCCCGCGCGCTCGGTGTGGAGCCGGGGGACCGGGTGCCGCTGGCCGACGCCCGGGAGACCGTACTGAGGCTGCGCGCCGGCAAGGGCATGGTCCTCGACCCCGAGGACCACGACACCTGGTCGGCCGGGTCCTTCTTCACCAACCCGATCCTCGCCGACGAGCAGTTCGCCGCGTTCCACGCGCGCGTGCGTGAACGGCTGGGCGAGGACGTCGACCCGCCCGCCTACCCGGCGGGGGAGGGCCGTACGAAGACCTCCGCGGCCTGGCTGATCGACAAGGCGGGCTTCACCAAGGGCTACGGCAGCGGCCCCGCCCGCATCTCCACCAAGCACACCCTCGCGCTCACCAACCGGGGAGACGCGACCACGGAGGATCTGCTCGTCCTGGCCCGCGAGGTGGTCGCCGGCGTCCGCGAGGCCTTCGGGATCACCCTGGTCAACGAGCCGGTGACGGTCGGCGTCAGCCTCTGAGAGCGGCTCCGGGAGCCTCTGAGCGGCCCCGAGCAGCGCCGACTCAGTACGCCACCCCGACCCCCTGCCTCAGAGTCTCCCTCGCGTCGATCATCGACAGCATCGCGTGCGCGACGTCGGCGCGCGCGATGAAGCGGCCCTTGGGCGGGAAGCCGCCGACGACGGTGCGGTAGCGGCCGGTGAGCGGCTTGTCCTGGAGTCGCGGTGGCCGTACGGAGGTCCAGTCCGTGCCGCTGCGGGACAGCTCGGTCTCCATGGCGCGCAGGTCGGCGTAGACGTCCTTCAGGACCGCCGACACCAGGCCCCGCACCCCGCGGTCCAGGGGCCCGTCGTCCACCGGGGCGGGACCGACCGGGCCGGCGCTGACCACGAGCAGCCTGCGTACGCCTTCCGCCTCCATGGCACCCAGGACCGTACGGGTCAGCCGGGCGGCCACCCCGGCGTCCCTGCGGCTGCGCGCGCCCAGACCCGACAGGACGGCGTCCCGGCCCCGCACGGCGGGCCGCAGCTCCTCGGGGTCGGCCAGGCCGCTGCGGACGACCTCCAGACGGTCGCCGGTGACGGCGAGCCGGGCCGGGTCGCGCACGACCGCCGTGACCTCATGACCGGCGTTCAGGGCCTGGCGGACCAGTTCCCGGCCGATCCCTCCCGTGGCGCCGAAGACAGTGAGCTTCATGGTGACGTCCCCTGGCTCTCCGTAGTGGGTGAGTACTTACTCACCGGCTCGGCCTCTAGAGTGGGTAAACGCTCACCCACCCGTCAAGCCCCGAACGGAGCCCCATGCAGACGAAGCCGGCGCGTGTCCGCATCCTCGACGCGGCCCACGAGCTGATGCTCACCGTCGGACTCGCCCGCGCCACCACCAAGGAGATCGCCCGCGCGGCCGGCTGCTCCGAAGCGGCCCTCTACAAGTACTTCGACAGCAAGGAAGAGCTGTTCGTACGGGTCCTCACCGAGCGCCTGCCCCGCCTCACCCCGCTGCTCAGCGGCCTCGCCGCCGAACCGGGCCGGGGCACGCTCGCGGGGAACCTCACCGAGATCGCCCGCCAGGCCGCCCTCTTCTACGAGCAGAGCTTCCCGATCGCCGCCTCCCTCTACGCCGAGACCCAGCTCAAGCGCCGCCACGACGAGGCGCTGCGCACGATCGGCTCCGGCCCGCACCTGCCCATCCAGGGCCTCGACGCCTACCTCCGCGCCGAACAGGCCGCCGGCCGGGTCCGCGCCGACGCCGACACCTACGCCGCCGCCTCCCTCCTCCTCGGCGCCTGCGCCCAGCGCGCGTTCGCCTACGACGCCACCGAGACCGGCGAACGCCCGCCCGTGGACGAGTTCGCCGCCCGCCTGGCGAGCACCCTGCTGGGCGGAATCTCCGTTGCGGACACGCCCGGCGGCCCGCGACCCTGACGCCATGAGGCGTCCCGTATGCGGCTGAGGCTGCGCGAGTTCCGGCCCCGCACCGGGCCGCACGAGTACCGGATCGTCCAGCCCCGGCACACCCTGCGCCACACCTCGCTGCGCGCCCCGACCCCGTCGGCATGCTGCTCGGCGACCACGACGGGCCGAACCGGCTCGCCGGCCTGTTCTCCTTCGCCGCCCGCTCCCCGCACACCCTCGTCCATGTGCCGCTGCGCGACGGCGTCCCGCCCGACGAGGGCGCCGGCGAGCTGGTCGACCTCGTCCTCGTCCACGAAAGCCTCGGCCTGCGCCCGAGCCAGTGGCCCGACCTGCGCCGCCGACTACGCCAGGGCAGCCCGCTGACCGTCCGCACCGACGAGGCCCGCACCGCGCGGGACGCCGCCGCCCGCAGCGAGCGCCGGGATCGGGCCGGCTTCCGCGGCGACCTGCGGCACGCCACGCACGCGCGTACCTTCTTCCTCTTCGGCAGCCGGGAGGTGTTCGCCGGGACGGCGACCTGTTTCGCGGACGCGGCGGGCCGGGGGCCGCATCAGGACCGTGTCGGCGAAGGACGTACGGCGTACCTGGGGTCGTTCCTGCCCCTGGTCGATCCGCCCGGCGGCGGGCACCCCGTCGAGGTGATGATCTGCTTCAAGCCCTGTCCGCCGTACGCCCACTTCAGACCGCCGGGCGCGCCAGCCAGTCGTCCACGCCGGCCAGCAGCCGCGCCTTGACCTCCTCCGGGGCGGCCGAACCGCGCACCGACTGCCGGGCCAGCTCCGCGAGTTCGGCGTCCGTGAAGCCGTGGTGGTGACGGGCGATCTCGTACTGGGCGGCCAGCCGGGAGCCGAACAGCAGCGGGTCGTCGGCGCCCAGCGCCATCGGGACGCCCGCCTCGAAGAGCGTGCGCAACGGCACGTCCGCCGGCTTCTCGTACACCCCGAGCGCCACGTTCGACGCCGGGCACACCTCGCAGGTCACGCCCCGGTCGGCCAGCCGCTTCAGCAGCCGGGGGTCCTCGGCCGCCCGCACCCCGTGCCCGATCCGCGTGGCGTCCAGGTCGTCCAGGCAGTCCCGGACCGACGCCGGGCCGGTCAGCTCGCCGCCGTGCGGGGCCGACAGCAGACCGCCCTCCCGCGCGATGTGGAACGCCCGGTCGAAGTCCCGTGCCATGCCCCGCCGCTCGTCGTTGGAGAGCCCGAAGCCGACCACGCCCCGGTCCGCGTAGCGCACCGCGAGCCGGGCCAGCGTGCGCGCGTCCAGCGGGTGCTTCATCCGGTTCGCGGCGACCAGTACGCGCATGCCGAGCCCGGTCTCCCGCGAGGTCGTGTCCACCGCGTCCAGGATGATCTCCAGGGCCGGGATCAGACCGCCCAGCCGGGGCGCGTACGACGTGGGGTCGACCTGGATCTCCAGCCAGCCCGAGCCGTCCCTCAGGTCCTCCTCGGCGGCCTCCCGGACCAGGCGCCGGATGTCCTCCGGCTCGCGCAGACAGGAGCGCGCGGCGTCGTAGAGCCGCTGGAAACGGAACCAGCCCCGCTCGTCCGTGGCCCGCAGCTTCGGCGGCTCCCCGCTGGTCAGCGCCTCCGTCAGCGCGTCGGGCAGCCGGACGCCGTGCTTGTCGGCCAGTTCCAGGACGGTGCCCGGTCGCATCGAGCCGGTGAAGTGCAGGTGCAGATGGGCTTTCGGCAGCTCAGAGAGATCACGTACACGCTCCATTCCCAGATCCTGCCGTACGTCCCCGCCGTCCCGGTAGCCGTTTCCCCGTACGTGGTCTTGCTCGCACAAACGAACAGGGGCACCTACGAGAGTCCGTAGGTGCCCCTGTCCAGAAAAGGACGACTCAGTCCCTGGCCTCCGCCAGCAGCTTCTGGATGCGGCTCACGCCCTCGACGAGGTCCTCGTCACCGAGCGCGTACGACAGCCGCAGATAGCCCGGCGTGCCGAAGGCCTCGCCCGGGACGACCGCGACCTCGGCCTCCTCCAGGATCAGCGCGGCCAGCTCGACGGTGTTCTGCGGGCGCTTGCCGCGGATCTCCCTGCCGAGCAGCGCCTTCACCGACGGGTAGGCGTAGAAGGCGCCCTCGGGCTCGGGGCAGACCACCCCGTCGATCTCGTTGAGCATCCGCACGATGGTCCTGCGGCGCCGGTCGAAGGCCTCGCGCATCTTCGCCACGGCATCGAGGTCACCGGAGACGGCGGCCAGAGCGGCCACCTGGGCGACGTTGGAGACGTTCGAGGTGGCGTGCGACTGGAGGTTCGTCGCGGCCTTCACCACGTCCTTCGGGCCGATGACCCAGCCCACGCGCCAGCCGGTCATGGCGTACGTCTTCGCCACACCGTTGACCACGATGCACTTGTCGCGCAGCTCGGGGAAGAGACCCGGCAGGGACACGGCGGCGGCGTCGCCGTAGACCAGGTGCTCGTAGATCTCGTCGGTGAGCAACCACAGGCCGTGCTCGACGGCCCAGCGGCCGATCGCCTCGGTCTCGGCCTCGGAGTACACCGCGCCGGTCGGGTTGGACGGGGAGACGAAGAGCACCACCTTCGTCTTCTCCGTGCGTGCCGCCTCCAACTGCTCGACCGAGACCCGGTAGCCGGACGTCTCGTCGGCGACGACCTCGACCGGGACACCGCCGGCCAGGCGGATCGACTCCGGATAGGTCGTCCAGTACGGCGCGGGGACGATGACCTCGTCGCCCGGGTCGAGGATCGCGGCGAACGCCTCGTAGATGGCCTGCTTGCCACCGTTGGTGACCAGGATCTGCGAGACGTCGGGTTCCCAGCCGGAGTCGCGCAGCGTCTTCGCCGCGATGGCGGCCTTCAGCTCGGGCAGGCCGCCGGCCGGGGTGTAGCGGTGGTACTTGGGGTTCTTGCAGGCCTCGACGGCCGCCTCGACGATGTAGTCCGGGGTCGGGAAGTCGGGCTCGCCGGCGCCGAAGCCGATCACCGGACGCCCGGCGGCCTTCAGGGCCTTGGCCTTGGCGTCCACGGCGAGGGTGGCGGACTCGGAGATCGCGCCGACTCGGGCGGAGACCCGGCGCTCGGTGGGAGGGGTTGCAGCGCTCATGCGGCCCATCGTTCCAGACCGGAAATGAGCCCGGCACACGGGTTTCACAGACTGAACAGGAAGGGTCGAGGCGTGAACACGGGTCCGAATCCGGGCCCCGGCCAGGACGATCTTTGGCCACGCGGTCCCGGACGGGCACTTTCTGTTCGACGCCGGGCCCCGGACCACGTACACTCTCACCTCGTTGGCCTTCAGCAGCCGCCGCCGAGCCGGTGCACACCGGGCACCCGGTCGGATGCGGTACGTTGGGGGACACACAAAGGGTCGTAGCTCAATTGGTAGAGCACCGGTCTCCAAAACCGGCGGTTGGGGGTTCAAGTCCCTCCGGCCCTGCTACACACACCGCCAGGATGTGTGCGCATGTACGTACAGCAATGCACCGCCGTGCGGCTCAGAAACCGGGCGCGGCACGGCCACGACCCGGGATCAGGTGAGGATAATGACGGACGCCGTGGGCTCCATCGACACGCCTGACGCCCAGGACGAGGTGTCCGAGTCCAAGAAGAGGGCTCGCAAGGGCGGCAAGCGCGCCAAGAAGGGCCCGCTCAAGCGGCTGGCCACCTTCTACCGCCAGATCATCGCGGAACTCCGCAAGGTCGTCTGGCCCTCGCGCAACCAGCTGACCTCGTACACCACCGTGGTGATCTTCTTCGTCGCCATCATGATCGCCCTGGTGACCGTGATTGACTATGGGCTCAACCACGCGGCCAAGTACGTCTTCGGCTGAGCCAAGAGCGAAGGGCGCCGTGGTACCGGCGCCCGTTTTCGCATGTTCCACCCCTATGTATCCAGGAAGAAGCAGCCATCGTGTCTGACCCGAACCTGAACGACGACGCCACCGAGCCCCGTGGGCTGGCTGCCGAGACGGTGGACGACGAGCTCGACATCGTCGAGGGCGCGGACGAGCAGGACGAGTTCGAGGCTGCCGAGGCCGAGGCGGGTGAGCCGGCCGAGGAGGCCGCGCTGCACGCCGAGGACGAGGACGAAGAGGCCGACGAGGCCGACGAAGAGGCCGCCGTCGCGGAGGCCGCCGAGGAAGAGCCCGCCGCTCCGGTGGACCCGGTCGAGGCCCTGCGCGAGGAACTGCGCACCCTGCCCGGCGAGTGGTACGTCATCCACACCTACGCCGGCTACGAGAACCGCGTGAAGACCAACCTGGAGCAGCGCGCCGTCTCGCTGAACGTCGAGGACTACATCTTCCAGGCCGAGGTGCCGCAGGAGGAGGTCGTCCAGATCAAGAACGGCGACCGCAAGACGATCAAGCAGAACAAGCTGCCGGGTTACGTCCTGGTCCGCATGGACCTGACCAACGAGTCCTGGGGCGTCGTCCGCAACACCCCGGGCGTCACCGGCTTCGTGGGCAACGCCTACGACCCGTACCCGCTGACCCTGGACGAGATCGTCAAGATGCTCGCCCCGGAGGCCGAGGAGAAGGCCGCCCGCGAGGCCGCCGAGGCCGAGGGCAAGCCCGCCCCGCAGCGCAAGGTCGAGGTCCAGGTGCTGGACTTCGAGGTCGGCGACTCGGTCACCGTCACCGACGGCCCGTTCGCCACGCTGCAGGCGACCATCAACGAGATCAACCCCGACTCGAAGAAGGTCAAGGGCCTGGTGGAGATCTTCGGCCGCGAGACGCCGGTCGAGCTCTCCTTCGACCAGATCCAGAAGAACTAGATCTTTTCTGGACGTACCGCTTCCGTGCAGGTCAGGCGGGCTGGTTCAGCCCTCCTGACCTGCACGGTTTTTGGCCGCGCATCTATACCCGTTATCGTTGTGCGGTATGCCTGCATCCGGGTGGTCCCCGGAGGCGGGCAGGACCCGAACCGAAAGGACCCGGAGAGCTATGCCTCCCAAGAAGAAGAAGGTCACGGGGCTCATCAAGCTCCAGATCCAGGCCGGCGCCGCCAACCCGGCCCCGCCGGTCGGCCCGGCGCTGGGTCAGCACGGCGTCAACATCATGGAGTTCTGCAAGGCCTACAACGCCGCGACCGAGTCGCAGCGCGGTTGGGTCATCCCGGTGGAGATCACGGTCTACGAGGACCGCTCCTTCACCTTCATCACCAAGACGCCGCCGGCCGCGAAGATGATCCTCAAGGCCGCGGGCATCGACAAGGGCTCCGGCGAGCCGCACAAGACCAAGGTCGCCAAGATCACCGAGGCGCAGGTCCGCGAGATCGCCCAGACCAAGATGCCCGACCTGAACGCGAACGACCTGGACGCCGCCGCGAAGATCATCGCCGGTACCGCGCGTTCCATGGGCGTCACGGTCGAGGGCTGACCCCAACCCACCAGCAGTCATGCGGCCGTAGCCGGTCGCACGTGGCAGGGCCTGCTCGGCCCAGGGACCACGACTCCTTCAGAACACACAGGAGCAAGTTGTGAGCAAGCGCAGCAAGGCTCTCCGCGCTGCGGACGCCAAGGTCGACCGGGAGAAGCTGTACGCCCCGCTCGAGGCCGTCCGTCTGGCCAAGGAGACCTCCACGACCAAGTTCGACTCCACCGTCGAGGTCGCCTTCCGTCTGGGTGTCGACCCGCGCAAGGCCGACCAGATGGTCCGTGGCACCGTGAACCTTCCGCACGGCACCGGCAAGACCGCCCGGGTCCTGGTCTTCGCGACCGGTGACCGTGCTGCGGCCGCGGAGGCCGCCGGCGCCGACATCGTCGGCTCCGACGAACTGATCGACGAGGTGGCGAAGGGCCGTCTGGACTTCGACGCCGTCGTCGCCACCCCGGACCTCATGGGCAAGGTCGGCCGCCTCGGCCGCGTCCTCGGCCCGCGTGGTCTGATGCCGAACCCGAAGACCGGCACCGTCACCCCCGACGTCGCCAAGGCCGTCACCGACATCAAGGGCGGCAAGATCGAGTTCCGCGTCGACAAGCACTCGAACCTGCACTTCATCATCGGCAAGGCGTCCTTCGACGACGCCAAGCTGGTGGAGAACTACGGCGCCGCGCTGGAGGAGATCCTCCGTCTGAAGCCGTCCGCCGCCAAGGGTCGCTACATCAAGAAGGCCGCCATCACCACCACGATGGGCCCCGGCATCCCGGTCGACCCGAACCGCACCCGTAACCTCCTCGTCGAGGAGGACCCGGCCGCCGTCTGAGCCCGCAGCTCAGCCCGGTAGCCGCGTCAGGTACGCGTGAAGAAAAGGGCGGGCCCTGGAACCTTGGAGGTTCCGGGCCCGTCCTTTCTTTGTGCGACCTTTCGCACGACTGTCAGTGGCCTGGCATACGGTGCAGGCACAGGACACGCATCAGGGGTGGGAGTAGATGATGAGCACGAGCATGACCGTGCGCCGGGCGGCCCTTTGCACAGCGGTGGTGGCCGCGCTGGCCGGAGTGGCCGCGTGCGGCTCCTCCGACTCCGGCAAGGACGGCGGTGACAAGACGGCCGGCAAGACCGCGACGCACGTCAGCCCCATCGCCGCCCTGCGCTCCGCCGAGAAGTCCACCGACAAGGCCGACTCCGCCAAGGTGCGCTCGACCACGTCCATCGGCGACCTCATGTCGATGACCGCGAACGGCGCTCTCACCTGGGGCGACGGCCTCAAGGGCAATCTCACCATCACCTACACCGGCGGCCAGATGGCCGAGCTGATGAAGAAGGCCGGCACCCAGTCGATGGAGGCCCGGTACCTGCCGGACGCCTACTACGCCCACATGAGCGACACCTACGCCCAGCAGGCGGGCGGCGGCAAGCACTGGATCAAGTACTCCTACGACGACCTCGCCAAGCTCGGCGGCGCCTCCGGTTCGTACATGAAGGACCAGATCCAGAACGCCACGCCGAACCAGTCCGTGAAGATGCTGCTGGCCTCCGGCGACGTCAAGAAGGTCGGCGAGGAGACGATCTCCGGCGTCCACACCACCCACTACTCGGGCACGCTGAACGTCGCCGACCTCGCCGGCAAGACCAGCGACCTCAGCGCCGGGCAGCTGTCGGCCCTGAAGAAGCAGCTCAGCCAGGCCGGCGTCACGACCGACACCGTCGACATCTGGATCAACGACCAGGACCTGCTGGTCAAGAAGACCGAGAAGGCCGACACGGCCAACGGTGCCATGACCAACACGACCTTCTACACCGACTACGGCGTGAAGGTCACCGCCGAGGCGCCCCCGGCCGGCGACACCAAGGACTTCGCGGACATGCTGAAGTCCGGCGGCACGCTGACGGGCGGCACCGGCGCCACCTCCTGACCCGGCTGCCCTCCAGGGCCCTCTGAGGCGCGCTCAGCGTCCCTCCGGGGGCTCGGGACGCCCCTGCCGGAAGGCCCCGCCATGCCCCGGCCGGAGCGCTCGTAAACGGCCGATTTGCTCGACGGAGCCCCCGTCCCGTAGTCTCTTCCAGAAGCCAAAGACCGCTGGTCGTTGCCGTGCGCTCGAACGAGGGTGCGGTGGCCGAAGGATCCGCTGAAAAGTGGGCGACCCGCGCAGGTGACAGTGGAAGAACTCCCGGAGTGCGCGCGCCGAGCGCGTGTCCGACCGGTCGAGTCCGCCCCGTGCACCTGCGCCGGGGCGTTTCGTTTTCCCCAGTCCTCCTTCGGGTCCGCGCGGTCCGAATCACCCGGAAGGAGGCCGAGGCTCTATGGCGAGGCCCGACAAGGCTGCCGCGGTTGCGGAGCTGACGGACAAGTTCCGCAGCTCCAACGCCGCCGTGCTGACCGAGTACCGCGGTCTCACCGTGGCGCAGCTCAAGACGCTGCGCCGGTCGCTCGGTGAGAACGCCCAGTACGCCGTGGTGAAGAACACGCTGACCAAGATTGCGGCCAAGGAGGCCGGGATCACGCTGGAGGACCAGCTCTTCGCTGGCCCGACGGCCGTCGCCTTCGTCACCGGTGACCCGGTGGAGTCGGCGAAGGGTCTGCGTGACTTCGCCAAGGACAACCCCAATCTCGTCATCAAGGGCGGTGTCCTTGACGGCAAGGCGCTGTCCGCCGACGAGATCAAGAAGCTTGCGGACCTCGAGTCCCGCGAGGTTCTGCTCAGCAAGCTGGCCGGTGCCTTCAAGGCGAAGCAGTCCCAGGCTGCCTCCGTCTTCCAGGCGCTGCCGTCGAAGCTCGTCCGCACCGTGGACGCGCTGCGCGCCAAGCAGGCCGAGCAGGGCGGTGCCGAGTAATTCGGCTCGCTTTCTGACCCGCACCAACGGCGCGGGTCGCAGCGGGCCGACGTACGCCCGCCTTATCCAGTACATCCGGCACCTGCCGATTTGAGTGGAAGGACCGCCATCATGGCGAAGCTCACCCAGGACGAGCTGCTTGCCCAGTTCGAGGAGATGACCCTCATCGAGCTCTCCGAGTTCGTGAAGGCCTTCGAGGAGAAGTTCGACGTCACCGCCGCCGCTGCCGCGCCGGTCGTCGTCGCCGGCGGTGCCGCCGGTGGCGCCGAGGCCGCTGCCGAGGAGGAGAAGGACGAGTTCGACGTCATCCTCACCGGCGCCGGCGACAAGAAGATCCAGGTCATCAAGGTCGTGCGTGAGCTGACCTCGCTGGGTCTGAAGGAGGCCAAGGACCTCGTCGACGGCACCCCGAAGCCGGTCCTCGAGAAGGTCAACAAGGAGCAGGCCGACAAGGCCGCCGAGGCCCTCAAGGGCGCCGGCGCGTCCGTCGAGGTCAAGTAAGACCTTCGCGACCGCCGAAACGGCCCCCTAGGGCTGTAACGCGAACGCACCGAAGGGCGATCATCCATCCGGGTGGTCGCCCTTCGGCGTTCCCCGGGGTCCGGCTGGGCTGCCTTGCACCTCTGTTCGCGAGGGGTAAGGTGATCTTCGTCGTGTCTCCCGATGCTCCGGTTGCGGCAAGGAACCCTTGACGAACCGCACGCAGCGCGCAATTCTCAGGACGCGTCGTCACAAGGATCCGAATCCGAGGCATGGATCGGCGACGAAGAGGGCAGTATCAACGTGCGTTGAGGGCAGGCATGCCGAGGACGTTGAAGAGGGCGTTGAGGACAACGAGGGTCTTCCAGAACCCGCACTGGACATCAGTGTGCCAAGTGGCTACACTGACCCTTTGCGCTGCCTGTTAGCTGTCCCCTGCCCGTCACCAGGGGTCTGCCCTCACTTGAGCACAGTCGACCGAAGCCCCCCTGACCTGGGTTTCCGTCCCTGTGTACGGGAGAGGGACCGGTACGCGCGTAGTGAGTCCGAGCCCTCGGAAGGACCCCCTCTTGGCCGCCTCGCGCACTGCCTCGACCGCGAATACGAACAACGGCGCCAGCACCGCCCCGCTGCGCATCTCCTTTGCAAAGATCAAGGAGCCCCTCGAGGTTCCGAACCTGCTCGCGCTGCAGACCGAGAGCTTTGACTGGCTGCTCGGCAACACCGCCTGGCAGACTCGGGTCGAGGAGGCTCTTGAGAACGGTCAGGACGTCCCCACCAAGTCCGGTCTGGAAGAGATCTTCGAGGAGATCTCCCCGATCGAGGACTTCTCCGGGTCGATGTCGCTGACGTTCCGGGACCACCGCTTCGAGCCGCCGAAGAACTCGATCGACGAGTGCAAGGAGCGCGACTTCACGTACGCCGCCCCGCTCTTCGTCACCGCTGAGTTCACCAACAACGAGACCGGCGAGATCAAGTCCCAGACCGTCTTCATGGGCGACTTCCCGCTCATGACGAACAAGGGCACCTTCGTCATCAACGGCACCGAGCGTGTCGTGGTGTCGCAGCTGGTCCGTTCCCCCGGTGTCTACTTCGACTCCACCATCGACAAGACGTCCGACAAGGACATCTTCTCCGCCAAGATCATCCCGTCCCGGGGTGCCTGGCTGGAGATGGAGATCGACAAGCGCGACATGGTCGGTGTCCGTATCGACCGCAAGCGCAAGCAGTCGGTCACCGTGCTGCTGAAGGCGCTCGGCTGGACGACCGAGCAGATCCTCGAGGAGTTCGGCGACTACGAGTCGATGCGCGCCACCCTGGAGAAGGACCACACCCAGGGCCAGGACGACGCGCTGCTCGACATCTACCGCAAGCTGCGCCCGGGCGAGCCCCCCACGCGTGAGGCCGCGCAGACGCTGCTGGAGAACCTCTACTTCAACCCCAAGCGCTACGACCTCGCCAAGGTCGGCCGCTACAAGGTCAACAAGAAGCTGGGTACGGACACCCCGCTGGACGCGGGCATCCTGACCGTCGAGGACATCATCTCGACGATCAAGTACCTGGTGAAGCTGCACGCCGGCGAGACCGAGACCACCGGTGACAACGGCGAGACGGTCGTCGTCGAGACCGACGACATCGACCACTTCGGCAACCGTCGTCTGCGCAGTGTCGGCGAGCTCATCCAGAACCAGGTCCGTACGGGTCTGGCGCGTATGGAGCGTGTCGTCCGCGAGCGGATGACGACCCAGGACGTCGAGGCGATCACGCCGCAGACCCTGATCAACATCCGGCCGGTCGTCGCCTCCATCAAGGAGTTCTTCGGCACCAGCCAGCTGTCCCAGTTCATGGACCAGAACAACCCGCTGTCGGGTCTCACCCACAAGCGCCGTCTGTCGGCTCTTGGCCCGGGTGGTCTCTCCCGTGAGCGGGCCGGCTTCGAGGTCCGTGACGTGCACCCGTCGCACTACGGCCGTATGTGCCCGATCGAGACGCCGGAAGGCCCGAACATCGGTCTGATCGGCTCGCTCGCCTCCTACGGCCGGGTCAACGCGTTCGGTTTCGTCGAGACCCCGTACCGCAAGGTCATCGACGGCCAGGTCACCGACGAGGTGGACTACCTGACCGCCGACGAGGAGGACCGCTTCGTCATCGCGCAGGCCAACGCGCCGCTGACGAACGACCTCCGTTTCGAGGAGAGCCGCGTGCTCGTCCGCCGTCGTGGCGGCGAGGTCGACTACGTCGGCCCCGAGGACGTGGACTACATGGACGTCTCGCCGCGCCAGATGGTGTCGGTCGCGACCGCCATGATCCCCTTCCTGGAGCACGACGACGCCAACCGTGCCCTCATGGGCGCGAACATGATGCGCCAGGCCGTTCCGCTGATTAAGTCGGAGGCCCCGCTCGTCGGCACCGGCATGGAGTACCGCTCCGCCGTCGACGCCGGCGACGTCGTCAAGGCCGAGAAGGCCGGTGTGGTCCAGGAGGTCTCCGCGGACTACATCACCACCGCCAACGACGACGGCACGTACATCACGTACCGCCTGGCCAAGTTCGCCCGCTCCAACCAGGGCACCTCGGTCAACCAGAAGGTCATCGTCAACGAGGGCGACCGTGTCGTCGAGGGCCAGGTCCTGGCCGACGGCCCGGCCACCCAGAACGGCGAGATGGCCCTCGGCAAGAACCTGCTCGTGGCGTTCATGCCGTGGGAGGGTCACAACTACGAGGACGCGATCATCCTGTCGCAGCGCCTCGTGCAGGACGACGTCCTCTCCTCGATCCACATCGAGGAGCACGAGGTCGACGCCCGTGACACCAAGCTCGGCCCCGAGGAGATCACCCGGGACATCCCGAACGTCTCCGAGGAGGTCCTCGCCGACCTCGACGAGCGCGGCATCATCCGCATCGGTGCCGAGGTCATCGCCGGTGACATCCTCGTCGGCAAGGTCACCCCGAAGGGTGAGACCGAGCTGACGCCGGAGGAGCGCCTGCTGCGCGCGATCTTCGGTGAGAAGGCCCGTGAGGTCCGTGACACCTCGCTGAAGGTGCCGCACGGCGAGACCGGCAAGGTCATCGGTGTGCGCGTCTTCGACCGCGAGGAGGGCGACGAGCTGCCGCCGGGCGTGAACCAGCTGGTCCGCGTCTACGTCGCGCAGAAGCGCAAGATCACCGACGGTGACAAGCTCGCCGGCCGTCACGGCAACAAGGGTGTCATCTCCAAGATCCTGCCGATCGAGGACATGCCGTTCCTGGAGGACGGCACCCCGGTCGACATCATCCTCAACCCGCTGGGTGTGCCGTCCCGAATGAACCCGGGACAGGTCCTGGAGATCCACCTCGGCTGGCTCGCCAGCCGCGGCTGGGACGTCTCCGGCCTCGCGGAGGAGTGGGCCCAGCGCCTGCAGGTCATCGGCGCCGACAAGGTCGAGCCCGGCACCAACGTCGCGACCCCGGTCTTCGACGGTGCCCGTGAGGACGAGCTGGCGGGTCTGCTGCAGCACACCATCCCGAACCGGGACGGCGAGCGCATGGTGCTCCCGACCGGTAAGGCGCGGCTGTTCGACGGCCGTAGCGGTGAGCCGTTCCCGGACCCGATCTCGGTCGGCTACATGTACATCCTGAAGCTGCACCACCTGGTCGACGACAAGCTGCACGCCCGTTCGACCGGCCCGTACTCGATGATCACCCAGCAGCCGCTGGGTGGTAAGGCCCAGTTCGGTGGCCAGCGGTTCGGTGAGATGGAGGTGTGGGCCCTCGAGGCCTACGGCGCCGCGTACGCCCTCCAGGAGCTGCTGACCATCAAGTCCGACGACGTCACCGGCCGCGTGAAGGTCTACGAGGCCATCGTCAAGGGCGAGAACATCCCCGAGCCCGGCATCCCCGAGTCCTTCAAGGTGCTCATCAAGGAGATGCAGTCGCTCTGCCTGAACGTGGAGGTGCTGTCCAGCGACGGTATGTCCATCGAGATGCGCGACACCGACGAGGACGTCTTCCGCGCTGCGGAGGAGCTCGGTATCGACCTGTCCCGGCGCGAGCCGAGCAGCGTCGAAGAGGTCTGACGGGAGTCCGGCGGGGCCCTGACCCACAAGGGCCCCGCCGACCCCCAGGCCCCCGTTTCAGACCACAGACTTAACAACCCTGAGAGGGATTGACGCATAGTGCTCGACGTCAACTTCTTCGACGAGCTCCGGATCGGCCTGGCCACCGCTGACGACATCCGTCAGTGGAGCCACGGCGAGGTCAAGAAGCCCGAGACCATCAACTACCGCACCCTCAAGCCCGAGAAGGACGGACTCTTCTGCGAGAAGATCTTCGGTCCGACCCGGGACTGGGAGTGCTACTGCGGCAAGTACAAGCGCGTCCGCTTCAAGGGCATCATCTGCGAGCGCTGTGGCGTCGAGGTCACGCGCGCCAAGGTGCGCCGTGAGCGGATGGGCCACATCGAGCTGGCCGCCCCCGTCACGCACATCTGGTACTTCAAGGGTGTCCCCTCGCGCCTCGGCTACCTGCTGGACCTGGCGCCCAAGGACCTCGAGAAGGTCATCTACTTCGCCGCGTACATGATCACGTACGTCGACGAGGAGCGCCGTACCCGCGACCTGCCCTCCCTGGAGGCGCACGTCTCGGTCGAGCGTCAGCAGATCGAGAACCGCCGGGACGCCGACCTGGAGGCCCGCGCCAAGAAGCTCGAGTCCGACCTGGCCGAGCTGGAGGCCGAGGGCGCCAAGGCCGACGTGCGCCGCAAGGTGCGCGAGGGTGCCGAGCGGGAGATGAAGCAGCTGCGCGACCGCGCGCAGCGCGAGATCGACCGCCTCGACGAGGTGTGGAACCGGTTCAAGAACCTCAAGGTCCAGGACCTGGAGGGCGACGAGCTGCTCTACCGCGAGCTGCGTGACCGCTTCGGCACCTACTTCGACGGCTCGATGGGCGCCGCGGCGCTGCAGAAGCGCCTGGAGTCCTTCGACCTGGAGGAGGAGGCCGAGCGTCTCCGCGAGATCATCCGCACCGGCAAGGGCCAGAAGAAGACCCGTGCCCTGAAGCGGCTGAAGGTCGTCTCCGCGTTCCTGCAGACCTCCAACAGCCCCAAGGGCATGGTCCTGGACTGCGTCCCGGTCATCCCGCCGGACCTGCGTCCGATGGTGCAGCTGGACGGTGGCCGCTTCGCGACCTCCGACCTGAACGACCTGTACCGCCGTGTCATCAACCGCAACAACCGCCTGAAGCGTCTTCTCGACCTCGGTGCCCCCGAGATCATCGTGAACAACGAGAAGCGCATGCTCCAGGAGGCCGTCGACGCGCTCTTCGACAACGGCCGTCGTGGTCGCCCGGTCACGGGTCCCGGCAACCGTCCGCTGAAGTCGCTGTCGGACATGCTGAAGGGCAAGCAGGGTCGCTTCCGTCAGAACCTGCTCGGTAAGCGAGTCGACTACTCGGCGCGTTCCGTCATCGTCGTCGGCCCGCAGCTGAAGCTGCACCAGTGCGGTCTGCCCAAGGCGATGGCGCTGGAGCTGTTCAAGCCGTTCGTGATGAAGCGCCTGGTCGACCTGAACCACGCGCAGAACATCAAGAGCGCCAAGCGCATGGTGGAGCGCGGTCGCACCGTCGTGTACGACGTCCTCGAAGAGGTCATCGCCGAGCACCCGGTGCTGCTGAACCGTGCGCCCACCCTGCACCGCCTCGGCATCCAGGCCTTCGAGCCGCAGCTGGTCGAGGGCAAGGCCATCCAGATCCACCCGCTCGTCTGCACCGCGTTCAACGCGGACTTCGACGGTGACCAGATGGCCGTGCACCTGCCGCTGTCCGCGGAGGCGCAGGCCGAGGCCCGCATCCTGATGCTGTCCTCGAACAACATCCTCAAGCCGGCCGACGGCCGTCCGGTGACGATGCCGACCCAGGACATGGTCCTCGGTCTGTTCTTCCTCACCACCGACGGCGAGATGCGTGACGTCAAGGGCGAGGGCCGCTCGTTCGCGTCCGTGGCCGAGGCGATCATGGCGTTCGACGCCGGCGAGCTGTCGCTGCAGTCGCGCGTGGACATCCGCTTCCCGGTGGGCACCATCCCGCCGCGCGGCTGGACCCCGCCGGCGCGCGAGGAGGGCGAGCCGGAGTGGCAGCAGGGTGACAGCTTCCGGCTGAACACCACGCTGGGCCGCGCGCTCTTCAACGAGCTGCTGCCCGAGGACTACCCGTTCGTCGACTACGAGGTCGGCAAGAAGCAGCTCTCCGAGATCGTCAACGACCTCGCCGAGCGCTACCCGAAGGTCATCGTGGCGGCGACGCTCGACAACCTGAAGGCGGCCGGCTTCTACTGGGCGACCCGTTCCGGTGTCACCGTGGCCATTTCCGACGTCGTCGTTCCCGAGGCGAAGAAGGAGATCGTCAAGGGCTACGAGGCGCAGGACGAGAAGGTCCAGAAGCAGTACGAGCGCGGTCTGATCACCAAGGACGAGCGCACGCAGGAGCTCATCGCGATCTGGACCAAGGCGACCAACGAGGTCGCCGAGGCGATGAACGACAACTTCCCGAAGACCAACCCGATCTTCATGATGGTGAACTCGGGTGCACGAGGCAACATGATGCAGATGCGTCAGATCGCCGGTATGCGTGGTCTGGTGTCGAACGCGAAGAACGAGACGATCCCGCGGCCCATCAAGGCCTCGTTCCGTGAGGGTCTGTCCGTGCTGGAGTACTTCATCTCCACGCACGGTGCCCGTAAGGGTCTGGCGGACACCGCTCTGCGTACCGCCGACTCGGGTTACCTCACCCGTCGTCTGGTCGACGTCTCGCAGGACGTCATCATCCGCGAGGAGGACTGCGGCACCGACCGTGGCCTCAAGCTGCGGATCGCCGACCGTGGCGCCGACGGCGCGCTGCGCAAGACGGACAACGTCGAGACGTCCGTGTACGCGCGCTGCCTCGCCGAGGACATCGTGGTCGACGGCCAGGTGCTGGCCCCGGCCGGCACCGACCTGGGCGACGTCCTCATCGAGGAGCTCGTCGGCCGTGGCGTCGAGGAGGTCAAGACCCGCTCGGTCCTGACCTGCGAGTCCGCCGTCGGTACCTGCGCGATGTGCTACGGCCGTTCGCTGGCCACCGGCAAGCTGGTCGACATCGGTGAGGCGGTCGGCATCATCGCCGCCCAGTCCATCGGTGAGCCCGGTACCCAGCTGACGATGCGTACCTTCCACACCGGTGGTGTGGCCGGTGACGACATCACCCAGGGTCTGCCGCGTGTCGTCGAGCTCTTCGAGGCCCGTACCCCGAAGGGTGTCGCCCCGATCTCCGAGGCCTCCGGCCGCGTCCGGATCGAGGAGACCGAGAAGACCAAGAAGATCGTCGTCACCCCGGACGACGGCAGCGACGAGACGGCGTACCCGATCTCGAAGCGTGCCAAGGTCCTGGTCCGCGAGGGCGACCACGTCGAGGTGGGCCAGCAGCTCACCGTGGGTGCCACCAACCCGCACGACGTGCTGCGCATCCTGGGTCAGCGTGCCGTCCAGGTCCACCTGGTCGGCGAGGTCCAGAAGGTGTACAACTCGCAGGGTGTGTCGATCCACGACAAGCACATCGAGATCATCATCCGGCAGATGCTCCGCCGCGTGACGATCATCGAGTCCGGCGACGCCGAGCTTCTGCCCGGCGAGCTGGTCGAGCGCTCCCGCTTCGAGCAGGAGAACCGTCGTGTGGTCCAGGAGGGCGGTCACCCGGCCTCCGGTCGTCCGCAGCTGATGGGTATCACCAAGGCCTCGCTGGCGACGGAGTCCTGGCTGTCGGCGGCGTCCTTCCAGGAGACGACGCGAGTCCTCACCGACGCGGCGATCAACGCCAAGTCGGACTCGCTCATCGGCCTCAAGGAGAACGTCATCATCGGTAAGCTCATCCCGGCCGGTACGGGTCTGTCCCGCTACCGCAACATCCGGGTCGAGCCGACCGAGGAGGCCAAGGCCGCGATGTACTCGGCCGTCGGCTACGACGACATCGACTACTCGCCGTTCGGCACGGGCTCCGGCCAGGCCGTGCCGCTGGAGGACTACGACTACGGTCCGTACAACCAGTAAGCGAGCGGTATGAGCTGAAGGGCGGCCACCCTGCGCGGTGGCCGCCCTTCGGCGTTGCCCGGACTCTCCGGTCGAGTGGGCGGGCGCTGTCGCCTTGAGGCCGCCGCCCGCCGGCCACAGCGGGTCGCCTGTGCCCTCTGCCGGGGGCGTGAGCCTCCGCTGAGGGCACAGGCGCAGCTGGAGGGCGGGGAGGGCCGGCGAGGGGCTCAGGGCCGCGCCGGCAGCGGCCGCCGACGCGTCCGGATCGCGAATTCCAAGATCACCTATGGTACGGGGACTTGACATCTCTCGCAGCCCGAGGCCCCCGCACCCCATTTGTTTTGACCGCAGCGAATGAGGTAGGTACGCTCAGACCTTGTGCCTGGGGTGTGCCCTGGCTCCTGTGCGTGCCTGCAAACCGCATGGCGAGCCACGACCGGCCACCGTAATCTGCGCCCTTTTCGCCTTGCGGCGGGAGTCTGGCGGATTCGACACACCCGACCGCGTGGGTCGGCGACGTTCCAGGTTAGCTGTACCCATCGGCACACAGAAACCGGAGAAGTAGTGCCTACGATCCAGCAGCTGGTCCGCAAGGGCCGGCAGGACAAGGTCGAGAAGAACAAGACGCCCGCACTCGAGGGTTCCCCTCAGCGTCGCGGCGTCTGCACGCGCGTGTTCACGACCACCCCGAAGAAGCCGAACTCGGCCCTCCGCAAGGTCGCGCGTGTGCGTCTGACCAGCGGCATCGAGGTCACCGCTTACATTCCGGGTGAGGGACACAACCTGCAGGAGCACTCCATCGTGCTCGTGCGCGGCGGCCGTGTGAAGGACCTGCCGGGTGTTCGCTACAAGATCATCCGCGGCTCGCTCGACACCCAGGGTGTCAAGAACCGCAAGCAGGCTCGCAGCCGTTACGGCGCCAAGAAGGAGAAGTAAGAATGCCTCGTAAGGGCCCCGCCCCGAAGCGCCCGGTCATCATCGACCCGGTCTACGGTTCTCCTCTGGTGACCTCCCTGATCAACAAGGTGCTGCTGAACGGTAAGCGCTCCACCGCCGAGCGCATCGTCTACGGCGCCATGGAGGGCCTGCGCGAGAAGACCGGCAACGACCCGGTCATCACGCTCAAGCGCGCTCTTGAGAACATCAAGCCGACCCTCGAGGTCAAGTCCCGCCGTGTCGGTGGCGCCACCTACCAGGTCCCGGTCGAGGTCAAGCCCGGCCGTGCCAACACCCTGGCGCTGCGCTGGCTGGTCGGTTACTCCCGCGCCCGTCGCGAGAAGACCATGACCGAGCGTCTCCTCAACGAGCTTCTCGACGCCTCCAACGGCCTCGGTGCGGCCGTGAAGAAGCGCGAGGACACCCACAAGATGGCCGAGTCCAACAAGGCCTTCGCGCACTACCGCTGGTAGTCGCTACCCACATCGAGACCGAGAGAAGACTGAAGCCTTATGGCTACCACTTCACTTGACCTGGCCAGGGTCCGAAACATCGGGATCATGGCCCACATCGACGCGGGCAAGACGACCACCACCGAGCGGATCCTGTTCTACACCGGTGTGTCTTACAAGATCGGTGAGGTCCACGACGGCGCTGCCACCATGGACTGGATGGAGCAGGAGCAGGAGCGTGGCATCACGATCACCTCTGCTGCCACCACCTGTCACTGGTCGCTGGAGGACGTCGACCACACCATCAACATCATCGACACGCCGGGTCACGTCGACTTCACCGTCGAGGTGGAGCGTTCCCTGCGTGTGCTCGACGGTGCTGTCACGGTGTTCGACGGCGTCGCCGGCGTTGAGCCCCAGTCCGAGACGGTGTGGCGTCAGGCGGACCGCTACGGCGTTCCGCGTATCTGCTTCGTCAACAAGCTCGACCGCACCGGTGCCGAGTTCCACCGCTGTGTCGACATGATCTCCGACCGCCTGGGCGCGCAGCCGCTGGTCATGCAGCTGCCGATCGGTGCCGAGGCGGACTTCAAGGGCGTCGTCGACCTGGTGAAGATGAAGGCCCTGGTCTGGTCGGCCGAGGCGACCAAGGGCGAGATGTACGACACCGTCGACATCCCCGCCACGCACACCGAGGCCGCCGAGGAGTGGCGCGGCAAGCTGGTCGAGGCCGTCGCCGAGAACGACGAAGAGATCATGGAGCTGTACCTGGAGGGCGAGGAGCCCACCGAGGAGCAGCTGTACGCCGCGATCCGTCGTATCACCATCGCGTCCGGCAAGGGCACCGGCACCACCGTCACCCCGGTGTTCTGCGGCACCGCGTTCAAGAACAAGGGCGTCCAGCCCCTGCTCGACGCGGTCGTGCGCTACCTGCCGTCCCCGGTCGACATCGAGGCCATCGAGGGCCACGACGTCAAGGACCCGGAGACGGTCATCAAGCGCAAGCCGTCCGACGACGAGCCGCTGTCCGCGCTGGCGTTCAAGATCATGAGCGACCCGCACCTGGGCAAGCTCACCTTCGTCCGCGTGTACTCCGGCCGCCTGGAGTCCGGCAGCTCTGTGCTGAACTCCGTCAAGGGCAAGAAGGAGCGCATCGGCAAGATCTACCGCATGCACGCCAACAAGCGTGAGGAGATCGAGTCGGTGGGCGCCGGCGACATCGTCGCCGTCATGGGCCTGAAGCAGACCACCACCGGTGAGACGCTGTCCGACGACAAGGCCCCGGTGATCCTGGAGTCCATGGACTTCCCGGCGCCGGTCATCCAGGTCGCCATCGAGCCCAAGTCGAAGGGCGACCAGGAGAAGCTGGGCGTCGCGATCCAGCGCCTGGCCGAGGAGGACCCGTCCTTCCAGGTCCACTCGGACGAGGAGACCGGCCAGACCATCATCGGCGGTATGGGCGAGCTGCACCTTGAGGTGCTCGTCGACCGTATGCGCCGTGAGTTCAAGGTCGAGGCCAACGTCGGCAAGCCGCAGGTCGCCTACCGCGAGACCATCCGCAAGGCGGTCGAGAAGGTCGAGTACACCCACAAGAAGCAGACGGGTGGTACCGGTCAGTTCGCCCGCGTCATCATTGCGATCGAGCCGATCGAGGGCGGCGACGCCTCGTACGAGTTCGTCAACAAGGTGACCGGTGGCCGCGTGCCGAAGGAGTACATCCCTTCGGTCGACGCCGGTGCGCAGGAGGCCATGCAGTTCGGCATCCTCGCCGGTTACGAGATGACCGGTGTCCGCGTCACGCTGCTCGATGGTGCCTACCACGAGGTGGACTCCTCCGAGCTGGCGTTCAAGATCGCCGGTTCGCAGGCCTTCAAGGAGGCCGCGCGCAAGGCCAGCCCTGTGCTCCTTGAGCCGATGATGGCCGTCGAGGTCACCACGCCCGAGGACTACATGGGTGAGGTCATCGGCGACATCAACTCCCGCCGTGGCCAGATCCAGGCCATGGAGGAGCGGGCTGGTGCCCGCGTCGTCAAGGGCCTCGTGCCCCTGTCGGAGATGTTCGGCTACGTCGGCGACCTCCGCAGCAAGACGTCGGGTCGCGCAAGCTACTCGATGCAGTTCGACTCCTACGCCGAGGTTCCGCGGAACGTCGCCGAGGAGATCATCGCGAAGGCCAAGGGCGAGTAACGCACCGCGTTCACACGCCGTAGGCTTGACTCCGGAGCCTCCAGGGGCAAACGTCCGCAATCGTGAGCGTTTGCCCCGGGTTCCGGGCCTTTACAGCAAAGATCACCTGGCGCCGATGAAGTAAGGCGTACAGAACCACTCCACAGGAGGACCCCAGTGGCGAAGGCGAAGTTCGAGCGGACTAAGCCGCACGTCAACATCGGCACCATCGGTCACATCGACCACGGTAAGACGACCCTCACGGCCGCCATTACCAAGGTGCTGCACGACGCGTACCCGGACCTGAACGAGGCCACCCCGTTCGACAACATCGACAAGGCTCCTGAGGAGCGTCAGCGCGGTATCACCATCTCCATCGCGCACGTCGAGTACCAGACCGAGGCGCGTCACTACGCCCACGTCGACTGCCCGGGTCACGCGGACTACATCAAGAACATGATCACCGGTGCCGCGCAGATGGACGGCGCGATCCTGGTGGTCGCCGCCACCGACGGCCCGATGCCGCAGACCAAGGAGCACGTGCTCCTGGCCCGCCAGGTCGGCGTTCCGTACATCGTCGTCGCCCTGAACAAGGCCGACATGGTGGACGACGAGGAGATCCTGGAGCTCGTCGAGCTCGAGGTCCGTGAGCTCCTCTCCGAGTACGAGTTCCCCGGCGACGACGTTCCGGTCGTCAAGGTCTCCGCGCTCAAGGCCCTCGAGGGCGAGCAGGAGTGGGTGGACTCCGTCCTCAACCTGATGAAGGCCGTCGACGAGTCGATCCCGCAGCCGGAGCGCGACGTCGACAAGCCGTTCCTCATGCCGATCGAGGACGTCTTCACCATCACCGGTCGCGGTACGGTCGTCACCGGCCGTATCGAGCGTGGTGTCCTCAAGGTCAACGAGAACGTCGACATCATCGGCATCAAGCCGGAGAAGACCTCCACCACGGTCACCGGCATCGAGATGTTCCGCAAGCTGCTCGACGAGGGCCAGGCCGGTGAGAACGTCGGTCTGCTCCTCCGGGGCATCAAGCGCGAGGACGTCGAGCGCGGCCAGGTCATCATCAAGCCGGGCTCGGTCACCCCGCACACCGAGTTCGAGGCGCAGGCCTACATCCTGTCCAAGGACGAGGGTGGCCGCCACACGCCGTTCTTCAACAACTACCGTCCGCAGTTCTACTTCCGTACGACGGACGTGACCGGCGTGGTGACCCTCCCCGAGGGCACCGAGATGGTCATGCCGGGTGACAACACCGAGATGAAGGTGGAGCTCATCCAGCCCGTCGCCATGGAAGAGGGCCTGAAGTTCGCCATCCGTGAGGGTGGCCGCACCGTGGGCGCCGGCCAGGTCACCAAGATCGTCAAGTAAGTTCCGCTTGCTTGAGGGCTTGATGGCTTGAGGGTCAGTGCCTGACCCGAAGGTCTCGACCTGCGAGAGGCCCGTACGACTCCGGTCGTACGGGCCTCTTCGTCTGTCCCACCCGCGACCGCATACGGTTCTCCGGGTGAGGAAGAGGACCTTGATACACGCGGGGCTGCAGACCGTCGTCCCCTGGCTGGCCGTGGCGGCCGTGGTGATCACCATGGCCTGGCAGCAGGGCATGTTCTCCTGGGGCGCTTCGGCCGCGTCGGGTCCGGCGCGCACCATCGCGCTGCCGGGAGGCGGGTTCTCCGACGGCGGCCGGTGCGGAGCCAAGGGCTACCACTACTTCCCGCTGCCCGCGTCCGCGTCCGCACCCCCCGCGGCGCAGCCCGCCGGCCCGGCGCCCGGCCCGCAGCTCGTACTCGGCTCCTACGGCTACGAGAAGCCGTCCCGCGCCCCCGGCCGCTTCCCCATCGGCCTGCTCTTCGCGCCGGGCCCCAAGGGATCGCTGAAGCTGTCGCGGACCCTGGGCGGCGAGGGTGTCGCCGTCGAGATCGAGGGCCCGCACGGACTGGTCGGCGGAGCGCACGGCCTGCCCGTCGCCTGGCATTCCGCCACGAAGTCCGACACCGGTGACAGCGCCGAGGTGTCCCTGCCGCTGGAGGCGCTGTGCCCCGGGCAGGACGCGAAGACCGTGATCAAGGGGCTGCAGGCGCCGATCGACTCGTCGAACACCCTCACCGGGCAGCCGGCCTACACCCTGACCGTGTCGGTGCGCGACCCGGGCATCGGGGCGCAGCGCAGGTCGATGGGCCTTCCGCTGGGCGGCAACCTGCTCAGTGCGAACAATCTGGTGCCGGTGGACGGCTTCATGCTCGCGAGCACGGCGTACTGACGGCTTCGAAACTATTCGGCGCGTACGACCCGTTCCCCCCGCCCCCGGGTCCCTCCACTATTTGTCATGCCGGTGAGCAAATAGATGCTGTGGGGGCTGGAGGGGTGAGGTATGTCGTCTGCGCACGTCAGCCGTAGGACGGTGCTCGGCGGGACGGTCCTGGGCGCCGGGCTGGCCGCGATGCCCGTGGGGGCCTCGGGGACCGCGTCCGCCGCCGCGGGGGACGGGCTGCGGGTGACGGACCCGGGGTCGTACATCTCGTTCACGGGCGGCGTGTTCTCCCTGGTCGGCGCGCCCGTGGTGGTGAGCCATGAGGACCACCCCGGGGTCGTACGGGTGGCCGGGGACCTCCGGGACGACCTCGCGCGCGTGACCGGCGTCCGCCCGGGCACGACGATCGGCCGCTTCCCGGTCCTGCTCGGCACGATCGGCCGCAGCCCGCTGATCGACGGCCTGATCCGGTCCGGGAAGCTCGACGTCACGGGCGTGCGGGGCAGGTGGGAGACCTCGCTGCAGACGGTCGTGGAGCACCCGATGCCCGGCGTGGAGCGGGCGTTCGTCATCGCGGGCAGTGACCCCCGGGGCACGATCTTCGGGGCGTACGACGTCTCGTACGGCATCGGCGTCTCGCCCTGGCACTGGTGGGACGACGTACCGCCCGCCCGGCGCGACGCGGTGTGGGTGAAGGCCGGCCGCTTCACCCAGGGCACCCCGGCGGTGAAGTACCGGGGCATCTTCGTCAACGACGAGAACCCGGCGCTCGGCACCTGGGCGCCGGCGTACTTCGGTCCGGGGAAGGCGCCGGGCTACCCCGGCGGCTTCACCGCCGACTTCTACGCGAAGGTCTTCGAGGTCCTGCTGCGCCTGAAGGGCAACTACCTGTGGCCGGCGGTCTGGGGCCGGGCGTTCGCGGAGGACGACCCGGACAACCACCGGCGAGCGGCCGAGTACGGCATCGTCATGGGAACGTCCCACGAGGCGCCGATGATGCGCGGCATCGAGGAGTGGAACCGGCACGCCGGCTCCGGGACCGACCCCTACGGGGGCACGGGCGAATGGTCGTACCGCCGCAACCCGGAGGCGATCCGCGCGTACTGGCGCGCCGGCATCCAGCGCATGGTCGACCAGGGCTTCGAGGGCGTCGTCACCCTCGGCATGCGCGGCAACGGCGACACCAGCCTGCCCGACGGCGACGGCATCGAACTGATGCAGCAGATCATCGCCGACCAGCGCCGCATCATCGAGGAGGTGACCGGCAGGCCGGCGGCCGAGACCCCCCAGGTCTGGACCCTGTACAAGGAGGTCCAGCGCTACTGGGACCGCGGCCTGCGCGCCCCGGACGACGTCACCGTGGTCCTCACGGACGACAACTGGGGCAACATCCGCAAGCACCCGGACAGCCCCCGTACCGGTGGCTACGGCCTCTACTACCACTTCGACTACGTCGGCGCCGGCCGCAACTACAAGTGGGTCGACACCGCGAACCTCAGAAACGTCTGGGACCAGCTCCACCAGGCCCACGCCTACGGCAACCACGGCCTGTGGGTGGTCAACGTCGGCGACCTGAAGGGCAACGAGCTGCCGACGGAGTTCTTCCTGACCTACGCCTGGAATCCCGACGCCTGGCCGCTGGAGCGCCTCGGCGCGTGGGAGGAGCGCTACGCCCGCCAGAACTTCGGCGAGGCACAGGCGAAGGAGATCGCGTCGCTGCTGGCGGCCTACGGCCGGCTCCAGGCCCGCCGCAAGCCGGAGCTGCTGAACCGCCGGATCACCCTCTCCGGCGACCGGGTCGTGTACGACGACCAGCAGAGCCCGTACTACTTCGCGCACCGGGAACTGGAACGGGTCACCGAGGAGTGGCGCGCGCTGGGCCGCCGCGCGGAACGCGTCGAGCGCCGACTGCCGGGGAAGCTGCGGGACGCGTGGTTCGAACTGGCGGGCTACGCGGTCACGGCGACCGCGAACCTGTACGCGCTGCGGGAAGCGGAGTTCACCAACCTGCTGTACGCGGCGCAGGGCCGGGCCGCGGCGAACGACCGCGCGGCGCAGGCGGAGGCCGCCCTCGGCCAGGACTTCGCCCTCGCCGACCGCTTCAACTCCCGTGTCGCCGACGGCAAATGGCAGGGCTTCCAGACCCAGCCCCACATCGACTACGGGGACGTCGACCGCTACGGCCCCAACGCGGGCTGGCAGCAGCCGGAGAAGGACAACGTGGCGCTGCCGGATGTGCTGTTCCCCGCGGTGAGGCGCATCGAGGTGCCCTCGGATGCGGAGCTGGGCGTGTCGGTGGACGGCGCGGAGGACGCGGGGGAGTGGTGGCCGGGAGGCTCCTCCTCGGCCGCGTCGCTGGCACCGTTCAGCCCGTACCAGACCCGCCCCCAGCAGTACGTGGAGATCTTCAACCGGGGCCGTACACCCTTCTCGTACGAGGTGTCGGTCTCGGCGCCCTGGCTGCGGGTGGACCGCCCCCGGGGCCGGGTGGACCAGCAGGTCCGCCTGGAGGTGGAGGTGGACTGGTCCCGGGCCCCGGCCGGGCGCGCGGAGGCGACTTTGACGGTCCACGGGGCGGGTGCCTCGGTCCCGGTCCGCTGCGTGGCGGAACGCCCGTCGGGTGTGCGGGTGCGGGGCTTCGTGGAGGCCGGCGGTTACGTGGCGATCGACGCCGGGCACTACGACCGGGCGGTCGGGCAGTGGCGCCGCATCGACGGCATCGGACGGACGGGCGCGGGCGTGACCCCGTGGCCGGTGACGTCCCCGAGCCGTACTCCGGGCGGCGGCTCACCTCGCCTGGAGTACGAGGTGACGCTGCTGTCCGCCCCCGGCGAGGTGACGGTCTGGGCCCACCTGTCCCCCCGCAACCCGGCCGTCCCCGGCGTCGCGGGCCTGCGCTACGGCATCTCCCTCGACGACGGCCCGATCCGGACCGTGGACATCACGACGGGCGCGGACGACGGCGCGCTGAACACGGTCTGGGCCCGCCACACCTCGGACAACGTCAACGCGACGGCGACCACGCACACCGTGACGGAGCCGGGCGTCCACCGGCTCAAGTTCTGGATGGTGGACCCGACGGTGGTGGTGCAGCGCCTGCTGATCGACACGGGCGGGCTGCCGCAGCTGTATCTGGGGCCGCTGGAGAGCCGACGGGTGGGGGACGGTCACCCGTAGAGCGGCAGGCCCTCGGTCGATCGTCGCTTTCATGCTAGGCGGCCTCCTGGGGATCGGTTCGGCAGTCGCGGCAGCGGCCCGGTTGTGGTGCGCGGAAGGCGCGGTCGCAGGCTTCGCAGGTCTGGAGGGGGTGCCGGACGGCCGGGGGTGGCTCGGGCGCGCGGTACGGCGGCAGGGGCGGAAGCCCGGCCGCCAGGCGGTGGGCCAGCAGGGCGGCCGGGCGGATCAGGGGCTCCTCCGGCAGGCCCGTGGTCAGGGCGTGGCGGACGGCGGTGGAGGTGAGGTCCCGTTCCAGCCAGGCCGCGACTCCGGGGGCGAGGTGCTCGGCGTCGGTGGCGGACAGGAGCAGGCGGGGCTCCGTGCGGCGGAGGCCGGCGAGGACGTCGGTGGCCGCTTGGAGGAGGGCGGGGGAGGTGTACGCGGGCTTCGGTACAGCGGGGAGGGCCGCGCGACGGGCGGGCTTCGGCTGTGCTGCCGTGGTCGCGCGGCGGGCCTGCGGGGCCTCGGACGCCGCACGCCGGCGGCCGGGCTGGTTGCAGGAGATCGTGCGGGTGACGATCCGGCCGCCGGGGACCCGTGCGCGTTCGCGGCGCAGGTAGCCGTGGGCCTCCAGCTCGCGCGGGGCGGCGGCGATACGGGTCGCGTCCTCGGGGAAGCGGGCGGCGAGGGTCTTGATGTCGACGCGGGCGCCGGGCGGCAGCGACTGGATGTGGCAGGCCAGACCGATCGCGAGGAGGGAGAGGTCCGGGTGCTGGGCGAGGTGGTTGCCGATCACCGTGAAGCGGGCGGTGTGGCGGGTGTGGTCGTGGATGAGCCCGCCGCTGTGATGACCCCGGTTCGGGTGGTTGTCGGCGGTAACGGGGGACGAGGCGCACGGGGGCGCGCTAGGGTTTTCAACATCCATCGGGAAGTTGGAGCCTTCCTCGGTGGTCAGGCCCTCGCACTGGGATCGCTACTCCCGGCGGGGGCCGACTCATGTCTGCGGTCGTGTCGCGCCGAGCGTAAGGCAGGCAACCCATCCGAAATCCAGCAGAGTTGGACGTATTCACCCTCGCGGGTGAGTCAGCGCCGTGGGCGGGAGGGGTGGGGCTTGGTGGGGTTCTTTCACCCGGTTGTTCCTTGAGGAGAAGCCGCCCCTGGCACCGGAGCAGGGGGTGCCGGGTTCCGGTGCGGCGAGAGCGACCTCCGCCCAGACGGTCTTGCGCGGGTGCCGCCCCTGGGTGACGCCCCAGCGGTCGGCGAGAGCCGCTACGAGGACGAGCCCGCGGCCCGATTCGCCGTCCTCGGCCGGAGAGGTGAGCCGGGGGAGCCGGTCACCGCGCGTGTCGGTGACCTCGATGCGGAGCGTGCCGCCGACGACGTAGAGCATCAACTGGAAGTCACGGCCGGGTACGCGGCCGTGGGTGGCGGCGTTGGCGGCGAGCTCGGCGACGATCTGCGTCGGCTGCTCCAGCGGAAGCCCCCATGTCCGGAGCTGCTGTTCGGCCAGCAGCCGGGCGAGACGGGCGCCGCGTGGCGTGGACGACAGGCGGACGCTGAAGTGGGGGATGGCGCCGCCGAGTTGGTTCTCAGGGGCAGCAGCTTCTTGATTCATGTCACTGAGCGTGGCGGATCTGCTTCCGTGAAGGGAGTGACTGCGCCTGTACGTACGGTGACTGTCCCGGCTTTGTCTCGGCTGTCTCGGCTGTCTCGGGCGTTGTCACGGGTACGAGTGCGCGCCGGAGGAGGAGCGATGGGTGAGGGAGTGGACGAGGCCGGCTGGGACGTCGAGCCCGGCGACGAGATCGAGCCGGTGGTCCAGGCGGTGGGGCGCCTGCTCAAGGTCTGCCGGGAGGCGGCCGGGGTCTCGGTGCCGGAGCTGGGCGAGGCCATGGGGTACGGCGAGGACATGATCCGCAAGATCGAGCGCGGGGCGCGGATTCCTCGGCCGGAGCTGCTGGACAGGGCGGACACGTTCCTGAAAGCGCAGGGTCACCTGAGGGCCTTCACGGAGGACATGAAGAAAGCCCGCTATCCGAAGAAGGTGCGGGAGCTGGCGGAGATGGAGGGGCGGGCGGTGGAGATGCTGGCGTACGGGAACCACAACATCCATGGCCTGCTTCAGACGCCGGAGTACGCGCGCACGCTGTTCGAGATGACGCAGCCCGCGCTCACCGAAGACGTCGTGGAGCGGGAGACCGCCGCACGGATGGCCCGGAAGGCCGTCTTCCAGCGCGAGCCCGCCCCTACGCTCAGTTTCGTCTTGGAGCAGGTGACGCTCGAACGACCCTACGGTGGGAAGATGGTGCTGCGCCGACAGCTCGAACACCTCCTGGAGGTGGCCCAGTTGAGGAACGTCACGCTCCAGATCATGCCGACCGACCTGGAGGAGCACGCCGGAACACAGGGCGAGATCCGGGTGTTGAAGTTCGCCGATGGCACCTCGATCGGGCGTTCCGATGGCGCCTTCAACGGCCGCCCAGTCTCCAGCCCCAAGGAGCTCCGGATCCTTGAGCTGCGCTATGGAATGATCCGGGCGCAGGCTCTCACCCCGAGGGAGTCACGGTCCTTCATCGAGAATGCGCTGGGGAGACTATGAGCACGGCGGAACTGCACTGGTTCAAGAGCAGCTACAGCGACAGCGGCGAACCCGGCTCGTGCCTGGAAGTCGCCCCCACCCCCACCACCATCCACATCCGCGACTCCAAGAACACCGAAGGCCCCCGGCTCGCCGTCGACCCCACCACCTGGACCGCCTTCGTCGCGTACGCCGCACACAATGCGAGTCGGCCCTCCGGAGCGACTCCACGCTGTTGAGCGGGACGGACTGGCCTCGGCGCTCGGCTCCTCGCACCTGCGGGCCGAGCAGGACGACGGCGGTGGCCTGGCTCGGACTACAACGGAGTGCGGGCGCAGGCGGCACCCCTCGGAAACGGCTGGTCCGGCGTCGTCCGGTACGACGGCACCTGGCAGATCATGGTCGCGCTCGACTGCGCGAACCAGAGGAACAAAGGGCTGGTCGCCTACGGTGACCTCTACGGCGCCTCCACCGAGACCGCCCGGAAGGCGGCCGGAAAGTACGACTGCCGAGTGAGGGCCGGCAAGCCGCTCACCCACGTGTCCACGGCCCGCCTCGGCGAGCCCGGCACGACGAAGCCGCTCGCGCGGGCGCAGGGGTCCCCGCCGCGCTGCGTGACACGGCGGTGGCGGGGAGCGGCACACCCGGGACGAGTCGGCCGGGTTCGGCGGCCCCGACCACGACTCCGTCCTGGCGACCGCGAGCTGTCCCCGCTCCACCCGCAGGGCGGTCGCGCTCTGCCGCCTCTACGACCGGGACACCGACAGCTACCCGGTCCCGCACTGCTCCGCCGCGTTCGCCCGCTCCGCACTGAAGGCCTTCGCGGGGCACGAGGCGGCACAGCGCGGCTGCGGCGAGGTGCGGATCATGGACCGGCCATGAACGCGACCCCGGTTTGACCTACGTCACCTTCGGGGTAATCTCTTCGGCTCGATTGGCGGAGCAGCTGCCCCATATGGCAGACTGTCCGAGTTGCTCGGTCGAGTGTTGATGCTGCGCGCCTCCCGCCGGGAGGACCGGAAGCGAGTCCCACAGTACTCGTCGTCCTAACTGCCCTCGGGCAGCACTGGGGCGGACGTACGGGAATCTTCCGGGAAGCGTGGGCGCGGCACCGGCCAGGCGCCCGGTGGGCCCGAGGTCCCCGGTCCGCGGTTCCGGAAGGGCCGTGTCAATCCCGCAGGGATGTTCGAACAAGGGACATCTGTGTCAGCGGGAGAGCGACACGCCCGACCGCGTGGGTCGGAGAGCGAGGAATGCAGGAACCACCGGGTTCCAGAGCGTGAGAAGAGACAGGACTACTGAGTAGCCATGGCGGGACAGAAGATCCGCATCCGGCTCAAGGCCTACGACCACGAGGTCATCGACTCCTCGGCGAAGAAGATCGTCGAGACGGTGACCCGTACCGGTGCGTCGGTCGCGGGCCCGGTGCCGCTGCCCACTGAGAAGAACGTGTACTGCGTCATCAAGTCGCCGCACAAGTACAAGGACTCGCGCGAGCACTTCGAGATGCGCACGCACAAGCGCCTGATCGACATCCTCGACCCGACCCCCAAGACCGTTGACTCTCTGATGCGACTCGACCTGCCGGCCGGTGTCGACATCGAGATCAAGCTCTGAGGCTGGTGGGCTGAGAATGGCTAAGCAGATCAAGGGCATCCTGGGCGAGAAGCTCGGCATGACGCAGGTGTGGGACGAGAACAACCGTGTTGTTCCGGTCACCGTCGTCAAGGCTGGGCCCAACGTCGTCACCCAGGTCCGTACGAATGACGTCGACGGCTACGAGTCCGTTCAGATCGCCTTCGGCGAGATCGACCCGCGCAAGGTGAACAAGCCCCTCAAGGGCCACTTCGCCAAGGCCGACGTCACCCCCCGTCGCCACCTCGTCGAGATCCGCACCGCGGACGCCTCCGAGTACACGCTCGGCCAGGAGATCACCGCTGCGGTGTTCGAGGCCGGCGTGAAGGTCGACGTGACCGGCAAGAGCAAGGGCAAGGGCTTCGCCGGCGTCATGAAGCGCCACAACTTCCGTGGCCTCGGCGCCGGACACGGCACCCAGCGCAAGCACCGCTCCCCCGGTTCCATCGGTGGCTGCGCCACCCCGGGCCGTGTGTTCAAGGGCCTCCGCATGGCGGGTCGCATGGGCAACGAGCGGGTCACCACCCAGAACCTGACCGTCCACGCCGTTGACGCGGAGAAGGGTCTGCTGCTCATCAAGGGCGCGGTTCCCGGTCCGAACGGCGGCCTCGTCCTGGTCCGCACCGCGGCCAAGGGGGCCTGAGGTAACCGATGAGCACTGTTGACATCCTTTCGCCGGCGGGCGAGAAGGCCGGTTCCGTCGAGCTCCCCGCGGAGATCTTCGACGCCAAGGTCAGCGTTCCGCTGATCCACCAGGTCGTCGTCGCGCAGCTGGCCGCTGCCCGTCAGGGCACGCACAAGACCAAGACCCGCGGTGAAGTCCGTGGTGGCGGCAAGAAGCCGTACCGCCAGAAGGGCACCGGTCGCGCCCGCCAGGGTTCGACCCGCGCGCCGCAGTTCGCCGGTGGTGGCGTCGTGCACGGTCCCGTGCCGCGTGACTACTCGCAGCGCACCCCGAAGAAGATGAAGGCCGCCGCCCTGCGCGGTGCCCTCACCGACCGGGCGCGTCACAACCGCATCCACGTCGTCTCCGGCGTGGTCGAGGGCGAGACCCCCAGCACCAAGGCCGCCAAGTCGCTGTTCGGCAAGATCTCGGAGCGCAAGAACCTGCTCCTGGTCGTCGACCGCGCCGACGAGGCCGCGTGGCTGTCCGCCCGCAACCTGCCCCAGGTCCACATCCTGGAGCCGGGCCAGCTGAACACGTACGACGTTCTCGTCTCGGACGACGTGGTCTTCACCCAGGCCGCTTTCGAGTCCTTCGTCGCCGGCCCGAAGGCCAACGACACCGAAGGGAGCGAGGTCTGATGGCCATCCGTCACCCCGCTATCGCCTCGAAGGCCGCCAAGGCCGCCAAGGCCGCGCGCGTCGCCAAGGCGCGCCGTCACGCCGCCGAGGGCAAGAACACCGTCGAGACCCCGCTGAGCAAGTCGTACACGGACCCCCGTGACGTCCTGCTGAAGCCGGTCGTCTCCGAGAAGAGCTACGCGCTCCTCGACGAGAACAAGTACACGTTCATCGTCGACCCGAACGCCAACAAGACCCAGATCAAGCAGGCCGTCCAGGCGGTCTTCGACGTCAAGGTCACCGGGGTCAACACGATCAACCGCCAGGGCAAGCGCAAGCGGACCCGCACGGGCTTCGGCCAGCGCGCCGCCACCAAGCGCGCGATCGTGACCCTCGCCGAGGGCGACCGTATCGACATCTTCGGCGGTCCGACCGCGTAAGCGGGTCGGATCGTCCGATATCGGACGAGGACTGAGAAATGGGAATCCGCAAGTACAAGCCGACTACGCCGGGCCGTCGTGGCGCCAGCGTCGCCGACTTCGTCGAGGTCACGCGGTCCACGCCGGAGAAGTCGCTGGTCCGTCCCCTGCACAGCAAGGGCGGCCGTAACAACGCCGGTCGTGTGACCGTTCGCCACCAGGGTGGCGGACACAAGCGCGCCTACCGCGTGATCGACTTCCGTCGTCACGACAAGGACGGCGTGCCGGCGAAGGTCGCGCACATCGAGTACGACCCCAACCGCACCGCGCGCATCGCGCTGCTGCACTACGCCGACGGCGAGAAGCGCTACATCCTCGCCCCGCGCAACCTGCAGCAGGGCGACACCGTGGAGAACGGTCCCGGGGCCGACATCAAGCCGGGCAACAACCTGGCCCTCCGCAACATCCCGGTCGGTACCACGATCCACGCGATCGAGCTCCGTCCCGGTGGCGGTGCCAAGTTCGCCCGCTCCGCCGGTGCCTCCGTGCAGCTGCTCGCGAAGGAGGGCGCCTACGCCCACCTGCGCATGCCGTCCGGTGAGATCCGTCTGGTCGACGTGCGCTGCCGCGCCACCGTCGGCGAGGTCGGCAACGCCGAGCAGAGCAACATCAACTGGGGCAAGGCGGGCCGCAAGCGGTGGCTGGGCGTTCGCCCGACCGTCCGTGGTGTGGTCATGAACCCGGTTGACCACCCGCACGGTGGTGGTGAGGGCCGGACCTCCGGTGGCCGCCACCCTGTGTCCCCGTGGGGCAAGAAGGAAGGCCGTACTCGTTCGCCCAAGAAGGCGTCGAACAAGTACATCGTCCGCCGCCGCAAGACGAACAAGAAGCGCTAAGGACGGGTTGAGATGCCTCGTAGCTTGAAGAAGGGGCCCTTCGTCGACGACCACCTGATGAAGAAGGTGGACACGCAGAACGAAGCCGGCACCAAGAACGTCATCAAGACCTGGTCCCGTCGCTCGATGATCGTCCCGGCCATGCTCGGCCACACGATCGCGGTGCACAACGGCAAGACCCACATCCCGGTGTTCGTCACCGAGTCGATGGTCGGCCACAAGCTCGGCGAGTTCTCGCCGACGCGCACCTTCCGGGGCCACGTCAAGGAAGACCGGAAGTCGAAGCGCCGCTAGCAGCGGATCGCATTCAGACACGTAAGTAACTGAAGGGACAACCATGGAAGCCAGGGCCCAGGCGCGGTACATCCGCGTCACGCCCATGAAGGCCCGCCGCGTGGTGGACCTCATCCGTGGCATGGACGCCACGGAGGCCCAGGCCGTCCTGCGATTCGCTCCGCAGGCCGCCTCGGTGCCGGTGGGCAAGGTGCTGGACAGCGCCATCGCCAACGCCGCGCACAACTACGACCACACCGATGTCGACAGCCTCTTCATTTCCGAGGCCTACGTCGACGAGGGCCCGACCCTGAAGCGGTTCCGTCCGCGTGCCCAGGGCCGTGCCTACCGGATCCGCAAGCGGACCAGCCACATCACCGTGGTCGTCAGCAGCAAGGAAGGAACCCGGTAATGGGCCAGAAGGTAAACCCGCACGGGTTCCGGCTCGGTGTCACGACCGACTTCAAGTCGCGTTGGTACGCCGACAAGCTGTACAAGGACTACGTCAAGGAAGACGTCGCCATCCGTCGGATGATGACGTCCGGCATGGAGCGCGCCGGCATCTCCAAGGTCGAGATCGAGCGCACCCGTGACCGCGTCCGCGTGGACATCCACACCGCTCGCCCGGGCATCGTCATCGGCCGCCGCGGCGCCGAGGCCGACCGCATCCGCGGTGACCTGGAGAAGCTGACCGGCAAGCAGGTCCAGCTGAACATCCTCGAGGTCAAGAACCCGGAGACGGACGCTCAGCTGGTGGCCCAGGCCGTCGCCGAGCAGCTGTCCTCCCGCGTCTCCTTCCGTCGGGCCATGCGCAAGAGCATGCAGTCCGCCATGAAGGCCGGCGCCAAGGGCATCAAGATCCAGTGCGGTGGCCGCCTCGGCGGCGCCGAGATGTCCCGCTCGGAGTTCTACCGCGAGGGCCGCGTGCCCCTGCACACGCTCCGCGCGAACGTGGACTACGGCTTCTTCGAGGCCAAGACGACCTTCGGCCGCATCGGTGTGAAGGTCTGGATCTACAAGGGCGACGTCAAGAACATCGCCGAGGTCCGCGCCGAGAACGCTGCCGCCCGTGCGGGTAACCGCCCGGCCCGCGGTGGCGCCGACCGCCCGGCCCGTGGTGGCCGCGGTGGCGAGCGGCGCGGTCGCAAGCCGCAGCAGGCTGCCGGTGCCGAGGCCCCCAAGGCCGAGGCTCCCGCCGCCGCTCCGGCTGAGAGCACCGGAACGGAGGCCTGACCGTCATGCTGATCCCCCGTAGGGTCAAGCACCGCAAGCAGCACCACCCGAAGCGCAACGGTATGTCCAAGGGTGGAACGCAGGTTGCGTTCGGCGAGTACGGCATCCAGGCGCTGACCCCGGCCTACGTCACGAACCGCCAGATCGAGGCGGCTCGTATCGCGATGACCCGTCACATCAAGCGTGGCGGCAAGGTCTGGATCAACATCTACCCGGACCGTCCCCTCACCAAGAAGCCGGCCGAGACCCGCATGGGTTCCGGTAAGGGTTCTCCGGAGTGGTGGATCGCCAACGTCAAGCCCGGACGTGTGATGTTCGAGCTGTCGTACCCCAACGAGAAGATCGCCCGTGAGGCGCTGACGCGTGCGGCCCACAAGCTGCCGATGAAGTGCCGGATCGTCAAGCGCGAGGCAGGTGAAGCGTGATGTCGGCCGGTACCAAGGCGTCCGAGCTGCGCGAGCTGGGCAACGAGGAGCTTCTGGCGAAGCTCCGCGAGGCCAAGGAAGAGCTGTTCAACCTCCGCTTCCAGGCGGCGACGGGTCAGCTCGAGAACCACGGTCGGCTGAAGGCCGTCCGCAAGGACATCGCGCGGATCTACACCCTGATGCGTGAGCGCGAGCTGGGCATCGAGACGGTGGAGAGCGCCTGATGAGCGAGAGCAACGTGACTGAGAACACCGAAGCCCGAGGCTTCCGCAAGACCCGTGAGGGTCTGGTCGTCAGCGACAAGATGGACAAGACCGTCGTCGTCGCCGTCGAGGACCGTGTGAAGCACGCGCTGTACGGCAAGGTCATCCGCCGTACGAACAAGCTCAAGGCCCACGACGAGCAGAACGCTGCGGGCGTCGGCGACCGCGTCCTCCTCATGGAGACCCGGCCGCTGTCCGCGACGAAGCGCTGGCGCGTCGTCGAGATCCTCGAGAAGGCCAAGTAATTCCTGCGGGGCAGACCCCGCAGGTCAGTTCCGCCAGGCTCGGCAGGGGCTCCCCCTGAGAGGGCAGCCCCTGCCGGGAACCGGCAGACGATCAGGAGATAGACGTGATCCAGCAGGAGTCGCGACTGCGTGTCGCCGACAACACTGGTGCGAAGGAGATCCTTTGCATCCGTGTGCTCGGTGGCTCCGGTCGCCGCTACGCGGGCATCGGTGACGTCATCGTCGCCACCGTCAAGGACGCGATCCCCGGTGGCAACGTGAAGAAGGGTGACGTCGTCAAGGCGGTCATCGTTCGCACCGTCAAGGAGCGCCGCCGTCCGGACGGCTCGTACATCCGCTTCGACGAGAACGCCGCCGTCATTCTGAAGAACGACGGCGACCCTCGCGGCACCCGCATCTTCGGCCCGGTCGGGCGTGAGCTGCGCGAGAAGAAGTTCATGAAGATCATCTCGCTGGCTCCGGAGGTGCTGTAAGCATGAAGATCAAGAAGGGCGACCTGGTCCAGGTCATCACCGGCAAGGACAAGGGCAAGCAGGGCAAGGTCATTGCCGCTTACCCGCGCGAGGAGCGTGTCCTGGTCGAGGGTGTCAACCGGGTCAAGAAGCACACCAAGGCCGGTCCGACCGCCAGCGGTTCCCAGGCCGGCGGCATCGTGACCACCGAGGCCCCGATCCACGTGTCCAACGTTCAGCTGGTCGTGGAGAAGGACGGTCAGAAGGTCGTCACGCGTGTCGGCTACCGCTTCGACGAAGAGGGCAACAAGATCCGCGTTGCCAAGCGGACGGGTGAGGACATCTGATGGCTACCACCACCACTCCGCGTCTGAAGCAGAAGTACCGCGAGGAGATCGCGGGCAAGCTGCGTGACGAGTTCAAGTACGAGAACGTCATGCAGGTCCCGGGCCTCGTCAAGATCGTGGTCAACATGGGTGTGGGCGACGCCGCCCGCGACTCCAAGCTGATCGAGGGCGCCATCCGCGACCTCACCACGATCACCGGTCAGAAGCCGGCCGTCACCAAGGCCCGCAAGTCCATCGCGCAGTTCAAGCTGCGTGAGGGTCAGCCGATCGGTGCCCACGTCACGCTCCGTGGCGACCGCATGTGGGAGTTCCTGGACCGCACCCTGTCGCTCGCGCTGCCGCGCATCCGCGACTTCCGCGGCCTGTCCCCCAAGCAGTTCGACGGCCGTGGCAACTACACCTTCGGTCTCACGGAGCAGGTCATGTTCCACGAGATCGACCAGGACAAGATCGACCGCGTCCGGGGTATGGACATCACCGTGGTGACCACGGCGACCAACGACGAAGAGGGCCGTGCCCTTCTCCGTCACCTCGGCTTCCCGTTCAAGGAGGCGTGAGCGAGATGGCGAAGAAGGCTCTCATCGCGAAGGCTGCTCGCAAGCCCAAGTTCGGTGTGCGTGGCTACACCCGCTGCCAGCGCTGCGGCCGTCCCCACTCCGTGTACCGCAAGTTCGGCCTGTGCCGCGTGTGCCTTCGTGAGATGGCTCACCGTGGCGAGCTGCCGGGCGTGACCAAGAGCTCCTGGTAATCCCGACTTTTAGGGATTCCTGGACCTCTCGGTAAGCAACCGGGACGGCAGAGGCGCCTGCCCTCATGGCTTAGGCTAGGAGGGTTGGGCCTCTGCCGCCCTGAACGACTTACTACGCCGTAGGTCCCCGCACCGCACCCGTCCCGTCCATGTACGGGGAGAGGGATGGCGCATATAGGAAACCCCGGCGAGAAAGGCCACAGGCCAATTCATGACCATGACTGATCCGATCGCAGACATGCTGACGCGTCTGCGGAACGCGAACTCGGCATACCACGACTCGGTGTCGATGCCGCACTCCAAGATCAAGTCTCACATCGCGGAGATCCTCCAGCAGGAGGGCTTCATCACGGGCTGGAAGGTCGAGGACGCCGAGGTCGGCAAGAACCTCGTCCTGGAGCTGAAGTTCGGCCCCAACCGTGAGCGCTCCATCGCGGGCATCAAGCGGATCTCCAAGCCCGGTCTCCGGGTGTACGCGAAGTCCACCAACCTGCCGAAGGTGCTCGGCGGCCTCGGCGTGGCGATCATCTCCACGTCGCACGGGCTCCTCACCGACAAGCAGGCCGGCAAGAAGGGCGTGGGTGGGGAAGTCCTCGCCTACGTCTGGTAACGGAAGGGAACGGAGGAAACAGCTATGTCGCGCATCGGCAAGCTCCCCATCGCGGTTCCCGCCGGCGTGGACGTCACCATCGACGGCCGTACGGTCAAGGTCAAGGGCCCCAAGGGCGAGCTGACCCACACCGTCGCGGCTCCGATCGACATCGCTAAGGGCGAGGACGGCACCCTTCAGGTGCTGCGCCCGAACGACGAGCGTCAGAGCAAGGCCCTGCACGGCCTCTCCCGCACGCTGGTGGCGAACATGATCACCGGCGTGACCCAGGGTTACGTGAAGAAGCTCGAGATCAGCGGTGTCGGTTACCGAGTGACCGCCAAGGGTTCGAACCTGGAGTTCGCTCTCGGTTACAGCCACCCGATCCTGGTCGAGGCCCCCGAGGGCATCACCTTCAAGGTGGAGACCCCGACCCGTTTCTCGGTCGAGGGCATCGACAAGCAGAAGGTCGGCGAGGTTGCGGCCAACATCCGCAAGCTGCGCAAGCCCGACCCGTACAAGGCCAAGGGTGTCAAGTACGAGGGCGAAGTCATCCGCCGCAAGGTCGGAAAGGCGGGTAAGTAAGCCATGGCATACGGGCAGAAGATCCTCAAGGGCGACGCCTACAAGCGCGCCGCGATCAAGCGCCGTCACATCCGGATCCGCAAGAAGGTGTCCGGTACGGCGGAGCGTCCCCGTCTGGTCGTGACCCGCTCCAACCGCCACATCGTGGCGCAGGTGATCGACGACCTGAAGGGTCACACCCTGGCGTCGGCGTCCACCCTGGACGCGTCGATCCGCGGTGCCGAGGGCGACAAGTCCGCGCAGGCCAAGCAGGTCGGCGCCCTGGTCGCCGAGCGTGCCAAGGCCGCCGGTGTCGAGGCCGTCGTGTTCGACCGAGGTGGCAACCAGTACGCCGGGCGCATCGCCGCCCTGGCGGACGCCGCCCGCGAAGCCGGGCTCAAGTTCTGAGCCGCTTGTAGCTAGCGGAAAGAGAGAGGTAATCCAATGGCTGGACCCCAGCGCCGCGGAAGCGGTGCCGGTGGCGGCGAGCGGCGGGACCGGAAGGGCCGTGACGGCGGCGCTGCTGCCGCCGAGAAGACCGCGTACGTCGAGCGCGTCGTCGCGATCAACCGCGTCGCCAAGGTTGTGAAGGGTGGTCGTCGCTTCAGCTTCACCGCGCTGGTCGTGGTGGGCGACGGTGACGGCACCGTGGGTGTCGGGTACGGCAAGGCCAAGGAGGTGCCGGCCGCCATCGCCAAGGGCGTTGAGGAGGCCAAGAAGCACTTCTTCAAGGTCCCCCGGATCCAGGGCACCATCCCGCACCCCATCCAGGGTGAGAAGGCTGCCGGCGTCGTGCTGCTCAAGCCCGCGTCGCCCGGTACCGGTGTGATCGCCGGTGGTCCGGTGCGTGCCGTGCTCGAGTGCGCCGGTATCCACGACGTGCTGTCGAAGTCGCTCGGCTCCGACAACGCCATCAACATCGTGCACGCGACCGTGGAGGCCCTGAAGGGTCTGCAGCGTCCCGAGGAGATCGCGGCCCGCCGTGGTCTGCCGCTCGAGGATGTCGCTCCCGCGGCCCTGCTGCGTGCGCGTGCCGGGGCGGGTGCGTAATCATGGCGCAGCTCAAGATCACGCAGGTCAAGTCCTACATCGGCAGCAAGCAGAACCACCGTGACACCCTGCGGTCGCTTGGTCTCAAGGGGATCAACACCGTGGTCGTCAAGGAGGACCGCCCCGAGTTCCGCGGCATGGTGCACACCGTCCGCCACCTCGTGACGGTCGAGGAGGTCGACTGATCATGGCGGAGCAGAACCCGCTGAAGATCCACAACCTCCGTCCCGCCCCGGGCGCCAAGACCGCGAAGACCCGTGTCGGTCGTGGTGAGGCGTCCAAGGGTAAGACGGCCGGTCGTGGTACCAAGGGCACCAAGGCCCGCTACCAGGTTCCGGAGCGCTTCGAGGGTGGCCAGATGCCGCTGCACATGCGCCTCCCGAAGCTGAAGGGCTTCAAGAACCCGTTCAAGACCGAGTACCAGGTCGTGAACCTCGACAAGCTGGCCGCGCTCTACCCCGAGGGTGGCGAGGTCACGGTCGAGGGTCTGGTGGCCAAGGGTGCCGTTCGCAAGAACAGCCTCGTCAAGGTCCTCGGCCAGGGCGAGATCTCCGTGGCGCTGCAGGTGACGGTCGACGCCGTCTCCGGCTCCGCCAAGGAGAAGATCACCGCCGCCGGCGGCACGGTCACCGAGCTCGTCTGAGTCCTTCGGACGACGCCTCGATGACGTAAACGATCCCGACCGGGGATACCTCACAATGGGGTATCCCCGGTTGGTCGTTCCTAGGGGGCAGTGTCGCCGGTAAGGTGGCCTGCACTGTTCTTTTTCGTATTCGTCGAACTCAGACCGTCACCCTTGACGCAGTTGCGCGGGGGTCGCAGGAGGCACCGTGCTCACCGCGTTCGCCCGGGCGTTCAGGACGCCCGACCTGCGCAAGAAGCTGCTCTTCACGCTGGGCATCATCGTGGTCTACCGGGTCGGTACCCACATCCCGATCCCCGGCGTGAACTACAAGGCAGTCCAGACCTGTGTGAACGAGGCGCAGGGCAACCAGGGCCTGTTCGGCCTCGTGAACATGTTCAGTGGTGGTGCGCTGCTGCAGATCACGGTCTTCGCGCTCGGCATCATGCCGTACATCACGGCCAGCATCATCCTTCAGCTGCTGACCGTGGTCATCCCGCGCCTGGAAGCCCTGAAGAAGGAGGGCCAGGCCGGCACGGCGAAGATCACGCAGTACACCCGCTACCTCACCGTGGCGCTCGCCATCCTGCAGGGCACCGGCCTGGTCGCCACCGCCCGCAGCGGCGCGCTCTTCAGCGGCTGCTCGGTCGCCACGAGCATCGTCCCGGACCAGGCGATCTTCACCACGATCACCATGGTCATCTGCATGACCGCCGGCACGGCCGTCGTGATGTGGCTCGGCGAGCTGGTCACCGACCGCGGTATCGGCAACGGCATGTCGATCCTGATGTTCATCTCGATCGCCGCGACCTTCCCGTCCGCGCTGTGGGCCATCAAGAAGCAGGGCACGCTGGCCGGCGGCTGGATCGAGTTCGGCACGGTCATCGCGGTGGGCCTGATCATGGTCGCGCTCGTCGTCTTCGTCGAGCAGGCCCAGCGCCGCATCCCGGTGCAGTACGCGAAGCGCATGATCGGACGCCGTTCCTACGGCGGCACGTCCACGTACATCCCGCTCAAGGTGAACCAGGCGGGTGTGATCCCCGTCATCTTCGCCTCCTCGCTGCTCTACATCCCGGCGCTCGTGGCGCAGTTCGCGGGGGGCAAGTCGGGCTGGAAGACTTGGATCGAGCAGAACCTCACCAAGGGCGACCACCCGATTTACATCGTTTCGTACTTCTTGCTCATCGTTTTCTTCGCGTTCTTCTATGTGGCGATCTCCTTCAACCCCGAAGAAGTAGCCGACAACATGAAGAAGTATGGTGGCTTCATCCCGGGCATCCGGGCTGGCCGACCGACCGCTGAGTACCTGAGCTACGTGCTCAACCGGATCACCTGGCCGGGTTCGCTGTATCTGGGTCTGATCGCTCTCGTACCGACAATGGCGTTGGTGGGCTTCGGGGCAAGCCAGAACTTCCCCTTCGGCGGGACCAGCATCCTGATCATCGTGGGTGTCGGCCTCGAGACGGTGAAGCAGATCGAGAGCCAGCTCCAGCAGCGCAATTACGAAGGGTTCCTCCGCTGATGCGTATCGTCCTCGTCGGGCCGCCGGGTGCCGGTAAGGGAACGCAGGCCGTCCGGCTCGCAGAGAAGCTGGACGTCCCGCACATCTCCACGGGCGACCTGTTCCGGGCCAACATCAGCCGGCAGACGGAGCTGGGCAAGCTCGCGAAGTCCTACATGGACGCCGGCAACCTCGTACCCGACGAGGTGACGATCGCGATGGCCAAGGACCGCATGGAGCAGCCCGACGCGGAGAACGGCTTCCTGCTGGACGGCTTCCCGCGGAACGTCTCGCAGGCGGAGGCGCTGGACGAGCTGCTGCAGACCGAGGGCATCACGCTGGACGCCGTCCTGGACCTGGAGGTCCCCGAGGACGAGGTCGTCAAGCGCATCGCCGGCCGGCGTATCTGCCGGAACGACTCCTCCCACGTCTTCCACGTGACGTACAGCCCGCCGAAGCAGGAGGGCGTCTGCGACGTCTGCGGCGGCGAGCTGTACCAGCGCGACGACGACTCCGAGGAGACCGTCCGCAAGCGGCTGGAGGTCTACCACACGCAGACCGAGCCGATCATCGACTACTACAAGGCGCAGGGACTGGTCGTGACGATCTCCTCCCTGGGCCCGGTCGACGAGATCACGCGGCGGGCGCTGGAGGCCCTCAAGCGCGAGAAGGCCGAGAAGTAGCTTCTGGCCCTTCCGGCCGCGGTGCCCTCCGAGGGCGCCGCGGCCGTAGTGTTGTACAGGTATCCCCAGTCGATGTGAGTGACGGAGAGCGCAGGCCCCCATGGTGCAGATCAAGACCCCCGAGCAGATCGCGAAGATGCGGGCGGCGGGCCTGGTCGTAGCCGCCATCCACGCGGCCACGCGCGAGGCCGCGGTGCCGGGCGCCACCACCAAGGACCTGGACGAGGTCGCCCGCAAGGTCCTCGCCGAGCACGGCGCCAAGTCGAACTTCCTGGGGTACGGCGGCTTCCCCGCGACCATCTGCACCTCGGTGAACGACGTGGTCGTCCACGGCATCCCCTCCGACGACGTCGTCCTCAAGGACGGCGACATCATCTCCATCGACTGCGGCGCGATCGTCGACGGCTGGCACGGCGACGCGGCCTACACGGCGTTCGTGGGCTCCGGTCACGCCCCGGAGCTGATCGAGCTGTCCCGGGTGACGGAAGAGTCGATGTGGGCCGGCATCGCGGCCATGAAGCAGGGCAACCGCCTGGTCGACATCTCCCGGGCGATCGAGACGTACATCCGCCGCCAGCCCAAGCCGGGCGGCGGCCGGTACGGGATCATCGAGGACTACGGCGGCCACGGCATCGGCACCGAGATGCACATGGACCCGCACCTGCTGAACTACGTCGACCGCCGGCGGGGCAAGGGCCCCAAGCTGGTCCCGGGCTTCTGCCTCGCGATCGAGCCGATGGTGTCGCTGGGCACCCCGCGCACCGAGGTCCTGTCGGACGACTGGACGGTCATCACCACCGACGGCACCTGGTCCTCCCACTGGGAGCACTCCGTCGCCCTCACCGACCAGGGCCCCCTGGTCCTGACGGCCCCGGACGGCGGCAAGGCGAAGCTCGCGGAGCACGGTGTCGCGGCGGCGCCGGACCCGCTCGCCTGACTGCGGGCAGGATCACATCGGTGCCGGATCCACTCGCCCGACGGCGTCAGGGGCGGGGTCCCGCTCGCATAGGGATCACCCCGATGGGGCAGACTTCCTCGATTCGCGTTTCCGGGTGCGCCGACGTAGACTGACTCGTCGGCTCTCGTGCACCCGCATGTCCGCATGCTCCCGCAAGGGAATCCCAGGGATCGCCTGAGAGTCGATCAAGGTAGTCGATTCGAAGGGCGAAGCGTGGCCAAGAAGCAAGGTGCCATCGAGATCGAGGGCACTGTCGTCGAGTCTCTGCCGAACGCCATGTTCAAGGTCGAGCTCCAGAACGGCCACCAGGTCCTGGCACACATCAGCGGCAAGATGCGTATGCACTACATCCGCATCCTCCCTGACGACCGGGTCGTGGTGGAGCTGTCTCCGTACGACCTGACGCGTGGCCGGATCGTCTACCGGTACAAGTAGATCTTGCCCGCGCCCCGGGCCCGCCCGGTGCGATGGCACTGACCCGGAGAACCTCACCCCATGAAGGTCAAGCCGAGCGTCAAGAAGATCTGCGACAAGTGCAGGGTGATCCGCCGTCACGGCCGGGTCATGGTCATCTGCGAGAACCCGCGCCACAAGCAGCGCCAGGGCTGACGCACGACCATCACCCTCTGCACCTCTATCGCAGAGTTTTCGCGCGACGCGAGCTGAATATGTTCATACGCAGAGCCCGAGCCGCCCAGCTCGACACCCCCGGTTCGGAGGCCGGGGACCCGGTTCGTACCTAGTACGGCGGCCGGGAGCCGGTTCTGTGGAAGACCTCCGAAGATTCACCAGGAGCCATTGAATGGCACGCGTTTCCGGTGTCGACATCCCGCGCGACAAGCGCGTGGAGATCGCCCTCACCTACGTGTTCGGCATCGGCCGGACCCTCTCGAAGGAGACGCTGGCTGCGACCGGCGTCGACCCGAACACCCGCGTTCGTGACCTGACCGAAGAGCAGCTGGTCGCGATCCGCGAGTACGTCGACAACAACATCAAGACCGAGGGTGACCTCCGTCGCGAGATCCAGGCCGACATCCGCCGCAAGGTCGAGATCGGCACCTACCAGGGTCTCCGTCACCGTCGCGGTCTGCCCGTCCGCGGTCAGCGCACCAGCACCAACGCCCGCACCCGCAAGGGCCCGCGTCGCGCCATCGCCGGCAAGAAGAAGCCGGGCAAGAAGTAGTCCGCAGCGGACACCTGTCCACGGTCTTCGCTGTAGGACCGACCACCTCCCTCTAGGAGTTTGTAGATGCCCCCCAAGGGACGTCAGGGCGCTGCCAAGAAGGTGCGCCGCAAGGAAAAGAAGAACGTCGCTCACGGCCACGCGCACATCAAGAGCACGTTCAACAACACGATCGTGTCGATCACGGACCCGTCCGGCAACGTGATCTCCTGGGCCTCCGCCGGCCACGTCGGCTTCAAGGGCTCCCGGAAGTCCACGCCGTTCGCCGCGCAGATGGCCGCCGAGTCGGCCGCCCGCCGCGCCCAGGAGCACGGCATGCGCAAGGTCGACGTGTTCGTCAAGGGCCCGGGTTCCGGTCGTGAGACCGCGATCCGCTCCCTGCAGGCCACGGGTCTTGAGGTCGGCTCCATCCAGGACGTCACCCCGACCCCGCACAACGGCTGCCGTCCGCCGAAGCGTCGTCGCGTCTGACGCCTCGCAGGTCGCTGGTTGCGGGCGGCACGGCTCTTTCGGGTCGTGCCGCCCGTACCCTTGCAGTACCCGCGCTTTTCCCGGGCGCGGTTTCCGTCGGACGTCAAATAGCGGGCGTCCACGAAAGAAGGATCTGATCCACACATGCTGATCGCTCAGCGTCCCTCGTTGACCGAAGAGGTCGTCGACGAGTTCCGCTCCCGGTTCGTGATCGAGCCGCTGGAGCCGGGCTTCGGCTACACCCTCGGCAACTCCCTCCGCCGTACCCTCCTCTCCTCGATCCCGGGTGCCGCCGTCACCTCGATCCGGATCGACGGCGTGCTGCACGAGTTCACCACCGTGCCGGGCGTCAAGGAGGACGTCACCGACCTGATCCTCAACATCAAGCAGCTGGTCGTCTCCTCGGAGCACGACGAGCCGGTCGTGATGTACCTGCGCAAGCAGGGCCCGGGTCTGGTCACCGCCGCCGACATCGCGCCCCCGGCCGGTGTCGAGGTGCACAACCCGGACCTCGTCCTCGCCACGCTCAACGGCAAGGGCAAGCTGGAGATGGAGCTGACGGTCGAGCGTGGCCGCGGTTACGTCTCCGCCGTGCAGAACAAGCAGGTGGGCCAGGAGATCGGCCGTATCCCGGTCGACTCGATCTACTCGCCGGTGCTGAAGGTCACGTACAAGGTCGAGGCCACGCGTGTCGAGCAGCGCACCGACTTCGACAAGCTGATCGTCGACGTCGAGACCAAGCAGGCGATGCGTCCGCGTGACGCCATGGCGTCCGCCGGTAAGACGCTGGTCGAGCTGTTCGGTCTCGCGCGCGAGCTGAACATCGACGCCGAGGGCATCGACATGGGTCCGTCCCCGACGGACGCCGCGCTCGCCGCCGACCTGGCGCTTCCGATCGAGGAGCTGGAGCTCACCGTCCGGTCGTACAACTGCCTCAAGCGTGAGGGCATCCACTCCGTGGGTGAGCTGGTCGCGCGCTCCGAGGCCGACCTGCTGGACATCCGCAACTTCGGTGCGAAGTCCATCGACGAGGTCAAGGCGAAGCTGGCCGGCATGGGCCTGGCGCTCAAGGACAGCCCGCCCGGATTCGACCCGACCGCCGCCGCGGACGCCTTCGGTGCCGACGACGACGCCGACGCCGGTTTCGTGGAGACCGAGCAGTACTGAGCGCTCCGCGGGGAGGCCGTACTGCTTCTGCGGGCCGGTTGCGGCTGGTCGCGCAGTTCCCCGCGCCCCTTCCGGGGCGCCCCTTCGGGGACGCCCCGGATCTCCGACGAGCAACCGCTCGCTCGGATACTGACCCCGGTACCTGACACGGCCGGGGCAGACACACAGGAGAAGAACCATGCCGAAGCCCACCAAGGGTGCCCGTCTGGGCGGCAGCGCCGCGCACGAGAAGCTGCTCCTCGCGAACCTGGCGAAGAGCCTCTTCGAGCACGGCCGTATCACCACCACCGAGGCGAAGGCGCGCCGTCTGCGTCCGTACGCCGAGCGTCTGATCACCAAGGCGAAGAAGGGCGACCTTCACAACCGCCGCCAGGTGCTTCAGGTCATCACGGACAAGAGCGTCGTCCACACGCTCTTCACCGAGATCGGCCCGCGGTACGAGAACCGTCCCGGTGGCTACACCCGCATCACCAAGATCGGTAACCGCCGTGGCGACAACGCGCCCATGGCCGTCATCGAGCTGGTCGAGGCGCTGACGGTTGCCCAGCAGGCGACCGGCGAGGCCGAGGCCGCCACCAAGCGTGCGGTCAAGGAGGCCGAGGAGACCAAGGCCGAGGAGACCAAGGTCGAGGAGACCGAGGCTCCCGCCGAGGAGTCCAAGGACGCCTGAGGCTCTGCCTGACGCGGCAAGCGGGTTCGCCCTTCGGGGCGGGCCCGCTTTCGCGTACTTGAGAGGATCCGTACGTGAGTGACGAAGTACAGCCCGGCCATGTCCGTCTCCGCCTCGACCTGTCCTACGACGGCACCGACTTCCACGGCTGGGCCAAGCAGGCCGGTGGCAGGCGGACCGTGCAGGGGGAGATCGAGGACGCCCTGCGCACGGTGACCCGGTCCCGGGAGACGTATGAGCTGACGGTCGCCGGGCGGACCGACGCCGGGGTGCACGCGCGCGGGCAGGTGGCGCACGTGGATCTGCCCGAGGGTGTCTGGCGTGAGCATCACGAGAAGCTGCTCAAGCGGCTCGCCGGCCGGCTGCCGAGGGACGTGCGGGTGTGGGCGCTCAGGGAGGCGCCGAGCGGTTTCAACGCGCGGTTCTCGGCCGTCTGGCGGCGGTACGCGTACCGGGTGACCGACAACCCGGGCGGTGTGGACCCGCTGCTGCGCAACCATGTGCTGTGGCACGACTGGCCGCTCGACGTGGACGCCATGAACGAGGCCGCCCGGGCGCTGCTCGGGGAGCACGACTTCGCCGCCTACTGCAAGAAGCGGGAAGGGGCGACCACGATCCGCACGCTCCAGGAGCTGAGCCTGGTCAGGGGCGATGACGGGATCATCACCGCCACCGTGCGCGCGGACGCCTTCTGCCACAACATGGTGCGGTCGCTGATCGGCGCGCTGCTGTTCGTGGGAGACGGGCACCGGGGGCCGGAGTGGCCCGGGAAGGTGCTGGCAGCGGGGGTGCGGGACTCCGCCGTGCATGTCGTACGGCCGCACGGGCTGACGCTGGAGGAGGTCGGCTATCCGGCCGACGAGCTGCTGGCGGCCCGGAGCAAGGAGGCGCGGAACAAGCGGTCGCTTCCCGGAGTGTCGGGCTGCGAAACCTGTTAGTTACGTTGCATTTCGCTGATCTTATGCCTCATGTCTGGACTTACCGGACGTAACCCTTCTTACCAACTCTTACGCGTTCCATACCTCTCGGATACAGTTGCGCCTCCCGGCCAGACGTTCGACAGGGGTGGCCGGGGTTGGTGGGGGGTCGACGGGCCGGTACGCCCGGGGTTGGACAACGGCATGACATCAGTGGGTTCCGTGCGGACCGGGGGGCGTCGCGCGGCGCGCCAGAGGGGTGGGCGGCGACGGGCCGGGCGGGGCGGTAACCCCGCGCTCGGACTGCTGCCGCTGCCGCCGACGGACCGGGAGAAGTACTCCTACGCGCACCGGCATCTGTGGATCCTGACGATCAGTTCGCTGGTCAGCTTCTGCTGTCTGGTGGTGAGCCAGTTCAAACTGGCCCAGTCCACGCCGGTGCTGTGGATCTACACCCCGCTGCTGGTGTTCACGGTGATCTACTACCTGGTGTCACTGCGGGTGAACGGCTTCACCCGGGACTTCGACATCGCCCACCACCGGCGGCTGGTGCAGAACTGGCGGCCCGAGGTCTACCCGTCCGTCGACGTGTTCCTGCCGGTGTGCGGGGAGCCCATCGAGGTGCTCCACAACACCTGGCGGCACGTGCGGGCGATGGCCGACCGGTACCCCGGAGTCTGCGTGCCGTTCGTGCTGGACGACGGCGCGAGTCCGGAGCTGGCCGCGATGGCCCGGGACTTCGGGTTCCGCTACGGCACCCGGGAGAACCGGGGCTGGTTCAAGAAGGCGGGCAACCTGCACTTCGGCTTCGCCCGGTCCGACGGCGAGTACATCCTCATCCTGGACGCCGACTTCACCCCGCGCGCCGATCTGCTGGAGGAGCTGCTGCCGTACATGGACGGCGATCCCCGGATCGGCATCGTCCAGTCCCCGCAGTACTTCCGGGTGCTCGACTCGCAGAACTGGATCGAGCGCGGCGCGGGCGCGGTGCAGGAGCTGTTCTACCGGTCCGTGCAGGTGTCGCGGCAGGGCAGCGACGGCGCCATCTGTGTCGGTTCCTGCGCGGTCTACCGGCGGGCGGCCCTGGAGACCAACGGCGGCACCACCCTGATCGAGCACTCCGAGGACGTGCACACCGGCTTCGACCTGCGCGGGCTCGGCTGGGACCTGAGGTACGTCCCGGTCGCGGTGTCCACGGGCGTGTGCCCGGACACCGCGGGTGCCTTCTTCAACCAGCAGTACCGCTGGTGCTCGGGCTCGATGAGCCTGCTCGGCAGCCGCAAGTTCTGGCAGGCGAAGATCAGGCTCTCCAGCCGGCTGTGCTACATGTCCGGGTTCTTCTACTACATCCACACCGCGCTGTTCACCTTCGCGGCGCCGGTCATCCCGATCGTGCTGCTGCTGATGATGCCGGAGAAGCTCAAGGTCGAGCATCTGCTCCTGGTGGTGCCCAGCATCCTCTACACCACGATCGTCTTCCCGATGTGGCACCGGGCGCCGTACCGCCTGGAGGCGTGGGCGGCCCGCATGATGTACGGCTGGGCGCACGTCTTCGCCATCTGGGACATCCTGCGCAAGAACCGGATGGGCTGGCAGCCGACCGGTTCCTCCGGCGCCAAGAAGAACAAGACGCGGCGCTTCTGGATCGGCATGTGGGCCTGGAGCGGCGGCACGGCGCTGATCTGGGTCACCGCGGCGGTGTACCGGACCTTCACCATGAACGCCCCGGACTTCGCCCTGATCCTGTCCTCGGGGTTGTTCTACGCGCTGGTCGTGGGCCGGGTCCTGGTCCAGCCGCGCTCGGGGGCGGAGGCCGCCTGATGCGCCTGACGAAACGATTCCGCAGCGGCCGTACGGCCCGACTCCGCAGTGGCCGAACGACCCGCGCCGCCCTGGCCGGCGTCCTCGTCGGCGTCCTCGCGCTCAGCGGCTGCTCGCTGCTCGGCGACGACTCCGGCGACTCGCCGGCGTCCGGCGGCGGCACGTCCGCCCCGCACACCACGGCCGGCGCCGGCCAGGACGTCCCCTATGACGTCACCCCCCTGCTGAAGCCGGCGCGGAAGTACTTCGGCGCCGCGGTGCCGGGCGCGCCGACCTCCATGAAGAACGTCGACGCGTACACGAAGATGACCGGCAAGCAGCCGAACCTGGTCGAGTACTACGCCGGCTGGGGCGACGGCTTCGACGCCACCGGGGTGCGCAACGCCTGGGCCGAGGGCGCGCTGACGCTGATGTCCTGGGAACCCTTCGACACCCCGCTCGCCGACATCGCGGCGGGCGAGTCGGACGCGTACATCAAGAAGTACGCGGCCGCGGTCCGCGAGCTGAACCTGCCCGTGGCGATCGACTTCGCCGACGAGTTCAACGGCCACTGGGAGAAGTGGGGCACGGACGACGTGACCCCGGCCCAGTACGTGGCCGCCTGGCGGCACATCCACCAGACCTTCGTGGACGCGGGCGCCACCAACGTCATCTGGGCCTGGTCGCCCAACATCGTCAACCCGGTCCCGGACGTGAAGCTCGAGCCGTACTACCCGGGCGACGCCTATGTCGACTGGGTCGGGCTGATCGGCTACTTCACCACCGGCGAGGACAACTCCTTCGACGGCGTCTTCGGGACCACACGTGACCGGGTCCGCACCTTCACCAAGAAGCCGATCCTGCTGCTGGAGACCGGCGCCATGCCCGGCGAACGGCGGCGCGCCGACATCCGCAACCTGTTCGCGGGCGTCGCGGCGGACGACGACATGCTCGGTTTCATCTGGTTCAACCACAAGAAGCGCGCCGACTGGCGGCTGGAGGCGAGCCCGCTGGCGCTGAAGGAGTTCAAGCGCCTGGCCGCCGACGACCGGTTCGGCTTCGACGTACGGAAGCCGTCATGAGTTCACGACCCGAGTACTACGTCCCGCAGCCGTACGACCCGTACGCGGACGACGAGCCGCAGGGCGGCTGGTTCAACTCCGACGGCTACGTCCCGCGCCCGCCACAGGGCTACGAGACGCCCCAGGGGCCGGGGCACGAGACACCCCAGGGCTACGACACGCCGCAGGGTCACGACGTCCCCCAGGGCTACGACTACGACCCCCGGACCTATCCGTACCAGCAGCAGGACGACCGGCCGGCGTACGCCCCGCACACGGTGGCCGAGCCGGCGGCGCCCGCCGAGCCCGGGTACACCGTGCCCGAGACGCCCGAGGTCGGCTGGGACATGGCCGCCAGCCGGCGGCGCGCCTGGGTCAGCCGGGCCGTGCTGCTGTTCGTCCTGGCCGTCCAGGCGGTGCTCTCGCTGCGGCTGTCCAACACGGCGTTCCAGGACGAGGCCCTGTACCTGGCCGCCGGCCACGCCGAGCTGCAGCACCTGCTGCACGGCACCCCGCTGCCCATCGACTACGCGGCGTACTTCTCCGGCTCGCCGCAGCTGTACCCGGTGCTCGCCGCCGCCGTCGACGACCGCTTCGGGCTCACCGGGGCCCGCCTCCTGAGCCTGGCCTTCATGCTGGGCACCACCGCGCTGCTGTACTCCTTCACCCGGCGGCTGTTCAACGAGCGGGCCGCGCTGGCCGGCGCGGCGCTGTTCGCCGTGGTGCAGTCGACCGTCGTCATGGGGTACTTCGCCACCTACGACGCCGCCGCGGTGTTCCTGCTGGCCCTGGCCACCTGGATCGTCGTCCGCACCGACCGTGCGCCCGTGGCCGCCGTGCTGCTCGCCGCGCCGGTCGCCGTCCTCGCCGTCGGCGTGAAGTACGCGGCCGCCCTGTACCTGCCGACCATCGTCGTGCTCGCGCTGCTCACCGGCTGGCCGCACAAGGGCGGCAAGGCCTTCCTGCGGATGCTGCTGCTCGCGCTCGGCATCGGCGCCCTGATGGCGGCCGGCATGTACAGCACCGATCTGCTCGCCGGTGTGCGGCAGACCACGACCAACCGCGACCACGGCTCCGACAGCGCCGCCTTCCTGCTCCAGCGGTCGGCCCAGTGGGGCGGGCTGATGTTCCTCACCGCCGTCGGCGGCGCCCTCTCCTATGTGCGGCGCAGCCGGATGAACGAGTCGCCGATCGCCCAGCGGCTCGGCAACCCCGGCTGGCGCTGGCGCGCCCTGCTCGGGCTGGTGCTGTGCGGCACCGCCCTGCTCGCCCCCGCCTACCAGGTGCACCTGGGGACCGTGGTCTCGCTGTTCAAGCACGTCGGCTTCGGCCTGCTGTTCGCCGCGCCGATGGCCGGTGTCGGCGTGACCCGGCTGATCGGGGCCCACTTCCGCTACCCCCAGCTCGGCATCATGCTGTGGACGGCGACGCTCTGCCTCGGGATCTCGCAGGCGGACTGGCGCTTCGGCGTCTGGCCCGACTCCTCGAAGATGATCCAGGTCATCGACTCGCACGTCGACCGCGAGGGCCACTACCTCGCCTCGACGCCCGAGGTCCCCGTCTACTACCTGCGCGAGAAGACCAGCCACCGTCAGTGGCAGGGTGTCTTCGCCCTGGAGTACACGGACAAGAAGGGCACCTACCACAAGGGCGACGCCGCCTATCGCGCGGCACTGCGCGACGGCGAGTTCGACCTGATCGTCCTGGACGGACTCACCAACCCCCGGGTGGACACCGTCGTCGCGGACGCGGTCAAGGGCAATCCGCACTACCGGCTCCTCGCCGACCTGCCCTTCCGCAACTCCAGCGGCACCGGCCACTACCGCATCTGGGTCAAGACCTCCTGACGCACCCGAAGCATCCAAGGCAAGAAAGGCCGTTCCCTTGCGGCTCACCGTCATCGGCACCGGCTACCTCGGTGCCACCCACGCCGCCTGCATGGCGGAACTCGGCCACGACGTGCTCGGCGTCGACGTCGACCCGGAGAAGGTCGCCGCGCTGAACGCCGGCCGCGTGCCCTTCCACGAGCCCGGGCTGCCCGAGCTGATCGCGAAGCACACCGCGAGCGGCCGGCTGCGCTTCACCACCTCCTTCGCTCAGGCCGGGGCCTTCGGCGAGGTGCACTTCGTGTGCGTCGGCACCCCGCAGCGCGCGGACTCCGGCGCCGCCGACCTGAGCCACGTCGACGCCGCCTTCGCCGCCCTCTCCGCGCACGCGGCGCCGGACGCGCTGGTCGTGGGCAAGTCGACCGTGCCGGTCGGTACGGCGCAGCGGCTGGCGCGGACGTACGCCACCGAGGTCGCGTGGAACCCGGAGTTCCTGCGCGAGGGCTTCGCGGTCGAGGACACGCTGCGGCCGGACCGGCTGGTGTTCGGCGTGGACAGCGCCCGCGCCGAGACGATCCTCCGCGCGGTCTACGCCCCGGTCCTCGCCGCCGGCACCCCGCTCGTCACCGCCGACTTCCCGACAGCCGAGCTGGTCAAGACCGCCGCCAACGCCTTCCTCGCCACCAAGATCTCCTTCATCAACGCGATGGCCGAGGTCTGCGAGGCGGCCGGCGGCGATGTGCGCACCCTCGCCGAGGCGCTGGGCCACGACGACCGGATCGGCCCGGAGTTCCTGCGCGCCGGGATCGGCTTCGGCGGCGGCTGCCTGCCGAAGGACATCCGCGCCTTCGCGCACCGCGCCGCCGAGCTGGGCGTTCCGCTCACCTTCCTGCGCGAGGTCGACGCGATCAACATGCGGCGCCGGGACCGGGTGGTGGAGCTGGCCCGCGAACTGTGCGGGTCGGACGTGCTCGGCGCCCGGGTCGCCGTCCTCGGTGCCGCGTTCAAGCCCGGCTCCGACGACATCCGGGACTCGCCCGCGCTGGCCGTGGCGGCCCGGCTGCGGCTGGAGGGCGCCGACGTCACCGTGCACGACCCCGAGGCGATGGACAACGCCCGCAAGGCGTTCCCGCTGCTCGGGTACGCGCTGACCGTGGAGGACGCGCTGCGCGGCGCCGACCTGGTCCTGCATCTCACCGAGTGGCCGCAGTTCCGGGCGATCGACCCGGAGCGGGCGGCGGCGCTGGTGGCCCGCCCCCGGATCGTGGACGGGCGAGGGGTGCTCGACGCGGACCGCTGGGCCGTGGCGGGCTGGCGGTTCCGGGCGCTGGGCACCCCGGCGCCCGCGGGGGAGGGACACTGATGGCACAGGACGAGCTGCCGGTCACCGTGGTGATGCCGACGTACAACGAGGCGGCGAACCTGCCGGGGATGGCCGAGGCGGTGCTCGGGCTGCCGCTGGAGGCGCTGCACCTGAAGATCGTCGACGACTCCAGCCCGGACGGCACCGGGCGGATCGCCGAGGAGCTGGCGGCGCGGTACAACAGCGGCGGGCGGCGCCGGATGAGCGTGCTGCACCGCACCGAGAAGGACGGGCTGGGGCGGGCGTACACGGCCGGGATGTCCGCCGCGCTGGCGGAGGGCGCCGCGTACGTCGTCCAGATGGACGCCGACGGCAGCCACCCGGTGGAGGCCGTGCCCCGCATGCTGGAGGCGGCCCTCGCCTCCGGCGCCGGACTCGTCGTGGGCAGCCGGTACGTCGAGGGCGGCTCGCTGGACGAGCGGTGGGGCGCGCACCGGGCGCTGCTGTCCCGCTTCGCCAACCGGTACGCGCGCGCCGTCCTCGGCACCGAGATCCAGGACATCACGGCCGGCTTCAACCTGTGGTCGGCGGCGACCCTCAGGGACGTGGACCTGTCGTCCCTGGACAGCGCGGGTTACAGCTTCCAGGTGGAGCTGAAGTACAAGGCCGTACGCGCCGGGCACACGGCCGTGGAGATCCCGATCCGGTTCGCCGAGCGCACGGAGGGTGCCTCCAAGATGACCCTGCGCACACAGCTGGAGTCGGCCGTGGTGCCGCTGCGGCTACGGCTGAAGCGGCAGTAGGCGCGCCCGGCTACCGGGCGGCGGCCGAGGCCTGGACCTGGCCGCGGCGGTGGATCTGGTTCGCGGTGAACTGGGCGAGGTCGTTGCCGGCGCCGAAGACCTTGGTGTCCTTGGTGGTGACGTCCCTGCCGCTGGTGAAGCCGGAGATCGTGAAGTAGGCGTAGCGGCCGTAGGCGTTCCTGGTCGAGCGGCAGAACGCGCCGTCGCAGAAAGGCTTGACGCCCTTGCCGAACAGCGAGCGCACGATGCTCTGGTCGTTCGTCTGGGCCTTGGCCTTGGCGGCCTGGGCCGCGTCGTCGAAGACGGCGACGCCGACGGTGACCGCGATGCCGCCGTTGGTGTAGGTCACGCGCATCAGGCGGGTGCAGCCGTTGCCGGTGAGGATCTTGGGGAGGGTGCCGCCGGCGGCGGTGGCACAGCTCTTGGTGTCGGCCGTCAGGCCCTTCTTGTACACCGTGCCGCCCATGGTCAGCTGCGTGCCCGGGAACAGGGTGTCCGGGCTCAGCGGGGCCGTGTCCTTCTTGGCGCTGGAGATGAAGTCCTCGGGGTCCAGCGGCGGCGGCGCGCTGGTGGGCGCGAAGGACGGCGTCGCGGTGCCCGTGCCGGGCAGCGAGGCGCTGGCGGGCAGGTTGCTGGGACCGGCCTCGGGGTCACCGCCGTTCGCGGAGACGACGGCCATGGCGACCGCGGTGCCTATCGCCACGGTGGCGAGCGCTCCGCCGGCTGTGAACAGCAGCTTGCGGCGCTTGTTCCGTGTCTCGGAGGCCTCGGCGAGCGCGGCCCAGTCCGGGGTCCCGTCGTCGGTGCCGCTGTTCCACGGCTGCTGGGATTGCGGTTTCCAGGGATCCCACTGAGACTGGGGTCCCCCCTGCCCGTTACTCATGGGGCGCATCTTAGACGGGGGGCCGGTGGTGCGGGGTCCGTCCGGCGGCCTGCCTCGTTTTGACCCGTCCGGGGGCTGCCCGGTACTCTACTTCTTCGTTGTGTATTGGCTTGCTCATTCTCACGGGACGGGCCCTTACACCGGTCCACCGGGCCGATGACCAGCGACCCCACGCACGCGGTTTGCGTCGCCGCCGTGGGTCAAGGCTGTCGTGATCGTTTCGGTGACCTTGTTTAGGACCATTCACTCGAAGCGAAGGCTACGAACCGTGCGTACGTACAGCCCCAAGCCCGGCGATGTGACGCGCCAGTGGCACGTCATCGACGCTCAGGACGTTGTCCTGGGTCGTCTCGCCACCACCGCTGCGACCCTCCTCCGGGGCAAGCACAAGCCGATCTACGCGCCGCACGTCGACGCTGGTGACTTCGTCATCATCATCAACGCCGACAAGGTGCACCTGTCCGGCAACAAGCGGACCCAGAAGATGGCGTACCGCCACTCCGGTTACCCGGGTGGTCTGCGCTCCGTCCGCTACGACGAGCTGCTCGACAAGAACCCCGAGAAGGCCATCGAGAAGGCCGTCAAGGGCATGCTCCCCAAGAACTCCCTGGGCCGTCAGATGCTCTCGAAGCTGAAGGTCTACAAGGGTGACCAGCACCCGCACGCCGCCCAGCAGCCGGTGCCGTTCGAGATCACCCAGGTCGCGCAGTAAGTCCGGCCACCCCCTAAGACTGAAGAGAATCTGAGGAGAATCGTGGCCGAGACCACTGCCGAGCAGCCGCTCGAAGAGCTTGACATCGACAGCTACACCACCGAGTCCGAGGTCCCCGTCGAGGGCGAGTACACCTCGGAGTCCCTGGCCTCCCGCTTCGGCGAGCCGCAGCCGGCCGCCGGCCTGGGCCGCCGCAAGAACGCCATCGCCCGCGTCCGGATCGTCCCGGGCACCGGCAAGTGGAAGATCAACGGTCGCACCCTCGAGGACTACTTCCCGAACAAGGTGCACCAGCAGGAAGTCAACGAGCCGTTCAAGGTCCTGGAGCTCGAGGGCCGTTACGACGTCATCGCCCGCATCGCGGGTGGCGGTGTCTCCGGTCAGGCCGGTGCGCTCCGTCTCGGTGTCGCCCGTGCGCTGAACGAGGCCGACGTCGACAACAACCGCGGCCCGCTGAAGAAGGCCGGCTTCCTCAAGCGCGACGACCGTGCGGTCGAGCGCAAGAAGGCCGGTCTGAAGAAGGCCCGCAAGGCCCCGCAGTACAGCAAGCGCTAACCAGCAGCTGCCTGCTCGTACTCCGAACGCCCCGGCGGCACGCCACTTGTGCCGTCGGGGCGTTCGTTTATCCCCGCCAAGGGCGTATAACGACACAAGACGCTCAAAGGCTTGTGTGATCGGATCTCATGGCGTCTGCCATCATTCCCGGCAGCAAGGACGCTTCCTCAGGAGGACAAGTGGGACGACTCTTCGGCACGGACGGCGTGCGCGGTGTCGCCAACGCGGATCTGACGGCCGAGATGGCGCTCGGCCTCTCCGTCGCCGCGGCGCACGTGCTGGCCGAGGCGGGCACCTTCGAGGGCCACAAGCCGACGGCGGTGGTCGGACGGGACCCGCGCGCGTCCGGGGAGTTCCTGGAAGCGGCGGTGGTCGCCGGCCTGGCCAGCGCGGGCGTGGACGTCCTGCGCGTCGGCGTGCTGCCGACGCCGGCGGTGGCACACCTGACCGGAGCGCTCGGCGCCGACCTCGGCGTGATGCTCTCCGCCAGCCACAACGCCATGCCGGACAACGGCATCAAGTTCTTCGCGCGCGGCGGCCACAAACTCGCCGACGAGCTGGAGGACCGGATCGAGGCGGTCTACGACGCCCACCGGCACGGCGAGCCGTGGGAGCGGCCGACGGGTGCCGGGGTGGGGCGCATCCGGTCGTACGAGGAGGGCTCCGAGCAGTACGTCGCCCACCTGCTCGCGGTGCTGCCCAACCGGCTCGACGGGCTGAAGATCGTTCTGGACGAAGCGCACGGCGCGGCCTCGGGGGTCTCGCCGGAGGCGTTCGCCCGGGCCGGTGCCCAGGTCGTCACGATCGGCGCCGAGCCGGACGGCCTCAACATCAACGAGGGCTGCGGCTCGACCCACCTGGACAAGCTCAAGGCCGCCGTCGTCGAGCACGGCGCGGACCTCGGCATCGCGCACGACGGCGACGCCGACCGCTGCCTGGCCGTCGACCACACCGGTGAGGAGGTCGACGGCGACCAGATCCTCGCCGTGCTCGCGCTGGCGATGAGGGAGCATTCCGCACTGCGCTCCGACACCGTCGTCGCGACCGTGATGTCCAACCTCGGCTTCAAGCTGGCCATGGAGCGCGCGGGCATCCACCTCGTGCAGACGGCCGTGGGCGACCGGTATGTGCTGGAGGAGATGAAGGAGCACGGATACGCCCTCGGCGGCGAGCAGTCCGGGCACGTCATCGTCCTCGACCACGCGACCACCGGTGACGGCACGCTGACCGGGCTGCTGCTGGCGGCGCGGGTCGCGGAGACCGGCCGTACGCTGCGGGAGCTGGCCTCCGTCATGGAACGGCTGCCGCAGGTGCTGATCAACGTGCCCGACGTGGACAAGTCGCGGGTGCGTACGTCGGCCGACCTGGCCGCCGCCGTGTCCGAGGCCGAGCGGGAACTCGGGGAGACGGGGCGGGTGTTGCTGCGTCCTTCGGGTACCGAGCCGTTGGTGCGGGTGATGGTCGAGGCCGCCGACATCGAGCAGGCTCGGTCCGTCGCCGGGCGGCTGGCCGACGCCGTGAAGTCCGCGCTGGGTTAGTGCCGGGTTCGGGGCGCGCGGACCTGTGCGTCGCGGGCTGCGGCTTCGCCGTGGTTGATCGCGCAGGTCCCCGCGCCCCTCGGTCGGTTCCGCCGGCCTCAGCCGAGACGTTGCCGTTGTCTGGCCCAGAAGTACTTCTGGGTCAGCAGGGTGAGCGTTCCCGCCAGGACGATGCCCAGCAGGTTCAGCAGGAGCTGGGCCGTCGAGCCGCTCGTCTGGGACGTGTCGCCGTAGGCCAGCGCGACCGCCGCGTTGGCGGCGGCCGGGACCGTGGTCACCGAGATGGCGACGCCCACCAGCGCGCCCGACTTGGCGGAGGTCAGGGACAGCGTGCCGGCGATGCCGGCGAGGACCGCGACGATGAGCGAGAAGGCGTCGGGGGCGTACACGAAGGCCGTGTTGGGGCGCTCGCCCTCCAGGTCCGAGCGGTGGAAGAGCCCGATGGCGTCCATGAACAGGGTGAAGCCGACCGTCACCGCCATCGCCAGCGCGAAGCCCACCAGCAGCGCGGTCAGTGAGCGCCATGCCAGGCGTGGACGGCGTCGCACCAGGGCCGTGCAGATGCCGGCGAGCGGGCCGAACTCCGGTCCCACCGCCATCGCGCCCACGATCAGGATCGCGTTGTCCAGCACGACACCGCAGGCCGCGATCATCGTGGCCAGGGTGATGAAGGCCGCGTAGGTGACCGACAGCGTCGACTCCTCGTGGGTGGCCTCGGTCAGGCCCTCCCACAGCACCGCGTCCGCGCCCTCCCCCGGTGCCTCCTCCTCCGCCCGGTCGGCCCGCCGGGACAGGGAGAGGTCGATGGTCTCCATGGCGATCGAGCCGGTGTCGTCCAGGCCGAGGCGCCGTAGCCCGGCGATGAGTTGGTCGCCCGCCTCGCGGGCCACGTCGCACAGGACGACATCTCCGGCGGGGTCGCGGGCGGCGCCGGGCAGGACCACCAGGTGGGTGGTGCCGACCGTCGTCTCGATCAGACGGACCACCTCGTCGGTCCGCTCCGCCGGGGTGATCAGGCGCAGATGCAGCATGGCGCCCATCTAACCGGTACCGCTACAGCTTGCGGAGTCTGAGGCGCTGGACCTTGTGGTCCTGGCCCTTGCGGAGGATGAGGGTGGCCCGGCCCCGGGTCGGGGCGATGTTCTCGACCAGGTTGGGCTTGTTGATGGTCCGCCAGAGCGTACGGGCGTAGTCCAGTGCCTCTTCCTCGGAGACCTGGGTGTACTTGCGGAAGTACGAGTTCGGGTTCTGGAACGCCGTCCGGCGCAGCTTCTTGAAGCGGTTGAGGTACCAGCTCTCGATGTCGTCGGCGCTCGCGTCGACGTACACGCTGAAGTCGAAGTAGTCGGCGAGACCGACCCGGGTGCGGCCGTCCTTGCCGGGCAGGGCGGGCTGCAGGACGTTCAGGCCCTCCACGATCAGGATGTCCGGGCGGCGGACGGTGAGCTTCTCGCCGGGCACGATGTCGTAGATGAGGTGCGAGTAGACCGGCGCGGACACCTCGCCCTTGCCGGCCTTGATGTCGGCGACGAAACGGGTGAGGGCCCGGCGGTCGTAGGACTCGGGGAAGCCCTTGCGCGACATCAGGCCGCGGGCCTCCAACTCCCGGGTGGGCAGCAGGAAGCCGTCCGTCGTGACCAGCTCCACGCGCGGGTGCTCGGGCCAGCGGGAGAGCAGGGCCTGGAGCAGGCGGGCGACCGTGGACTTCCCCACGGCGACCGAGCCGGCGACCCCTATGACGAACGGGGTGCCGGACTGGGAGCCCTTCTCCCCGAGGAAGGTGTTCAGCGCGCCCCGGAGGCCGTCCGTGGCGCCGACGTAGAGATTGAGGAGCCGGGAGAGCGGAAGGTAGATGTCCCGCACCTCGTCCAGGTCGATGACGTCACCGAGGCCGCGGAGCTTCTCCACCTCCTCGGCGGTGAGCGGCAGCGGCGTCTTGTCGCGCAGCGCGCTCCACTCGGCGCGGGTGAGATCGACGTAGGGAGTCGCCTCCGGCCTGTGCCGGTGGGCGCTCCGGGGCATCGAGGAGACCGGTGAGATCACAGTCCATTGTTAACGGAGTTCGAACGGCACGGCGGGTGGGGTCCGTCACGCAGGACGTCCCGGCCGTCACAGGGCCTTCGTACGACGGTGGGAATTTCCGATTTCGGGCAGGCGGAGGCCGTTTTTGATCGTTGTCGGCCCGTAGGCTGCCGCTCATGTGCGGAATCGTGGGATACGTAGGGTCGCAGTCGGCGCTCGATGTCGTGATGGCCGGGCTGAAGCGGCTGGAGTACCGGGGGTACGACTCGGCGGGTGTCGCCGTACTGGCGGACGGCGGACTGGCCGCCGCGAAGAAGGCCGGGAAGCTGCTCAACCTGGAGAAGGAACTGGTCGAACGGCCCCTGCCGGCCGGCTCGACCGGCATCGGCCACACGCGCTGGGCCACGCACGGCGGCCCCACGGACGCCAACGCGCACCCGCACCTCGACAACGCGGGCCGGGTCGCGGTGGTCCACAACGGCATCATCGAGAACTTCGCGGTGCTGCGCGCCGAACTGGCCGAGCGCGGCCATGAGCTGAACTCCGAGACGGACACGGAGGTCGTCGCCCATCTGCTGGCCGAGGAGTTCTCGGCGACCGCCGACCTCGCCGAGGCGATGCGGCTGGTGTGCCGGCGGCTGGAGGGCGCGTTCACGCTGGTCGCGGTGCACGCCGACGATCCGGACGTGGTGGTGGGCGCCCGCCGGAACTCCCCGCTGGTGGTGGGCGTCGGAGAGGGTGAGGCGTTCCTGGCCTCCGACGTCGCCGCGTTCATCGCCCACACGCGGTCGGCCATCGAGCTGGGCCAGGACCAGGTGGTGGAGCTGCGGCGCGACGGCGTCACGGTGACGGGCTTCGACGGCCGCCCGGCCGAGGTCCGCTCCTACCACGTGGACTGGGACGCCTCGGCGGCCGAGAAGGGGGGGTATGACTACTTCATGCTCAAGGAGATCGCCGAACAGCCCAAGGCGGTCGCCGATACGCTGCTCGGCCGCATCGACCCGTCCGGCTCGCTGACCCTGGACGAGGTGCGCATCAGCCCCTCCGAGCTGCGCGAGATCGACAAGGTCGTCATCGTGGCGTGCGGTACGGCCTTCCACGCGGGCCTGATCGCCAAGTACGCCATCGAGCACTGGACGCGCATCCCGTGCGAGGTGGAGCTGGCCAGCGAGTTCCGCTACCGGGACCCGATCCTGGACGGGCAGTCGCTGGTGATCGCCATCTCCCAGTCCGGCGAGACCATGGACACCCTGATGGCGCTCCGGCACGCCCGCGAGCAGGGCTCGAAGGTGCTGGCGATCTGCAACACCAACGGCTCGACGATCCCGCGCGAGTCGGACGCGGTGCTGTACACGCACGCGGGCCCCGAGGTCGCCGTCGCCTCCACGAAGGCGTTCCTGACCCAGCTGGTCGCCTGCTACCTGGTCGCGCTGTACCTGGGCCAGGTACGGGGCACCAAGTGGGGCGACGAGATCCAGGCGGTCATCAAGGACCTGTCCCGCATCTCGGAGGAGGTCGAGCGGGTCCTGGAGACCATGGAGCCGGTGCGGGCGCTGGCGCGGACGCTGGCCGACAAGGACACGGTGCTGTTCCTCGGCCGGCACGTGGGCTACCCGGTGGCCCTCGAAGGCGCGCTCAAGCTGAAGGAACTGGCCTACATGCACGCCGAGGGGTTCGCCGCCGGCGAGCTGAAGCACGGCCCGATCGCGCTGATCGAGGAGGACGTGCCGGTGGTCGTCGTCGTCCCGTCCCCGCGCGGCCGGTCCGTCCTGCACGACAAGATCGTCTCCAACATCCAGGAGATCAGGGCGCGGGGCGCGCGGACCATCGTGATCGCGGAGGAGGGCGACGAGACGGTCGTCCCGTACGCCGACCACCTGATCCGCGTCCCGGCCACGCCCACCCTGCTGCAGCCGCTGGTGGCCACGGTCCCGCTCCAGGTCTTCGCCTGCGAGCTGGCCACGGCCCGGGGCAACGAGGTGGACCAGCCCCGCAACCTGGCCAAGTCGGTGACGGTGGAATGAGGAGACAGGGCTTCGTCAGTGGACGGAGAAGCCGCCGTCCACGTGGATCGACTGGCCCGTGATGTAGGCGGAGGCGCGGCCGGCCAGGAACACGGCCGCGCCCGCGAAGTCCTCGGCGAGACCGTTGCGGCCGGCCATCGTGCGAGCGGCCAGGGCCGCCACCTTCTCGGGGTCGGCCTGCAGCCGCCTGTTGAGCGGGGTCAGCACGAAACCCGGCACCAGGGTGTTGCAGGTGACGCCGTGCGGTGACCAGGCCTCGGCCTGGGAGCGGGCCAGGGACTCCAGACCCCCCTTGGAGACGCCGTAGGCGCCGCTCTGCACGAACGCGCGGTGCGCCTGCTGGGAGGTGACGTGGATGATCCGCCCGAAGCCCCGCTCGGCCATGCCGGGGCCGAACCGCTGACCGAGCAGGAACGGGGCCTCCAGGTTCACCGCCATGGTGGTGTCCCAGACGTCCTCGCCCAACTCGTCCATCGGCGGACGGAGGTTGATCCCGGCGGAGTTGACGAGGATGTCCGGCTCACCGAAGACCGCCGCGGCCTCCTCCGCCGCCGCGCGCACGCCGTCGCGGATACCCAGGTCACCGCTGACCCAGGCCGCCCGGCAGCCCTCCGCCACCAACTCGTCCACGGTGGCGGCCAGTTCCGTCTTCCGCCGCGCCACGATCACCACGCTCGCCCCGGCCCGGGCCAGCGCCCCGGCGATGGCCCGCCCGATACCGGAACTGCCTCCGGTCACCACGGCGACACGGCCGTCCAGGGAGAAGAGACCGGAGAGATAGGCATGCGACGACGTCATGCCGGAAGCGTAGAGCGCGCACGCCGGCCGCCGTGCGGCGGCCGGCGTCCGACGTGGTGTCGCCGTGTCCCTGGTCACCGGGGTCGTAGGGTGCTCGGCATGAGCATCATCGGGGTGGGCATCGACGTTGCCGAGATCGACCGGTTCCGGGCGTCCCTGGAGCGGACGCCGGGCCTGGCCGACCGGTTGTTCGTGGAGCGGGAGCTGCTGCTGCCCAGCGGGGACAGGCGCGGCATCGCCTCGCTCGCGGCCCGGTTCGCCGCCAAGGAGGCGCTGGCGAAGGCGCTGGGCGCGCCGCCGGGGCTGCAGTGGACCGACGCCGAGGTGTACGTGGAGGACACCGGGCAGCCACGGTTGCGGGTGAAGGGGACCGTGGCCGCGCGGGCCGCCGAGCTGGGCGTGCGGGCCTGGCATGTGTCGCTCAGTCACGACGCCGGCGTGGCCTCGGCCGTGGTGGTCGCCGAGGGCTGACCGGTCCCTCGCCCGGGTGTGGGCGATGGGGGTTACGGGGCAGACTCGGTGCCATGCGTACTGCGTACAGCGTGGAGACGGTAAGGGCCGCCGAACGGGCGCTGATGGCACGGCTGCCGGAGGGCGCGCTGATGCAGCGGGCCGCCGCCGGGCTGGCCGCCGCCTGCGCCGAACTGCTCGGGCGGGTGTACGGCAGCCGGGTGGTGCTGCTCGTCGGCAGCGGCGACAACGGCGGGGACGCCCTCTACGCGGGGGCCCGGCTGGCCCGGCGCGGCGCCGGGGTGACGGCCGTCCTGCTGACGCCCGGACGGGCCCATGGCGGGGGGCTGGCGGCCCTGCGGCGGGCGGGCGGCACGATCGCCACCGCGGACTCCGCCGCCTGTACGGACGAACTGGTCCTGCGGGCCGACCTGGTGGTGGACGGGATCGTCGGGATCGGGGGCAAGGGCGGGCTGCGGCCGGACGCCGAGCGGCTCGCCGGGGTGGTGGCGCGGTCCCGGGCCTCCGTCGTGGCCGTGGACCTGCCCAGCGGCGTCGACGCGGACACCGGGGAGGTGCGGGGGGCCGCGCTGCGGGCCGACCTGACCGTCACCTTCGGCGCGTACAAGCCCGGGCTGCTGGTGGATCCCGCGCGGGAGTACGCGGGAGTGGTGCGGCTCGTCGACATCGGTCTCGAACCGCCGCCCGCCGACGCCGTACTGGAGGCCCTGCAACACGCCGACGTGGCACGGCTGTTGCCGCTGCCGACGGCGGAGAGCGACAAGTACCGGCGCGGGGTGGTCGGGATCGCCGCCGGGTCGGCCCGTTATCCGGGGGCGGCCGTGCTGGCGGTGTCGGGCGCGCTGCGGGGCGGGGCCGGGGCCGTACGGTACGTCGGGCCGGCCGGGGACGCGGTCATCGCCCGCTTCCCCGAAACCCTCGTCTCCGACGCCGGGCCCGCGAAGGCCGGGCGCGTGCAGGCCTGGGTGGTCGGGCCCGGCGCCGGGGACGACGCGGCCACCGTCGCCGAGGTGCTGGAGGCGGACGTACCGGTGCTGCTGGACGCGGACGGGCTGCGGCTGGCCGACCGGGACGCGGTGCGGCGGCGTACCGCGCCGACGCTGATGACCCCGCACGCGGGGGAGGCCGCCGCGTTGCTGGGGGTGCGGCGCGAGGAGGTCGAGATGGCCCGGCTGTCCGCGGTGCGGGAGCTGGCGGCGGCGTACCGGGCGACCGTGCTGCTGAAGGGGTCGACGACACTGGTCGCCGACTTCGCGGGCGGACCGGCGCGGGTGAACGCCACGGGAACGCCGTGGCTGGCCACGGCCGGGAGCGGGGACGTGCTGTCCGGGCTGGCGGGGTCCTTGCTGGCGGCAGGGCTGGGGGCGGCGGACGCGGGGAGCGTGGCGGCGTACCTGCACGGGCTGGCCGGGCGGTTCGCCGCGGAGGGCGCACCTACGGGGGCACATGACGTGGCGTCACACATTCCGGAGGCGTGGAGGGACGTACGGGACTGACCGGTGCCGCTTCCCTCCGGGTGCGGTGCGGTCGACGGGGGCGACTCCCTGGTGGCGTGGGGAGCTGTGCGAGCGGCCCCCGCGCACCTGTGGCCCGGTGTCGGCCGGAGGTCTGACGGCGGGACGGCTCGGCCTCGCCTTGTGCGGGGTCGCTCCCGGCCGGGCGGTGCGGCGCGGTCGACGGGGGTGCGATTTCCTGCGGGTGCGGGGAGGCCTGCGAGTGGCCCTCGTGCACCCGCGCGCCCGGGGTCGGTCGCAGGTTTGACGGTGTGACGGCTCGGCCTCGCCCTGTGTGGGGCTGCTCCCGGCCGGGCGGTGCGGTGCGGCGCGGTCGACGGGGGCAACTCCTGGGGTGTGGGGAGCGCGCGAGTGGCCCGGCGTGCGCCCGTGCGCCCGGTGGCGGTCGGGGGTCTGGCGGCGGGGTGACCCGGCCCACGCCCCGTGCGGGGTGGCTCTGAGAGACTGGGGGCGCGATGAGTGAGACAGCAGCTGTGCCGACCGCCGCCCTGCGCGCCCGCGCCGAGATCGATCTGGGTGCCCTGCGCGCCAATGTGCGGGCCCTGCGCGCCCGGGCCGAGGGCGCCGCCGTGATGGCCGTCGTCAAGTCCGACGGATACGGCCACGGCGCGGTGCCGTGTGCCCGCGCCGCCCTCGCGGCGGGCGCGAGCTGGCTCGGCACGGCCACGGCCGAGGAAGCCCTCGCGCTGCGCGCGGCCGGGCTGCCCGGCCGCATCCTGTGCTGGCTGTGGGTGCCGGGCGGGCCCTGGCGGCAGGCGATCGAGGCCGACATCGACGTCTCGTTGAGCGGCATGTGGGCCCTGCGGGAGGCCGTCGAGGCCGCCCGGGCGGCGGGGCGCCCCGCCCGTGTGCAGCTCAAGGCCGACACCGGACTCGGACGCAACGGCTGCCAGCCGGGGGAGGACTGGTCCGAGCTGGTCGGCGCCGCCCTGCGCGCGGAGGCCGAGGGGCTGGTCCGTGTCACCGGAGTGTGGTCGCACTTCGCGTGCGCAGACGAGCCGGGGCATCCGTCCATCGCCGCCCAGCTCACCCGCTTCCGGGAGATGCTGGCGTACGCCGAGGGACAGGGCGTACGGCCCGAGGTGCGGCACATCGCCAACTCGCCGGCCACCCTCACGCTGCCCGAGTCCCACTTCGACCTGGTCCGCACGGGCATCGCCCTGTACGGCGTCTCGCCCAGCCCGGAGCTGGGCACCCCGGCGGACTTCGGGCTGCGCCCGGTGATGACGCTCAGCGCCTCGCTGGCCCTGGTCAAGCGCACCCCGGCCGGGCACGGCGTCAGCTACGGCCATCACTACGTCACCCCCGGCGAGACCACGCTCGGTCTGGTGCCGGTCGGCTACGCGGACGGCATCCCGCGGCACGCCTCGGGCACCGGCCCGGTGCTGGTCGGCGGCAAGTGGCGGACGATCGCCGGGCGGGTCGCCATGGACCAGTTCGTGGTGGACCTGGGCGGTGACGAACCCCCGGTGGGCAGCGAGGCCGTGCTGTTCGGGCCCGGTGACCGCGGTGAGCCCACGGCCGAGGACTGGGCGCAGGCCTGCGGCACGATCGCGTACGAGATCGTGACACGCATCGGAACGCGCGTTCCCCGCGTCTATGTGAACGGGCCTGCGTGAACGGGCCTGCGTGAACGGGTCTGTGTGATCGCGTCCATGTGACCGCATTCATGTGAACGCGCAAGAACTCGGGTAACCCGTTCCGCGGCGGCACCCATCCAGGCGAACTGCAGTACGGCGAAGAGGAGCGGTACGTGAGCGAGAGCAGCGCGGAGGTCGTGGCGGACGTCGTCGCCTCGGCGGCCGCCGCGTCCGCCGCGGGGGCGGCCGGGAGCTGGCGCAGGGCGACCGGCATCGCCGGTGCCGCGATAGGCGTGCTCGCCGCGGGAGCGGCGGCCGGTGTCGCCATCGAGCGGATGACGGTGGGGCGCGGGATGCGCCGCAGGGCCCGGCTGGCGCTGGACTCGGCGGGCCCGTACGGCACCCTGCGCGGCACCCCCGGCAAGGCGTACGCCGACGACGGCACCGAGCTGTACTACGAGGTCGACGAGGTCGAGCCCGACGCCGGCCCGAACGTCTCGCCGCGCCGGCGCCGGCTCTTCGGCCGCAAGGCGCCCGCCCCGGTCACCGTCGTCTTCTGCCACGGCTACTGCCTCAGCATGGACTCCTGGCACTTCCAGCGGGCGGCCCTGCGCGGGGTCGTACGGACCGTGCACTGGGACCAGCGCAGCCACGGGCGGTCCGGCCGGGGCGTGGCCCAGACCCGGGACCGGGAGCCCGTCACCATCGACCAGCTCGGCCGTGATCTGAAGGCCGTCCTCGACGCCGCCGTACCGGACGGGCCCGTGGTGCTGGTCGGTCACTCGATGGGCGGCATGACCATGATGGCCCTCGCGGCGCAGTACCCCGAGCTGATCCGGGACCGGGTCGTCGCCACCGCTTTCGTCGGGACGTCGTCCGGGCGGCTCGGCGAGGTCAACTTCGGGCTGCCGGTGGCCGGCGTCAACGCGGTCCGCCGGATCCTCCCCGGGGTGCTGAAGGCGCTCGGGCAGCAGGCGGAGTGGGTGGAGAAGGGGCGCCGGGCCACCGCCGACCTGTTCGCCGGGATCATCAAGCGGTACTCGTTCGCGGGCCGGGACGTCGACCCGGCCGTGGAACGCTTCGCCGAGCGGATGATCGAGTCGACGCCGATCGACGTGGTCGCCGAGTTCTACCCGGCCTTCACCGACCACGACAAGACGGGAGCGCTCGTCTGCTTCCGGGACATGCCGGTGCTCGTGCTGGCCGGCGTCCAGGACCTGGTCACACCCAGCGAGCACAGCGAGGCCATCGCCGACCTGCTGCCCGACGCCGAGCTGGTGCTCGTGCCGGACGCCGGGCACCTGGTGATGCTGGAGCATCCTGAAGTGGTCACCGACCGCCTCGCCGACCTGCTCACCCGCGCGGGTGCGGTGCCCGCAGGGGCTACCGTAAGTGGCTATGGAAGCACCAGCAGCACCGCACAACCCCGCTGAGACCCAGCTGACCGTCACCTCCCCGGAGCAGATGCGGGAGCTGGGCCGCCGACTGGCCAAGCTGCTGCGCGCGGGCGACCTCGTGATGCTCACCGGCGAGCTGGGCGCGGGCAAGACCACGCTGACCCGCGGGCTCGGTGAGGGCCTCGGCGTGCGCGGCGCGGTCACCTCGCCGACCTTCGTGATCGCCCGGGTGCACCCGTCCCTCGGTGACGGCCCGCCCCTGGTGCACGTCGACGCCTACCGGCTCTCCGGCGGCCTGGACGAGATGGAGGACCTGGATCTCGACGTCTCGCTGCCCGACTCGGTGATCGTCGTGGAATGGGGCGAGGGCAAGGTCGAGGAGCTGACCGAGGACCGCCTCCAGGTGGTGATCCACCGCGCGGTCGGCGACACCACCGACGAGGTGCGGCACGTGACGGTGACCGGCCTGGGCGAACGCTGGTCCGAGGCGGATCTGGAGACGCTGTCCGGCTGAGACCGCCGACACGTTCCGACAAGCCGTCGGCAAGATATTGCGCAGGACATCCCGGGCGTGGTGACATGGGGGCCAGCCCGTACTTAGGTGTGCCTAAGTGCGTCCGCCCCCGCAGCTCAGGAGGCGTCCCATGCCCGCAGCGCAACCGGTGTCCATGCGTGATCTGCTGGCGGCCTGCGCCGCGGCGAACGCCCTCTCCCGGCCGCCGCGGCCCGAGCGCCCGGAAGGGGTTCGGGGCCGTGCCGGACATGCGGCTGCCGCCGCGGGGGCACGCCCGGCCGCGACGAACCCGCAGCCGCCCGACACCACGTCCCGGCACGGGGATTAGCGGATCACCACGACCTTCACGCCGATCGTCGCGAAGTTCCACATGGCGTCCCCGTCCGCCCGCGTCTCCCGGATGCCGCCCGTCTTCACGCCGGAGTCGGTCGCCATGCCCTCGGCGCCGCTGTTCACCGCCGCGCTGAACCCGATGGCCACCCCGTCCACGCTGGTGAACCGGACCACGTGCTCGATGGGGATGCTGTCGGTGCCGGTGGCCGTGTTGGAGCGGGACGTGACCCAGTACGTGCCGACCGGCGGATCGACGCTGCCCGGCCGCACCGGGAAGGTGCGCTGCACCCGGTTCCCGGGGGTGACCAGCCAGACCCGGTCGTCGTCCACCGAGTACACGACCCGTTCACCCGTTCCGGAGCCGCTCGGCAGGGCGCTCGGGTGGTGCCGGTCCCGGGGCGCCTTGGACGTGGGCGTCGCGTGCACCGCCGGCCCCGCACCCAGGCTCGCCGGAACGGTCGCCTGGGCCCGGTAGGCGAGGAAACCGACCGTTCCCAGCGCCGCCGCGGTGAGGGCGGCCACGATCCCCGAGCTGGTCCCTGCCACCTGCGCCACCTCTGCCTCGCGCCGTTATTTGGTGCATATGTCGTACTTCGTACAGACGGTAGCAGTCGGTGACCGTCCGTCCCGGACGACCCTGCGGGCGGCGCGGGAGCCGTAGGCTGTTCGCGTGCTCTTGCTCGCTCTGGATACCGCAACACCCGCCGTCACCGTCGCCCTGCACGACGGAACCGACGTCATCGCCTCGTCGAGCCAGGTGGACGCGCGCCGGCACGGAGAGCTGCTGCTGCCGGCCGTCGACCGGGTCCTCGCCGAGGCCGGACTGAAGCTGGAGGCCGTCACCGGGATCGTCGTCGGCACCGGGCCCGGCCCCTACACCGGTCTGCGTGTCGGACTGATGACCGCAGACACCTTCGGCCTCGCGCTCGGCGTCCCCGTGCACGGCGTGTGCACGCTCGACGGCCTCGCCTACGCCGCCGACATCGACAAGGGCCCCTTCGTCGTGGCGACCGACGCCCGGCGCAAGGAGGTCTACTGGGCCACGTACGCAGACTCCCGGACCCGGCTGACCGGCCCGGCCGTCGACCGCCCGGCCGACATCGCCGAGCAGGTCGCGGGCCTTCCGGCGGTCGGCGCCGGCGCGCTGCTCTACCCGGACACGTTCCCGCGCGCCCACGAGCCCGAGCACGTGTCCGCCGCCGCCCTCGCCTCGCTCGCCGCGGAGAAGCTGGCCGCGGGCGAGGAACTCACGGCGCCCCGGCCGCTGTACCTGCGCCGGCCGGACGCCCAGGTCCCCAAGAACTACAAGGTGGTCACCCCCAAGTGACACAGCCGGCACCCCCCCGACTGCGCGAGATGCGCTGGTGGGACATCGACCCGGTCCTGGAGCTGGAGCGGGACCTGTTCCCCGAGGACGCCTGGTCCCGGGGCATGTTCTGGTCCGAGCTGGCCCACTCCCGGGGCCCCGAGGCCACCCGCTGCTATCTCGTCGCCGAGTCCGCCGACGGCCGGATCGTCGGGTACGCCGGCCTGGCCGCCGCCGGTGACCTGGCCGACGTGCAGACCATCGCCGTCGCCCGCGACCACCAGGGCACCGGCCTCGGTGCCCGCCTGCTGACCGAGCTGCTGCGCGCCGCGACCGCGTTCGAGTGCCACGAGGTGATGCTCGAATGCAGGGTGGACAACCTCCCCGCCCAGAAGCTCTACGAGCGTTTCGGCTTCACCCCCATCGGCTTCCGGCGCGGCTACTACCAGCCGGGCAATGTGGACGCCCTGGTGATGCGCCTGACCACGGAACCCGGCAGCGGCTCGGCCGCCGGCTCCGCCCCCGTACAAGGAACCGATATCCATGACTGACGAACCTCTCGTCCTCGGCATCGAGACCTCCTGCGACGAGACCGGCGTCGGCATCGTCCGCGGCACCACCCTGCTGGCGGACGCCGTCGCCTCCAGCGTCGACGAGCACGCCCGCTTCGGCGGTGTCGTGCCGGAGGTGGCGTCCCGGGCGCACCTGGAGGCCATGGTCCCCACCATCGACCGCGCGTTGAAGGAGGCGGGGGTCAGCGCCAAGGACCTGGACGGCATCGCGGTCACCGCGGGCCCCGGCCTCGCGGGCGCCCTGCTCGTCGGCGTCTCGGCGGCCAAGGCGTACGCCTACGCGCTCGGCAAGTCCCTGTACGGCGTCAACCACCTCGCCTCGCACATCTGCGTGGACCAGCTGGAGCACGGCCCGCTGCCCGAGCCGACGATGGCCCTGCTGGTCTCCGGCGGCCACTCCTCGCTGCTGCTGTCGGCGGACATCACGTCGGACGTGCGGCCGATGGGCTCGACCATCGACGACGCGGCCGGCGAGGCCTTCGACAAGATCGCCCGCGTGCTGAACCTGGGCTTCCCCGGCGGCCCGGTCATCGACCGGTACGCCAAGGAGGGCGACCCGGAGGCCATCGCCTTCCCGCGCGGCCTGACAGGCCCGCGCGACCCGGCGTACGACTTCTCCTTCTCCGGCCTGAAGACCGCCGTGGCCCGCTGGATCGAGGCCAGGCGCGCGGCCGGCGAGGAGGTCCCGGTCCGTGACGTGGCCGCCTCCTTCCAGGAGGCCGTCGTCGACGTACTGACCCGCAAGGCCGTCCGTGCCTGCAAGGACGAGGGCGTGGACCACCTGATGATCGGCGGCGGTGTGGCGGCCAACTCCCGGCTGCGCGCCCTCGCCCAGGAGCGCTGCGAGGCGGCCGGCATCCGGCTGCGCGTGCCGCGCCCCAAGCTGTGCACGGACAACGGCGCGATGGTGGCCGCGCTCGGCGCCGAGATGGTCGCCCGTGACCGGGCCGCGTCCAGCTGGGACCTGTCGGCCGATTCCTCCCTGCCGGTGACCGACCCGCATGTGCCCGGCCACGACCACGACCATGTGCACGAGATCAGCAAGGAGAACCTCTACTCGTGACCGTCGCCCTGATGTGGGAGGCCCGGGCGGCCGAGGGCCGGGGCGCGGACCTGCTGGCCTGGGTGCGCGAACAGCCCCTCGCCGCCGAGCCGTTGCGCCGCGAGACCTTCCGCGCGCCGCAGGACCGGGTGCTGGTCATCACGTGGTGGGACGCGCCGTACGACGCCCCGCTCCCCGAACTGCCGGAGCCGGGCCAGGAGTTGGTGACCCGGGCCGTGCACCGGTGGCGGTTCGAGGCGGTGACGGAGGGCTGAGTTGGGGAAACGGCCCCGACTGCGCTATGATCATCACACAGCGAACGGCCGGAACACCGGTTCGGACGCAGTGCGTTGGTGGTCCAAGGAAAGACGTCCCGCTTCCTGCGGGGAGATGCAGGTGCAAGGCCTGCCCGGCGCTCCATTCGACACCCCGCCCCCGGGTTCCCGGCGGCGGGGTGTTCGCGTTTCACGGCCGAGGGGCGAATGTTTCACTAGATCATTCGAATATTTCGATGGACTCCGGCATGCCGAGGGCTTCGTCAAGCGGTCCGGCGGCGATACGATCCCGGGCATGAAGCCCTCGAAGCCCGCAGAAACCCAGACGGCGACCCTCGCCGAGATCGCCCGCGAGGCGGGGGTCTCCGCTCCGACTGTTTCGAAGGTCCTCAACGGCCGGGCCGATGTCGCCCCCGCGACCCGCACCCGTGTCGAGGAGCTGCTGCGCGCCTACGGCTACCGGCGCCGCCGCGCCGAGGCCTCCCGCTCGCCCCTGATCGACGTGGTCTTCCACGAGCTGGAGAGCGCCTGGGCGATGGAGGTCATCCGAGGTGTGGAGAACGTCGCCCGGGACGCCGGGCTGAGCGTGGTCCTGTCCGAGTCCGCCGGCCGGCTCACCCCCGGCCGCACCTGGGCCGACCAGGTCGCCGCCCGCCGCCCGCACGGCGTGGTGCTGGTGCTCTCCGAGCTCGACGAGTCCCAGCGGGCGCTGCTGACCAGCCGCTCCATCCCGTTCGTGGTGATGGACCCGGCCGGCGACCCGGGCCCGGACGTGCCGTCCATCGGAGCCACCAACTGGCAGGGCGGTCTCGCCGCCACCCGCCACCTGGTGGAACTCGGCCACACCCGGATCGGCGCGATCAGCGGCCCGACCCGGATGATGTGCAGCCGCGCCCGGGTCGACGGCTACCGGGCCGCCCTGGAGACGGCCGGACTGCCCGCCGACCCCTCCCTCGTCGTGGCCGGCGACTTCCACCACGACGCGGGCTACCGCCTGGGCCTGGAGCTGCTGCGCCGCCCGGACCGGCCCACCGCCGTCTTCGCGGGCAACGACCTGCAGGCGCTCGGCCTGTACGAGGCCGCCCGTGAGCTGGGCCTGCGCGTCCCGGAGGACCTCAGCGTGGTCGGCTTCGACGATCTGCCGGTGGCCCGCTGGGTGGGCCCGCCGCTGACGACCGTACGGCAGCCGCTCACCGAGATGGCCGAGGCCGCGGCCCGGCTGGTGCTGGAGCTGGGGAGCGAGCGGGAGGAGCGGGCGGCGACCCGGGTGGAGCTGGCGACGAGTCTGGTGGTGCGGTCCAGCACGGACGTGCCTCCGGCCGCTTAGCGGTACGGCTACGACGGGCGCCGAGGGTTATCGACGGGTACCGGTGGTCACCCCGCACTGCTTCGAAGTAGATCGGTTACAGAGCCGAAACTTTCGGATTGCCGTGCAAGGTCGTCGGCACCGCCGTCACCGGCCCCTGCTATCGCCGCCTGGGACGTCGTCCACGAACCCTTGAGGGCGTCGCCGCGCGAACGCCTCCTGCAACGGGTCGGTGCTGGACGGCGGTTCGGTGACCTTCGGCTTCAACGCGTCCTGGAACGGCGGCAATCCGGTACCGACAGTGACGCTGGATGAGAATTCGCCAAGAAAACCGACTCGGACGGCTTCCGCTAACAGTCCGCTAATAATTCGGACTTATGTTCCTGTGGTGACGCGACACGAGGAGCAAGGCGACGCGGGCAGACGGGTGGGCCGGCGATCGAGAGCGCTGAAGATCGCCGGCCTCACTCTGACGGGCACCCTGGTGCTGGGCGTGGCGGCGGCCGGCTGGGCCTACTGGCATGTCAACCGCAACATCACAAGCGTCGACATCGACAGCGCACTCGGCGACGACCGTCCGGCCAGGGCCGTGGTCACCCCGTCCGCGACCGCCTCGGCGGACACCTCCCCGCTGCCCACCGGCGCCCTGAACATCCTGGTCCTCGGCTCGGACTCGCGCAGCGGCAAGGACAACCAGGAGCTGGGCGGCGGCGACAGCGGCGGAGCCCGGTCCGACACCGCGATGGTCGTGCACATCGACGCGGGCCGGACGAAGGCCACCGTCGTCAGCATCCCCCGCGACACCCTCGTCACCCGCCCGTCCTGCCCGCTCACCTCCGGCGGCAGCACGGCACCGGCGTACGGCGCCATGTTCAACAGCGCCTACGCGGTGGGCGGCCCGGTGTGCGCGGTGAAGACCGTCGAGTCCCTCACCGGTGTCCGCATGGACCACTACCTGGAGATCGACTTCTCCGGCTTCGCCGAGCTGGTCGACGCGCTCGGCGGGGTCGACGTCACCACCGGCCAGGACATCGACGACGACAAGAGCCACCTGCACCTCAAGGCCGGCACCCACCACCTCGACGGCACGCAGGCCCTCGCCCTCGCCCGCACCCGGCACGGCATAGGCGACGGCAGCGACCTGGGCCGCATAGGGCTCCAGCAGACGCTGGTCAAAGCCCTGCTGGAGCAGATGTCCGGCGCGGGCCTGCTCTCCGACCCGGCCCGGCTGTACCAGGTCGCCGACGCCGTCACCACCAGCCTCACCACCGACACCGGCCTGAACTCCCTGAACGAGCTGGTGAGCCTCGGCCGGAGCCTGAAGGGGCTGACCGCCGACCGGGTGCGGACGGTGACCATGCCGGTCGTCACGGCACCCTCCGACCCCAACCGGGTCGTCGCCGAGGAGCCGGCGGCGAACGACCTCTGGGCCTCCCTGCGCTGAGCCGTAGTTCTCGGCCGCTCACGTTCGCACGCCCGTGGGGATCTCCCGGCGGCCCCGGGCCCGACCGCCCCCGGGTTCACCGTCCCGGCCACGTCCACCCCACCACCGGGGAGCGCGGCTCCGATCCATGAGCCGACGGCCACGCCAACCTGCCGATCGGCACCACCCGACCGTCCACCGTGCCACCGCCGGCATCCTCGGCGCCCCGCCGATGGCGAGGGCCTGGGGGTCCAGCTCTGCGAGGGCGGCCTGGGCGGCGACGCGTACGCCGGCCTGGGTCGGCACGGGGTCGTCGTCCGAGACGGCCCGCGCGGCCCGGCCGGCGGCACGTCGGTCCCCGCCGCCGGCACCCGGACCGGCGACTCCGACGCGACGGCCACGCCGACCTGGCCGCCGCCCCCGGCGAGGGCGGCGACGGTGCGGTCCGGGTGCTGCGTGGACGTCCGGCCGGCCCGGGCGCGGACGGGGGCGCCGTCTTCGGCGGGAAGGTGGTCGGGACGCCGTACCCGAAGGCGTCGTCCGGCTTCGCGCCGAAGGAACGGTGGGTCGTCGGGACGGCGGAAAAAATCCCGCGGATTTTTTCCGCGAGCGTGTCGATCCGGGTGTCTCCCGTTCGACGCAAGGGGTGAGCGGCGGGAACGGACCCGCCGCCCGACCGAAGGAGTCACCATGCCCCGCTACCTGTCGCTCGTGCGCATCGACGAGTCCGCCGGCCCCGCCGGGGGCCCCAGCGCGGAGCTGATGCGGCGGATGGGCGAGCTGATCGAGGAGATGACCAAGGCCGGTGTCCTGCTCGACACCGCCGGGCTCACCCCGTCCGCCGAGGCCGTCCGGATGGACTGGGACGGCGAGAAGGTCTCCGTGACCGACGGCCCGTTCACCGAGTCCAAGGAGGTCGTCGGCGGCTACGCGCTCATGCAGTGCAAGGACCGGGCCGAGGCACTGGAGTGGACCCAGCGCTTCCTGAAGATCCACGGCCCGGAGTGGCAGTTCGCCTGCGAACTGCGGGAGATCGTCGAGGGCTGAGCCCGTTTGGCCCGCCGCCGTCCAGGGTGTTGCATGGGGGGCTGTGGAGACACAGCCCGCCACCGCGCACGCCATCGAGACCGTCTTCCGCCTGGAGTCGCCCCGGGTGATCGCCGGCGTCGCCCGGATCGTCCGGGACGTCGGCATCGCCGAGGAGCTGGCGCAGGACGCCCTGGTCGCCGCCCTGGAGCGGTGGCCGCTGGACGGCGTGCCGGACAACCCCGGTGCCTGGCTCATGGCCACCGCCCGGCACCGGGCCGTCGACCTGATCCGGCGCCGCGAGACCTACGCCCGCAAACTCGCCGAGCTCGGCCGCGACCTGGAGACGACCCCGCCGTCGTACGACGAACCGGCCGACCCGGACGACATCGACGACGACCTGCTCCGGCTGGTCTTCACCGCCTGCCATCCGGTGCTGTCGCCGAAGGCCCGCACCGCGCTCACCCTGCGCCTGATCGGCGGCCTGACCACGGCCGAGATCGCCCGTGCCTACCTGGTCCCGGAGCCGACGGTCGCCCAGAGGATCGTCCGCGCCAAGCGCACCCTGGCGAAGCGGAACGTCGCTTTCGAGGTGCCGTACGGCCCCGACCGCGAGGCCCGCCTCGGCTCCGTGCTGGACGTCATCTACCTGATCTTCAACGAGGGCTACGCGGCCACCGCCGGCGACGACTGGCTGCGCCCCGGCCTGTGCGAGGACGCGCTGCGGCTGGCCCGGGTGCTGTCCGCGCTGATGCCCGAGGAGCCCGAGGTGCACGGTCTGGCCGCGCTGCTGGAGTTCCAGGCGTCCCGCGCCACCGCCCGCACCGGACCCGACGGCGCACCGGTGCTGCTGAAGGACCAGAACCGCCGTCGCTGGAACCGGATGCTCATCGCGCGCGGGATCCGTGCCCTCGACCGCGCCGAGGCCACCGCGAGCGGCCCCCCGGGCCCGTACACCCTCCAGGCGGCCATCGCCGCCTGTCACGCGCGCGCGTACACGTACGAGGAGACGGACTGGCGCGCCATCGCCACCCTGTACGGCCTGCTGGCCGTCCGCGCGCCGTCCCCGGTGGTCGAGCTGAACCGCGCGGTCGCCGTGTCGATGGCCGACGGCCCGGCGGCGGGCCTGAGGCTGGTGGACGCCCTGGCCGACGCGCCCGCGCTGCGCGGCTACCACCTGCTGCCCAGTGTCCGCGGCGACCTCCTCTCCCGCCTCGGCCGCACCGCCGAGGCCCGCGAGGAGTTCCTCCGGGCGGCGGCCCTGACCCACAACGAGAGGGAACGGCAGCTGCTGTCGCGCAGGGCGCGTGCGTGCGGCTGAGCGTCAGCCGAGCGGACGGCCGATCAGCATCGTCGGCGCGCCGGCGACGCGGGTGAGGAAGACGGTGGCCGCGTTCGGCCCCTGCGGTTTCACCTTCCGGCGCAGTTCCTCCGGCTCGACGGCCGAGCCGCGCTTCTTCACGGTCAGCGTGCCGACCTCGCGCTCGCGCAGCAGGGCCTTCAGCTTCTTCACGTTGAACGGGAGCCGGTCGGTGATCTCGTAGGCGGTGGCGTACGGCGTGGGCCGTGCCTCGTCGGCGGTGACGTACGCGATGGTCGGGTCCAGGAGCCCGCCGCCGACCTCCTCGGCCACCTCCGCGACCAGGTGCGCGCGGATCACGGCGCCGTCCGGCTCGTACAGGTACCGCCCCACCGGCCGGACCGCGGGATCGGGCAGCCCGCGGCCGAGCAGCGTGCGCGGGCCCGGCAGCAGCGTGGCCCGCACCGCGCCCGGCGCTCCCGTCCCGAACCACAACACCGCCTCCTTCACGTCCCCGCCGTCGGAGACCCACTCGGCCTCGGCCGCGGCCGGGATCACCTCGTGCGGGATGCCCGGGGCGATCTTCAGCGCGGCGCGGGGCGCCTTGAGGGCCGTCTCGACCGCCCAGGACAGCGGCGGCGAGTACGCCTCCGGATCGAAAACGCGCCCGCCCGTCGCCCGGCCACCGCCCTTCACCGACGCGCTGCGCGCGGCCCCTCTTGCCTGCCCGCCCCGGCGCGCGGGGTCCACGAACACCGCGTCGTACCCGGCGGTGTCCACCTCCGTGACGTCGGCCTCCCGCACCTCGATCAGGCCGGCCAGCCCCAGCGCCTCGGCGTTGGCCCGCGCCACGGCCGCCGTCAGCGGGTCCCGGTCCACGGCCAGCACCCGGATCCCGGCCCGCGCCAGCGCGATGGCGTCCCCGCCGATCCCGCAGCACAGGTCGGCGAGGGAGGTCACGCCCAGCTGCTTCAGCCGCCCGGCCCGGTACGCCGCCACGGAGGCCCGCGTCGACTGCTCGACCCCGTTGGGCGTGAAGAACATGCGCCCGGCGTCCTCGGCCCCGAACTTCGCCACCGCCCGCTGCCGCAGCCGGGCCTGGCCGAGCGCGGCGGAGACCAGCTCGGCCGGGTGCTCGCGGCGCAGCCGGGTGGCCACGGCCAGCTCCTGCGCGGGCTCGGTGTCGCGCACCTCGTCGAGGAGGGCGCGGCCTTCGGGGGTGAGGAGCAGAGCGAGGTCGTTCACCGGGTCATTGTGGGCCAGTCGGTGGATGGTGCGCCTCCGGCGGCGGTGTCGTCCGGGGTCGCGGGCCGGGGCCTGGGAGGATCCGGCACCATGCGAGCAGTAGTACAAAATGACAAAAGTCGGACTTGTCTGCGGCGACTGGCCCTCGGGGGCGGAGCAGTCACGCTGGCCACCGCCACCCTGCTCTCCGGCTGCGCCGGGCCCGAGTCCGTGCGCGCCCCGTCCGGCCAGGGCGGCCCCGCCCAGCCCCAGGACCCGGCGGCGCGCCGGGCCGCCGAACACGCCCGGCTGGCCGCCGCCGCCCGGCGCTGGGGGCTGGACCAGGTCCCGCTCACGCCTCCGCCGCCCCCCACGGTGAAGCCGAGGATCACCGCCCGCGACGGATTCGAGGTGGACCACCAGGAGGACTGGAACCTGCCCCCGGTCTTCACGACCATCCCCACCCGGAACAAGGTCGTCTTCCTGACGATCGACGACGGCGCCGAGAAGGACCCGCGCTTCCTCGCCATGATGCGTGAGCTGAAGATCCCGTACACCGCCTTCCTCAGCGACTACCTCGTCAAGGACGACTACGCCTACTTCCGGAAGATGCGGTCCTACGGCAACACCCTCGACAACCACACCCTGCACCACCCCTACCTGCCGGGCCTGTCCTACGAGGAGCAGAAGGACGAGATCTGCGGCATGCAGGCCGTCATGAAGAAGCAGTTCGGCAAGGCGCCCACCGTCTTCCGCCCGCCCTACGGCAACTACAACCAGGACACCCTGGTCGCCGCCAAGGAATGCGGCATCAAGTACGCGCCGATCTGGAACGAGGAGGTCTTCGTCGACCACTGGGAGTACCGCGAGGACGACAAGCGGCTGCGCCGCGGCGACATCGTGCTCACCCACTTCCGCGGCCGGGACGACTGGGACGGCACGATGGTGGACGACATGCGCCGCTTCCTGAACAAGGTCACGCGCGAGGGCTACGCCGTGGCCCGCCTGGAGGACTACCTGTGAGGCGCGCCCGGGGCCCGGCCGCGGTCCTCGCCGCGGCCCTGCTCCTGACGGGCTGCGCCCAGTCCGTCGACCCCATCGAACGCCTCGGCAAGAGGGCCGCCGAAGGGGTACGCCCGCACGCCACCGCCTCCGACCACCGCTACCGCTTCTGGGGCCTGACCCGGCCCCTCGTCCGCTCCCCGGTGCACCCGGCCCGCCCGCTCGCCGAGCACCCCGGGGCCGGCGCCCCGCCCGCCGTGGCCGACCACGTCCCCACCCGCGACCCGGTCGTCTTCCTCACGTACGACGACGGCGCCGAGCGGGACCCCCGCTTCGTCGACATGGTCCGCGAACTCCGGCTCCCGGTCACCCTGTTCCTCACCGACAGCGTCGCCGCCCCCGGCTACCGCCACTTCGCCCGCCTGCGCGCCCTCGGCGCCGGCATCGGGAACCACACCGTCGACCACCGGGCCCCGGCCGGACTGCCGTACGCCGGACAGCGCGCCGAGATCTGCGGTCAGCAGGACCGCCTCCGCGCCGCCCTCGGCGTCCGCCCCCGCCTCTTCCGCCCGCCCTACGGCTCCTACGACCGCACCACCCTGCGCGCGGCGGCCGACTGCGGCATCTCCGCGCTCGTCCTGTGGCGCGCCGCCCTGACCCCGGCCGGCCTCGCCTACACCCACGGCCCCCACCACCTCCGCCCCGGCGACATCGTCCTGGTGGGCCCCGACGAGTCGACGGGCCCCTCCCTGCGGGAACGCACGGTCACGGTGCTGAGGAAGGCCCAGGAGAGAGGCCTGACGGTGGGGCGCCTGGAGGACTACCTGTGAATGCCGGCCCGTCACGCGGGGCGCCCGGGCACTCGCGCGCGCCGTTCGCTGCCGACGCGCCGCACGGCAATTGGCACTCCGCTTGACCGAGTGCTAATCGCGGTCATAGTCTCGGCTCTGGCACTCCCCCCTGGAGAGTGCCAGATAAACGCGACGGGCAGGTCCGGCACCCGCGACGACGGATCGACCTGGTCGCCACCTCAGACAGTTAACCCCGTGAGATCTCCGAAGGGGGAGGTCGGATCGTGACGACCGCCAGCTCCAAGGTTGCCATCAAGCCGCTCGAGGACCGCATCGTGGTCCAGCCGCTGGACGCCGAGCAGACCACGGCCTCTGGCCTGGTCATCCCGGACACCGCGAAGGAGAAGCCCCAGGAGGGCGCCGTCCTCGCCGTGGGCCCGGGCCGGTTCGAGAACGGCGAGCGCCTTCCGCTCGACGTCAAGGTCGGCGACGTCGTCCTCTACAGCAAGTACGGCGGCACCGAGGTGAAGTACAACGGCGAGGAGTACCTCGTCCTCTCGGCTCGCGACGTGCTCGCGATCATCGAGAAGTAATCACCTCAAGCGACTCTCTGCTTGCAGCTGCGCCCCTGGCCCCCGCGATCGATAAGAAGCCGGGCGCCCGGGGCGCGGCGTTTTTCACCCACAGATTTCCGAGAGGGCTCCCGCTGCCATGGCGAAGATCCTGAAGTTCGACGAGGACGCCCGTCGCGCCCTTGAGCGCGGCGTCAACAAGCTTGCCGACACCGTCAAGGTGACGATCGGCCCCAAGGGCCGCAACGTCGTCATCGACAAGAAGTTCGGCGCCCCCACCATCACCAACGACGGTGTCACGATCGCCCGTGAGGTGGAGATCGAGGACCCGTACGAGAACCTCGGCGCGCAGCTGGTGAAGGAGGTGGCGACCAAGACCAACGACATCGCCGGTGACGGCACCACCACCGCCACGGTCCTCGCCCAGGCGCTGGTCCGCGAGGGTCTGAAGAACGTCGCCGCCGGTGCCTCCCCGGCCGCCCTGAAGAAGGGCATCGACGCCGCGGTCAAGGCCGTCTCCGACGACCTGCTGGCCTCGGCCCGCCCGATCGACGAGAAGTCCGACATCGCCGCCGTCGCCGCGCTGTCCGCCCAGGACCAGCAGGTCGGCGAGCTGATCGCCGAGGCCATGGACAAGGTCGGCAAGGACGGTGTCATCACCGTCGAGGAGTCCAACACCTTCGGTCTGGAGCTGGACTTCACCGAGGGCATGGCCTTCGACAAGGGCTACCTGTCGCCGTACTTCGTGACGGACCAGGAGCGCATGGAGGCCGTCCTGGAGGACCCGTACATCCTCATCCACCAGGGCAAGATCTCCGCCATCACGGAGCTGCTGCCGCTGCTGGAGAAGGTCATCCAGGCCGGTTCCTCCAAGCCCCTGCTGATCATCGCCGAGGACCTCGAGGGCGAGGCCCTGTCGACCCTGGTCGTCAACAAGATCCGCGGCACCTTCAACGCCGTCGCGGTGAAGGCCCCCGGCTTCGGCGACCGCCGCAAGGCGATGCTGCAGGACATGGCCGTCCTCACCGGCGCCACCGTCATCTCCGAGGAGGTCGGCCTCAAGCTCGACCAGGTCGGCATCGACGTGCTCGGCTCCGCCCGCCGCGTCACCGTCACCAAGGACGACACCACGATCGTCGACGGCGCCGGCAAGTCCGAGGACGTGCAGGGCCGGATCGCGCAGATCAAGGCCGAGATCGAGAACACCGACTCCGACTGGGACCGCGAGAAGCTCCAGGAGCGCCTCGCCAAGCTGGCCGGCGGCGTGTGCGTGATCAAAGTCGGCGCCGCCACCGAGGTGGAGCTGAAGGAGAAGAAGCACCGTCTGGAGGACGCCATCTCCGCGACCCGCGCCGCGGTCGAGGAGGGCATCGTCTCCGGTGGTGGCTCCGCCCTGGTCCACGCCTCCAAGGTGCTGGACGGCAACCTCGACAAGTCCGGCGACGAGGCCACCGGTGTCTCCGTGGTCCGCAACGCCGTGGTCGAGCCGCTGCGCTGGATCGGCGAGAACGCCGGCCAGGAGGGCTACGTCATCGTGTCCAAGGTCAAGGACCTGGACAAGGGGCAGGGCTACAACGCCGCCACCGGCGAGTACGGCGACCTGATCAAGGCCGGCGTCATCGACCCGGTCAAGGTCACCCGCTCCGCCCTGGAGAACGCCGCCTCCATCGCCTCCCTGCTGCTCACGACCGAGACCCTGGTCGTCGAGAAGAAGGAAGAGGAGCCGGAGGCCGCCGGCCACGGCCACAGCCACGGCCACGCCCACTGAGCCCAGCGCTCCCGAGTGAAGGCCCGGCACCCCGGACGGGGGCCGGGCCTTCGCCCTGTCCACTGCTCCGGCGCCTCTACTGCTCCAACGCGTCCAGCGCCCCCAGCTGCTGCATCAGCCCCAGCTGGTCGTGCTGCCACCACAGCTCGGCGATCTTGCCGTTGTCGCCGAACCGGAACAGCGTCATCCCGGTCGTGGTGACCTGCCTGCCGGTGGGCGCGATCCCCAGGAAATCGCCCTGGTGCGTGGCGTACCAGGTCCACCGCGCGCAGGCCCGCTCGCCCTGGGCGAGCACGTCCTCGACCGTGAACGCGTAGTCGAAGGCGCCGCGCCACATCCGGAACTCGGCGCGGACGTTGTCCAGCCCGATGGTGTCCTGCGGGTTCAGCGGATCATGGCTGTGGATGTCCTCGTCCAGCAGGTCGTTGAGCGGCGGCAGCTCGCCCTCGGCGCACAGCGCCTCGAAGAACCCGCGCACCATGCCCTCGGACAGGCTCTCGTCCCGTACGACGTCCAGGTCGATGAACGTCGGCATCTCGTCGCACAGCGCGACCAGGCCCCGGAAGATCCGGTCGGTCTCCGGGAGGTTCGAGTTCCGCATCGCGTCCTCGTACGACGGGAACTCCACCACTTCGACGACGTGCGACGCGTCCGAGCGGTCCGTGCCGACCACCGCGTGCGTCGCCGTCCGCTTCCCCTTGGTCTGCTGGACCCAGTCGTCCATGAGCCGGTTCATCTCGTCCAGCCGGCTCGTCCTGCACTCGATGAGCTGTACGAAGGTCATGCGCCGCCTCCGGCCCCCCTGGTCCGGTACCGTCCCGCCCATTTTCCCACCGGGACGGCGGCGACACCCGCCCGCTACTGCGGCCCGTACTTGCGCCCGGTCCGGGAGCTGATCCCGCCCAGCAGTCCGCGCGGCGTCACTTTCACCAGGCCCATCAGCGCCTTGTACCGGGGATCGGGGATGGACAGCGTCTTGCCGCGCGCGAGGTCGGACAGGGCCGCCGCGACCAGCTTGTCGGCGTCCAGCCACATCCAGCCGGGGATGTTGTCCGTGCCCATCCCGGCCCGCTGGTGGAACTCGGTGCGGACGAACCCCGGGCACAGCGCCATCAGCCGGACCCCGCTGCCGGCCAGGTCCTTGGCCGCGCCCTGGGTGAACTGCACGACCCACGCCTTGGACGCGCCGTACGTGCCGCGCGGGAGGAACGCGGCCACCGAGGCGACGTTCACCACCCCGCCCCGGCCGCGTTCGCGCATCGCCTCGGCCGCCGCCGACGTCAGCCGGAGCACCGCCTCGCAGTGCACCTTGAGCATCCGCAGCTCGTCCGCCATCGGTACCTCCAGATAGCGGCCCTTGTTGCCGAAGCCGGCGTTGTTGACCAGCAGGTCGACCGGGTTCTTCCGGTCGCCGAGCCGGTCGGCCACCGCCTCGATGCCCTTGTCCTGCGCCAGGTCGGCGGTCAGCACCTCCACCTCGATGCCGTGCCGGTCGTGCAGTTCCGTCGCCTGCTCGCGCAGCCGCTTGGTGTCCCGCGCGACCAGGACGAGGTCATGCCCGTCAGCCGCCAGCCGCCGCGCGAACGCGGCACCGATCCCCGCGGTCGATCCCGTAATCAGAGCCGTTGTCATGGCCCAAGCGTAGTGACCCGGACCGACAGCCTCCGCGGTCCGCGCGCTGTGCCCGGTGGTCTGCCCGCGGGCTGTCAGGCCCCGTGCTCCGCCACGTACTTCCGGGCCTTCGCCAGCGTCTCGCTGTGCAGCGCGGTGCCCGCCGCGAGCAGCCGGGGCAGCAGCTGCCGCTCGGTGGTGACCGCGCGGAACTGCATCGCCGCCGTCACCCCGTGGTCCGGCCGCTGCACGATCTCGACCGGATCGCCCGCCCGGATCTCACCCGGCTCGATCACCCGGAGGTAGGCACCTGTTGCGCCCTTCCGCGTGAATCTCCTGACCCAGCCGCGCTCGCCCAGATGGCCCTGGAAGGTGGCGCACGGAACGCGGCCGGAGGTCACCTCCAGTACGACGGTGGAACCGATCCGCCAGCGCTCTCCGATCAGCGCCCCGGAGACGTCCAGACCGTCCGTCGTGAGGTTCTCGCCGAAGCAACCATTGGCCAACGATCTGCCGAGTTCGCGCTCCCAGGCGTCGAGGTCCTCCCGGGCGTACGCGTACACCGCCTGGTCGTCCCCGCCGTGGTAGCGCGTGTCACACACCGCGTCCCCGGTGAGCCCGCCCGCGCCGATACCCCTGGGCCCGGGCGCCGCCACCCGCACCGGTCCGTCGGCCGGGTGCTTGTCGATGCCGGTGAGACCGTCCGGCTGATTCGTGTAGGGCACCCGCCGGGGCCGGCCCAGGTTGACCGAGAGAAGCTTCATCCCGGCACGGTAAGCGATCCGGTCCCAAAGTGTCGACGCATTATCGGGCACCTCGCCCAAGGCTGCCTTATGCTCGACAGGTGATCGAGGCCCGTCATCTCCGCGTCCTGCGCGCCGTCGCCACCACCGGTTCCTTCTCGGCGGCCGGACGCCAGCTGGGCTGCACCCAGCCCGCCGTCAGCCAGCAGATGAAGGCCCTGGAAGCCTCGGTCGGCACCCCGCTGCTGGTCCGCACCGGGCGCGAGATGCGCCTCACCCAGGCCGGTGAGGCCCTGGTCCGGCACGCCTCCGGCATCCTCGCCGGGCTCACGGCGGCCGAGGAGGAGGTCGCGGCCATCGCCGGCCTGCGCGCGGGCCGGGTCCGGCTGGTCTCCTTCCCCAGCGGCAGCTCCACCCTGGTCCCCACCGCCCTGGCCGCCCTGCGCGCGGCCCACCCGGGCACCCGCGTCTTTCTGGAGGAGGCCGAACCGCCGAGGTCCGTGGAACTGCTGCGCGAAGGCGACTGCGACCTGGCCCTGGCCTTCCGCTACGAGGGGGCGGCGGTCGCCGAGGACTGGGACGACCTCGTCGTGCGCCCCCTGCTGACGGACCGCCTGGTCGCCCTGGTGCCCGAACGGCACCGGCTCGCGCGCGCGGACACCGTCGCCATCGGCGAGCTGGCCCACGAGCCCTGGATCGCGGGCTGCCCGCGCTGCCGGGGCCAGCTGGTCGAGGTGTGCGAGGGGGCCGGCTTCACCCCGCGCATCGACTTCGCCACCGACGACTATCCGGCCGTGGTCGGCCTGGTCGGCGCCGGCCTGGGCGTCGCCGTACTGCCCCAGCTGGCCGTGGAGTCGGTACGGCCGCGGGGCGTGCGCACGGTACGGCTGGAACCGGCGGTACGGCGGGAGATCGTCGCCCTCACCCTGCCCGACCTGGCCCAGGTGCCGGCGGTGTCGGCCACGCTGGAGCAGCTGGCCCGGACGGCGCGGGCGGCAGGGCGCGGCCAGGGGTAGTCCGCAGTCGCGGGGGTCGCGGAGACGCGGGGGCGCGGCGAAGAGGGGGGCGGCGGAGACGCGGGGGCGCGGCGAAGAGGGGGGCGGCGGAGACGCGGGGGCGCGGCGAAGAGGGGGGTCGGCGGAGACGCGGGGCCGCCCGGACGGGCCACGGGCACGCGCGTGCGTGCCCGGTAAGGAAGTGGATGCTGTTCCGATAGGTGGTGCAGAAACGTTCCTTCAGTGATCCGAGGCGGTGTCCCCGCTGGTGGTCGAGGCCGCCACCAGGCGGTTGCGCGCCCGCCCCATCAACTCCTCACGCTCGTCCTCGGTCAGGCCGCCCCAGACGCCGTACGGCTCGCGCACCGCCAGCGCGTGCGCCGCACACTCCGCACGGACCGGGCACCTCATGCAGACCTCTTTGGCCGAGTTCTCGCGAGCGCTCCGAGCCGCCCCGCGCTCGCCCTCCGGGTGGAAGAAGAGCGAGCTGTCCACCCCGCGGCAAGCAGCCAGCAGCTGCCAGTCCCACAGGTCCGCGTTCGGTCCGGGAAGGCGGGAGAAATCTGCCATTACGTGACCCCTTGTCGCCGTTCTGGGCGGATACGGTGCCAACGACCGTACATCTCCGGTCTAAGGAGATGAAAATATGACTCATTGCGAATCTAGCCCCGGACACTACGAAACGGGAAGAAAAGGGGCCGAACGGGTCATAGGTTGTGATGAAAAGTTGTGGGTCCGTCGAGCATGTCTGCACCGTGTCGAAGCCCTCACGTAGAGTGCCGAAGACGGCACGCGGGCCCGTAACTCTTTCGAGTGACCGTCGTTGAGAGTGCGGAGGCGGTTGAAAACACAAGTGCTCGGGCAGGCGTCCGAGACGGTCGACCGCACAGGTGACGATTCCGTACCAGCCTGGAGGCTCAAGGTGACGCGCATCAGCTGCGGAGGGCGGTCATGACATCCGTCCTCGTCTGCGACGACTCCCCGCTTGCCCGAGAAGCGCTCCGCCGCGCGGTCGCGACCGTGCCCGGTGTCGAGCGTGTGACGACGGCGGCCAACGGCGAGGAAGTCCTCCGCCGCTGGGGCGCCGACCGCTCCGACCTCATCCTGATGGATGTGCGCATGCCCGGTCTGGGCGGCGTCGAGACCGTGCGCCGGCTGCTGTCCGCCGACCCGGGCGCGCGCATCATCATGCTCACCGTCGCCGAGGACCTCGACGGCGTCGCCCTCGCGGTCGCCGCCGGTGCGCGGGGATACCTGCACAAGGACGCCTCGCGCGCGGAGCTGCGTGCCACGGTGACCCAGGCGCTGGCCGACCCCACCTGGCGCCTCGCCCCGCGCCGGCTGCGCTCGGCCGAGATGGGCGCCGCGCCCACGCTCACCGCGCGGGAGATCCAGGTCCTGGAGGGCATGAGCCACGGCCGCTCGAACGCCGAGATCGGCCGCGAGCTGTTCCTCTCCGAGGACACCGTCAAGACGCACGCCCGGCGCCTGTTCAAGAAGCTCGGCGCCTCGGACCGGGCGCACGCGGTGGCCCTCGGCTTCCGCTGGGGACTGGTCCGCTAGCGCGCGCGAGGCCGGGCGGGCCGCTCGGCACCGGGGGCATCCGGTGCCGTCCGCGCCCGCGGTTCCTGTGCGGGTGGCCGGCCGACCGCTCCTCGAAGACGGCCGGGCTTGCCCGGGGTTCGTCCGGTCCTTCGGTCTCGTGTGCAACCCGGGTTCGTGGTGCCCGCCGGTGGTGTGCGAGCGGGCGCCGTACGGGGCGCGGGTCACCGGGAGGTGCCGTACCGGGCTGCGATGCCGCTCGGTGGACGGGGCTGTCCGGGTGATTCCGGCCGTCCCGGTCCGCCCTGGTCGCCCCAGCTGTCCCAGCCGTCCGGGTCCCGCACCGGCGGGCGAACCGTCGTAGAGGGGCGAACCGTCGTCGGCGCGAACGTCGTAGAAGTCGGTGGCGAAAGTCGTAGTAGTCGGCGGCGAGCTCGCCAGCCGGGGGAACGCGTCGCCGGGGCGACCGCCCCGGCGCACAACGGCGCCGAACGGGGGCGCGTGACCGCTCCGGCGCACCACCCCGCCGAACGCCGTGAGGGCGCGTGCAAGGCGGCCCGCCACACGCGCGCTGCTCGTTTCGGCGCGGATGCCGCATCCTTGAGATGTGGAGTCTCTCGGGGACGAGTCGGTCGAGCGGAAGGGGAGGGCGCAGGGAATGAGTGCCGGCGCACCTGCTCATAACGCTTCGGTGCACAACCACGAGCACGATGCGACGGACCGGACGGCCGCAGGGCACCATGGACCGATGCGCGACGACGAGGCGGGCACGGCCCATGGGGCGATCGGTGCGCTCGTGCATCGTGCCGTCGACGGGGACGAGCAGGCCACGCACGATCTGCTCGCCCATGTCCACCCCCTGGCGCTGCGCTACTGCCGCACCCGGCTGTCGCGGCTGCCCGGCGACGCGCGCCACTTCGTGGAGGACCTCGCCCAGGAGGTCTGCGTGGCGGTCCTCCTCGCCCTGCCCCGCTACCGCGACACCGGCCGCCCCTTCGAGGCGTTCGTCTTCGCCATCGCCTCCCACAAGGTCGCCGACCTCCAGCGCGCGGCGATGCGCCACCCGGGGTCGACCGCGGTGCCGTCCGACGAGATGCCCGAACGCCCCGACGACTCCCTCGGCCCCGAGGAGCGCGCCCTGCTCAGCAGCGACGCCGAGTGGGCCAAGAAGCTGCTGGCCAACCTCCCCGAGAACCAACGCGAACTGCTCCTGCTGCGCATCGCCGTGGGCTTGACCGCGGAGGAGACGGGGCAGATGTTGGGAATGTCACCCGGTGCGGTCCGCGTGGCCCAGCACCGAGCCCTGAGCCGCCTGAGGGCGCTCGCCGAACAGTGAACCCCCTGCGCGGAGCCTGAAGTAGCTCCTGCGCTGAACAGGTGCGCCGCCGTTTCCGTACGAACATACGAAGCCTGAAGCGACCCCGTACCGTGGAATTTGCTAGCGACGCTTCCCGTTAGCATGGACATCCGCACCGATCAAGGCCATTTGGGGAAGGTGTCATGACTGCAAACGTCGACGGAGTGCCCGGTAAATTCGCGACACTCGGGCTGACCTACGACGACGTGCTGCTGCTGCCGGGCGCATCCGAGGTGCTCCCCAACGCGGTCGACACCTCGTCCCGCATCTCCCGCAACGTCCGGGTGAACATCCCGCTGCTGTCGGCGGCGATGGACAAGGTGACCGAGTCCCGCATGGCGATCGCGATGGCCCGGCTGGGCGGCGTCGGTGTGCTGCACCGCAACCTCTCCATCGAGGACCAGGTCAACCAGGTCGACCTGGTGAAGCGGTCGGAGTCCGGCATGGTCACCGACCCGATCACGGTGCACCCGGAGGCCACGCTCGCCGAGGCGGACGCCCTGTGCGCGAAGTTCCGCATCAGCGGCGTCCCGGTCACCGACCCGGCCGGCAAGCTCCTCGGCATCGTGACCAACCGGGACATGGCCTTCGAGAGCGACCGCACCCGGCGCGTGCACGAGGTCATGACCCCGATGCCGCTCGTCACCGGGAAGGTGGGCATCTCCGGCCCCGAGGCCATGGAACTGCTGCGCAAGCACAAGATCGAAAAGCTGCCGCTGGTGGACGACGAGGGCGTCCTCAAGGGCCTGATCACGGTCAAGGACTTCGTCAAGGCCGAGAAGTACCCCAACGCCGCGAAGGACGCCGAGGGCCGGCTGCTGGTCGGTGCCGCCGTCGGCGCCAGCCCCGAGGCGCTGGAGCGCGCCCAGGCGCTCGCCGCGGCCGGTGTGGACTTCCTGGTCGTCGACACCTCGCACGGCCACAACAGCAACGCCCTGAGCTGGATGTCGAAGATCAAGTCGAGCGTGAACGTCGACGTGGTCGGCGGCAACGTCGCCACGCGCGACGGCGCCCAGGCGCTGATCGACGCCGGTGTGGACGGCATCAAGGTGGGCGTGGGCCCGGGCTCCATCTGCACCACCCGTGTCGTCGCCGGCATCGGTGTCCCCCAGGTCACCGCCATCTACGAGGCGTCCCTCGCGGCCCGTCCCGCCGGCATCCCGCTGATCGGCGACGGCGGCCTGCAGTACTCCGGGGACATCGGCAAGGCGCTGGCCGCCGGCGCCGACACGGTGATGCTGGGCAGCCTCCTCGCCGGCTGCGAGGAGTCCCCGGGCGAACTGCTCTTCATCAACGGCAAGCAGTTCAAGTCGTACCGGGGCATGGGCTCGCTGGGCGCCATGCAGTCGCGCGGCCAGGGCAGGTCGTACTCGAAGGACCGCTACTTCCAGGCCGACGTCACCGCCGACGAGAAGCTCGTGCCCGAGGGCGTCGAGGGCCAGGTGCCCTACCGCGGCCCGCTCGCCAACGTGCTGCACCAGCTCGTCGGCGGCCTGCGCCAGACCATGGGCTACGTCGGCGCCGCCACCATCGAGGAGATGGAGTCCAAGGGCCGGTTCGTGCGGATCACCTCGGCCGGCCTGAAGGAGTCCCACCCCCACGACATCCAGATGACGGTCGAGGCGCCGAACTACAGCAGCAAGAAGTGACGCCCACGCGCGCGTGAGGCTCGTGCCATCGGCGGTCCCGGAGCATCCGGGGCCGCCGTTGTCGTACCCGTCGGCGATACTGGAAGGCGCTGCAACGCATAGGGAAAGGCCACCAACGTGACTGAGATCGAGATCGGGCGCGGCAAGCGCGGCCGCCGGGCGTACGCCTTCGACGACATCGCCGTCGTCCCCAGCCGCCGTACGCGGGACCCGAAGGAGGTCTCGATCGCCTGGCAGATCGACGCCTACCGCTTCGAGCTGCCGTTCCTGGCCGCCCCCATGGACTCCGTGGTCTCCCCGGCCACCGCGATCCGCATCGGCGAGCTGGGCGGCCTCGGCGTGCTCAACCTCGAAGGCCTGTGGACGCGGTACGAGGACCCGCAGCCGCTGCTGGACGAGATCGCCGAGCTGCCCGCCGAGCAGGCGACCCGCCGCCTCCAGGAGATCTACGCGGCACCGATCAAGGAGGAGCTGATCGGCGCCCGCATCAAGGAGGTGCGGGACTCCGGCGTGGTCACCGCCGCCGCGCTGTCGCCGCAGCGCACCGCCCAGTTCTCCAAGGCGGTCGTGGACGCGGGCGTGGACATCTTCGTCATCCGGGGTACGACGGTCTCGGCGGAGCACGTGTCGTCCTCGCACGAGCCGCTGAACCTGAAGCAGTTCATCTACGAGCTGGACGTCCCGGTGATCGTCGGCGGCTGCGCCACGTACACGGCGGCCCTGCACCTGATGCGTACGGGTGCCGCGGGTGTCCTCGTCGGCTTCGGCGGCGGCGCCGCGCACACCACGCGCAACGTCCTCGGCATCCAGGTCCCGATGGCCACGGCCGTCGCCGACGTGGCCGCGGCCCGCCGTGACTACATGGACGAGTCCGGCGGCCGGTACGTGCACGTGATCGCGGACGGCGGCGTCGGCTGGTCCGGCGACCTGCCCAAGGCCATCGCCTGCGGCGCCGACGCCGTGATGATGGGCTCCCCGCTGGCCCGGGGCACGGACGCGCCCGGCAAGGGCCACCACTGGGGCATGGAGGCGGTCAACGAGGAGCTGCCCCGCGGCAAGAAGGTCGACCTCGGCACGGTCGGCACGATCGAGGAGATCCTCACCGGCCCGTCCCACACCCCGGACGGCTCGATGAACTTCTTCGGCGCCCTGCGCCGCGCCATGGCCACCACCGGCTACAGCGAGCTGAAGGAGTTCCAGCGGGTCGAGGTGACGGTGGCGGACAGCCAGCACCGGCGGTAGTCGCCGGGGCGGTCGCTGCGACGCCTGAAGGGCCGGTCATCCAGGGTGGGTGACCGGCCCTTTCGCATGCCCAGGCGTGGTCAAGTGGGCCTGAACGGGGGCGCGTTGTACGAGAGGGGGCGCGTGGTTGCGTTCGGGGCGAATGTGGGCCGAACGGGCGTAGTGGGGCGGTAGTGTCCGTGATCGGCGACCCAGTTCCGCTGGGTGCCCCGTCTTGTGGATCTACGGGAAGTGAGCGGCCACCCCCACGCGAACTAGGGGTGGACACTCCAATCACTTCTCCGGAGCCTGCCGCAGTGCCTGCTGCGGTGGGCTCCACCCGCCCCAAGGTACCGGCGCCGAATCCCCCACGCCACCAACCCCCCGCCCCCACACCCCCACGCGCCCCCCTTCACAACCGATGCGCCGCCCCCGTGGGCGTGGCCCCCCGAGTGTCCAGCAGCAGCTGGGCCTTCACCGAGAGCCCCTGCAGGTCGTACGTCCGGTGCTGCTGGAGCAGGATCGTGAGGTCGGCGTCGGCTGCCGCCTCGTACAGGGAGTCCGCGCGCGGCACGGGCCGCTCCAGGACGCTCCACTCGGGCACGTACGGGTCGTGGTAGCTCACGGCCGCGCCCAGCCCCATCAGCCGTACGGCGATCTCCTGGGCCGGAGTGCCCTGCTGGTCGGCGAGGTCGGGCTTGTAGGTGACGCCGAGGAGCAGCACGCGGGCCCCGCGCGCGGACTTGCCGTGTTCGTTGAGGAGCGTGGCCGCGCGCTGGACGACGTATCGGGGCATCCGGCTGTTGACCTGCTGGGCCAGCTCGACCATGCGCAGGGTGCGGGTCGCGTGCCCGGTCAGGTCCAGCGGGACCCCGTGCCCGCCGACACCCGGGCCCGGCCGGAACGCCTGGAAGCCGAAGGGCTTGGTCTCCGCGCACCGGATGACGTCCCACAGGTCGACGCCCAGCTCGTGGCAGAGGACGGCCATCTCGTTGACGAGCGCGATGTTGACGTGCCGGTAGTTGGTCTCCAGCAGCTGCACGGTCTCCGCCTCGCGCAGCCCACGCGCGCGTACCACCTTGTCGGTGAGCCGGCCGTAGAACGCGGCGGCCGATTCGGTGCAGGCGGGGGTGAGGCCACCGATGACCTTGGGGGTGTTCGCCGGGGTGTGGTCGCGGCTGCCGGGGTCGACCCGGCTGGGGGAGTAGGCGAGGTGGAAGTCGCGGCCGGCGCGCAGCCCCGAGCCCTCCTCCAGCAGCGGGCGCAGGAACTTCTCCGTGGTTCCCGGGAGCACCGGTGACTCCAGGATGACCGTGGTGTGCGGGCGCAGCCGCGCGGCCAGGGTCCGGGCGGCCGCCTCGACCTGACCGAGGTCGAGTCCGCCGTCGGCGCCGCGCGGGGTGGGCGCGCAGATCACCGCGGTGCGCACCCGGCCGAGCTGGGCGGGGTCGGTGACGGGGCGGAATCCGGCGGAGTGCATCCGGCGCAGCTCCGCGGGGCTGAGTGAGCCGGCCTCGGGGCCGGTGGCATAGCCGACGGTGGGGATACCGGCGGCGACGGCGGCCTGGGCGAGCGGCAAGCCGTAGGGACCGAGTCCGATGACGGCGAGGTCTGCGGGCATGGCGTGGGCCGTCCTTCCCAGTAGCCGAAGCGGGACAAGTGCGCAACCGCTGTGGAGAAGACGAGCGAGTGCACTGTCAGACTAGGTACATATATGACCGTTATGTGTGATTGTGTTTGTGTGTCTTCCGAGGGTTGTGCGCAAGTTGTCCACAGCTCGGGCGCCCGTGGTGGCTGAAGTCGGGCGACCCGGTCAGAATTTGGGCATGAGGAGGGGATGAACCGGGCTTCGCCCACCGGGTGCGGCCGACGCGAGCGAGTCTGCGACAGCGGGAGGCAGCGGTGAGGACAGCGACTCTGGGACCGGCGCAGCGCGCCGGGGCACTGGCGGCGATGGCGGAGCGCGAGCTGGACGTGCTGGTGGTCGGCGGCGGGGTGGTGGGCGCCGGCACCGCGCTGGACGCCGTCACCCGTGGCCTGTCCACCGGCCTGGTCGAGGCCCGCGACTGGGCGTCCGGCACCTCCAGCCGGTCCAGCAAGCTGATCCACGGCGGCCTGCGTTATCTGGAGATGCTCGACTTCGCCCTGGTCCGCGAGGCCCTCAAGGAGCGCGGTCTGCTGCTGGAGCGCCTCGCCCCGCACCTGGTCAAGCCGGTCCCGTTCCTCTACCCGCTCCAGCACAAGGGCTGGGAGCGGCTGTACGCGGGCTCGGGCGTCGCGCTGTACGACGCGATGTCCATGGCCCGAGGACACGGCCGGGGCCTGCCCATACATCGCCACCTCACCCGCCGCCACGCCCTGCGCGTGGCCCCCTGCCTGAAGAAGGACGCCCTGGTCGGCGCCCTGCAGTACTACGACGCCCAGATGGACGACGCCCGCTTCGTCGCCACCCTGGTGCGCACGGCCGCGTCCTACGGCGCGAACGTGGCCAACCGCGCGCGCGTGACCGGGTTCCTGCGCGAGGGTGAGCGGGTCGTCGGCGCCCGGGTGCAGGACGTGGAGACCGGCGGGGAGTACGAGATCCACGCCCAGCAGGTCGTCAACGCCACCGGCGTGTGGACCGACGACACGCAGGCCATGGTCGGCGAGCGCGGCCGGTTCCACGTCCGCGCCTCCAAGGGCATCCACCTGGTGGTGCCCAAGGACCGCGTCCACTCCACCACCGGCCTGATCCTGCGCACCGAGAAGTCCGTCCTCTTCGTCATCCCCTGGGGCCGGCACTGGATCATCGGCACCACCGACACCGACTGGGACCTGGACAAGGCCCACCCGGCCGCGTCCAGCGCCGACATCGACTACCTGCTGGAACACGTCAATTCGGTGCTCGCCGTGCCGCTCAGCCGCGACGACGTACAGGGCGTGTACGCGGGGCTGCGCCCGCTGCTGGCCGGCGAGTCCGACGCCACCAGCAAGCTGTCCCGCGAGCACACGGTCGCCCACCCGGTGCCGGGGCTGGTGGTCGTGGCGGGCGGCAAGTACACGACCTACCGGGTGATGGCCAAGGACGCCGTCGACGAGGCCGTGCACGGGCTCGACATGCGCGTGGCCGACTGTGTCACGGAGGAGACCCCGCTGCTCGGCGCGGAGGGCTACCAGGCGCTGTGGAACGCGCGGGCGCGGATCGCCGCGCGCACCGGACTGCACGTGGTCCGCGTGGAGCACCTCCTGAACCGGTACGGCTCCCTGGCCGAGGAGGTCTTGGACCTCATCGCCGCCGACCCCGCGCTCGGCGAGCCGCTGCACGCCGCCGACGACTACCTGCGCGCCGAGGTGGTGTACGCCGCCTCGCACGAGGGCGCCCGACACCTGGACGACGTCCTCACCCGCCGCACCCGCATCTCCATCGAGACCTTCGACCGGGGCGCCCGCAGCGCCCGCGAGGCGGCCGAGCTGATGGCACCCGTCCTCGGGTGGGACGAGGACCAGATCGCCCGCGAGGTCGAGCACTACGAGAAGCGGGTGGAGGCCGAGCGGGAGTCCCAGCTCCAGCCGGACGACCAGACGGCGGACGCGGCGAGGCTTGGCGCGCCGGACATCGTGCCGCTGTAGCAGCAGCCGACGTTCACTCGAACGAGTGGCCGCTTTCGGGATCTCTGCTCGAACCCGGGCCGTTCTACCAGGTGCGAGGGCGGAACTCGGCGGCGAGCAGCGCGGGTTCGAGGCGAGGGTCTGCGGCATCAGGGACACCGGTATGGACAGGACTGTCCGAAGCGTCGGCGTGCCGGTTCCTCCCTTCTTACGACCCATCATCCCGGTAAGCGGAACGCCCACTTCATAAGGGCTTCCCGGGCGGCGGGACCGGGCCCGGGCCAGGGGCACCCTGGGCGTCGGCCACTTGTCGGGTGAGAGACAATGGAGGCTCTGTCAGGGCGGGTTGTATGAGGGGACGCATGTCGGAGGCGGAGCGGGCGGGTACATCTCGTCAGGAGACTCGTCAGGACAAGAACGAGCGGCGTCTCCTCGCGGGGCGGTACCGGCTGGGAGACGTGCTGGGCCGTGGCGGTATGGGCACGGTCTGGCGCGCCGAGGACGAGACCCTGGGCCGGACGGTCGCCGTCAAGGAGCTGCGGTTCCCGTCGAACATCGACGAGGAGGAGAAGCGGCGCCTGATCACGCGCACCCTGCGCGAGGCCAAGGCGATCGCCCGGATCCGCAACAACAGCGCGGTGACGGTCTTCGACGTGGTCGACGAGGACGACCGGCCCTGGATCGTCATGGAGTTGGTCGAGGGCAAGTCCCTCGCCGAGGTCATCCGCGAGGACGGCGTGCTGGAGCCGAAGCGCGCCGCCGAGGTGGGGCTCGCCATCCTCGACGTGCTGCGCTCCGCGCACCGGGAGGGCATCCTGCACCGGGACGTGAAGCCGTCCAACGTGCTCATCGCCGAGGACGGCCGGGTCGTGCTCACCGACTTCGGTATCGCGCAGGTCGAGGGCGACCCGTCCATCACCTCCACCGGCATGCTCGTCGGCGCCCCCTCCTACATCTCCCCGGAGCGAGCCCGTGGCCACAAACCGGGACCGGCGGCCGACCTCTGGTCGCTCGGCGGCCTGCTGTACGCGGCGGTCGAAGGCACCCCGCCCTACGACAAGGGCTCGGCGATCGCCACGCTCACCGCGGTGATGACCGAGCCCCTGGAGGAGCCGAAGAACGCGGGACCGCTGCGGGACGTCATCTACGGCCTGCTGACCAAGGATCCGGCCAAGCGGCTGGACGACGCCGGGGCCCGGGCCATGCTCAGCGCGGTGATCCACGCGCCCGAGCCGAAGCCGTTGGACGCCACGCAGGTGGTTCCGCTGCCGGCGCAGTCCGGTGGGCCGGAGGGCAAGCGGGGCGAGGAGGCCGGGGAGAAGCTGCGCGGCGCCCTGCGGTCGGTCCGCAAGGCGGCCGGGGCGGCCACGGCAGCCGCGTCCGTGCGGACCAAGGGCGGGAGCGAGCCGGCCGCGCCGGGGACGGGTGGCGCGGTGGGCGCCGGGGGCGTGGTTCCCGGTGGGGCGCGGCCCGGGTTCTCCGGTGGGCCGGGGGCTGGATCCGCCGCGCGGCCGGGCGGTCCGGCGCCGAGTGCCGCTGGTGTGGCGAACTCCAGCGCGAACAAGCAGAGTTCCGGCTGGCCCGTGGTGCCACCGCCGGACCTGGACCTGCCGACGCGGCCGGTGCCGAGGGCTCCGCTGACCGATGTGGTGCCCCGGCGGACGCTGATCGTCATCGCCGTGATCGTCGCCCTCGCGGTGCTCGGTACCGTGCTGGCCATCGCCCTGAGCGGTGACGACGGCAAGGGCGACAAGAGCGGCGCCAAGGCCGTGCCCAGTGCCGGTGCGTCCGCCAAGCGGGACAAGGGCTCGGGCGGCGACACGGACACCGGAACCCGGACGGACGGAGCGAGTTCGGCCTCCGCGAGCACCGGATCGACGGCTGGCGCCGGGGCGAGCCGGACCGCCGGCACCGACGCCGGCACCGACTCCGCCGGCGGCTCCGGCTCCTCCGGCTCGAAGGACGGCGGGAGCGCCCCGGTGGTCTCCACCCGCAAGGGCGGCCAGGGGTACGCGATCGGGCTGCCCAAGGGGTGGAAGTACCGGTCCAGCGGGGCCGCCGGTGACCGCTACACCGGGCCCGACGGGCAGAAGCTGCTCGTCGCCTGGACCGGCACCCCCAAGGACGACCCGGTGGCGGACTGGAAGAACCAGGAGCGCTACATGGTGCGCTCCCAGTACCACAGGATCCGCATCGAGAGGGTGGGCTACCGCGGCTGGAACACCGCCGACTGGGAGTTCACCTACGTCGAGGGCGGCACCGAGTACCGCACGATCGACCGGGGTTTCGTGGTGAACGACCACCTCGGTTACGCGCTGATGTACACCGCGAAGGACGCCGACTGGCACGGCGAACTCCGCAAGGACACCTGGAAGACGTTGACGAAGTCCTTCAAATCCAAGTCGTAGGTGCCGTACGCCGGTTTGGTGCGTGAGAATCCGTCATCCTCTCAATGCGGGTTGCCTCCGGCACGTATCGTGAAGGGTCGCGGACCGTATGCGGCCGCATGCGTGTGCGAAACGGGTCGTGAGGCGAACGGATGTGACCAACCGGGCGGCCGGGGGAGGCAAAGTGGACGACTACGCGGGTCGGGTGCTCGCCGACCGCTACCGCCTGCCACTGCCGCCGTCCGACGAGTACGAACTCACCGAGACCCGCGCCTTCGACACCTACAGCGGTCAGGAAGTCCTCGTCCGGCAGGTGCCGTTGCCGGAGGTCGTCGAGGCCGAGGTGCTCGACGCGGAGGGGCTGCCCGCCGGGTTCACCGCACGGGAGCGCGCGTCCCGCCGGGCGCCGGAGGCGAGGACCGCCACCCGGCAGCCCGCCGATCCGGCGGTGCGGCGTGCCGTCGAGGCCGCGCAGGCGGCGGCCGGCATCCCCGACCATCCCCGGCTGGACCAGGTCTTCGACGTGTTCGCCGAGGGCGGGTCCCTGTGGATCGTCAGCGAGCTGGTGAACGCGCGTCCGCTGGCCGCCCTGCTCGCCGAGAGGCCGCTGACGCCGTACCGGGCGGCCGAGGTCGCCTCCGACGTGCTCATGGCGCTCCGGGTGCTGCACGCCCATGGCTGGGTGCACCGCAACATCACCGTCCGCACGGTCCTCGTCTGCGACGACGGCCGCGTGATGCTGACAGGCCTCGCGGCCGGCGCGGCGGAGGAGGCGCTGTGCGGATACGACCCGGTGCCGGCTCCCGACGGCCAGGACGGCGGCACGGGGGAGGGGTTCGGCGCCGAGCCGGGTCCCGTCGGCGGCGCGACCATGGGCGTCGGCCCCGGCACGGGGGCCGGCCAGGTCTCCGCGGGCTCCGGGGGCGATACGAGCGGCGTGGACGGAGGGCCGGCCGCGGACGTCGATCCCGAGGCCGCCCGGCGGGCCGCCATCCAGGCGCGGGCGGCCGGAGGGCTCCCGGCGCCGGGGCCGATCGGCGTCCCGGGCGCGGTGGGCCGGCCGGCTCTGGAGAGCGGTGCGGACATCCGGGCCGCCCGGGCCGGGGCCATCGCCGCGTACCGGGCGGGCGCCCGGGCCGCCGCCCGGGTGCACGAGGCCCAGCAGGGGGGACGCGCCGCCCTGCCCGGCGCGCGGCCACCCGCCGAGGACGACACCGACACCGGCGCGGCACCGTCGTACCCCTCCGGGGAGAGCACCGGCACCACGGCGCCGCCCGGCCCGATGGCCGACCCCTACGGGGTGGGCGGCGCCCCCTGGCACGGCGCCGCACCGCGCCCCGGCTCCGGCGGCACGCCCCCGCCCCCGGACGGCGCGGCCCAACGGCCGGGCCTGCCGACGGCGGAACCCGGTACCGGGCAGGTGTCCGTGCCGGGTCAGGGGTACGGGCCGGGACGGCAGGCGTCGGCGCCTGGCCGGGGTTACGGCCCAGGGCCTGCGTCGGCACCGGGTGGTGAGCGGAGTCGGCAGGCGCGGGGGGTGCCGGGGTCCGGCTACCCGGGCGCCACCCCGTCGTACTCCGAACTCGCACCCGCCCCCGCGTCCGGCACCGGCCCCGCGGCTGCCTCCGGCGCCGGTCTTTCCGTGCCGCCGGGCGGTGGCTGGGACCAGCCCGGGGCTGTGCGTCGTGGGCCCGGGACCGCGCTCGCCGCCGAGCGGGCGCGGCAGGTGCGGATGACCGTGGTGGGGCCGGTGACCGAGCGCTGGGCGCCGGAGCAGGCCGGGCCCGTGCACGAGAACTGGCAGCTGGCGGCGCCGATCGGCCCGGCCACCGACCTGTGGGCGCTGGGCGCGCTGCTGTTCCGGGCCGTGCAGGGGCATGCGCCGTACCCGGAGGAGTCGACGGCCGAGCTGGTGCAGCTGGTGTGTGCCGAGCCGCCCGCCTTCGCCGAGGAGTGCGGACCGCTGCGGCCGGTCGTGGAGTCGCTGCTGCGCCAGGACCCCACCGAGCGGCCGGACGTGGAGGAGCTGAGCGGCTGGCTGCGGTCGCTGGTGCGGTCCGCGCCCGAGCCGGACGCCGGCGCTCATGTCGTCCCCACGCCGCCCGCCGATCCGAGCCGGCTGCCGATCGTCCGGCGCCGTGGCGAGCTGGTGCGCCGGCGGCGCGCCGGGCTGCCCGCCGCCCATCACGGCCGGCACAAGCGGGCCCGGGAGGGGGCGCGTTCGCCGCGCAGCCTCGGGCGGACCCTGCTCCTGCTGATCCTGCTCCTGCTGGCCGGCGCGATCGCGTACGCGATGCTCTTCATGCCGAAACAGGGCGAGAGCGGCGCGGCGGGCGGCGACCGTACCGGCGGCGCCGGGCAGACCGGCGCCGCGCCGTCACACACCCCGCGGCCCTCCACCGGGCAGAGCGCGCCGGGCGGTGACGCCTCCGCGCCCGCGACCGAGACACAGACGGGCGGGGACCCCGCCGTCCCCGACGGGTTCACCCTGCGCAAGGACCCGGACGGCTTCCGGGTCGCCGTCGCCAAGGGCTGGGAGCGCACCCCGAAGAACGGCAGCGGCCAGGTGGTCTACGCGCACGGGACCTTCCAGCTGATCGTCGTACCGGGGCGGGACGGCACGTCCGCGTACGGCAGCGATCCGATGGCTTATCAGCGGGACAAGGAGCGCGAACTCCAGCCGTACCGCGACTCCAGCTGGGCCACGGCCACCGGGCTGCGGACCATCGAGGTGGGCGGACGGACCATGGCCGAGGGGCAGTTCACCTGGACCGACGGGCAGGGCCGGGACCTGTTCGTGCGGAACATGGCGCTGTTGCTGAACGGCCGCTATCACGTCGTCCAGGTGCGCGGTCCGGAGGCGGAGCGGGACGAGGTGACGCGGTTGTACGAGCAGGCTACCGCGACGTATCGCTACACCGGTTGAGCAGCGTGTATCCGAAGCCGGGCCGTGTCGGTGCGGTTCCCGCTCTCGTGCGGAAATGACCATCGTCACAGTGCGGTTTCCTTGGCACCCCACTGGTTCCCTGGGGGCAGGCCGGTCCTTAGTCTGACCCTGTCAAGAGCATTGCGGGGCAACGTGAATCAGATGCAGGGCCTGCTCATAGCGGGCCGCTACCGGCTCGCCGACTCCATCGGCAGCGGCGGCATGGGCCGGGTGTGGCGCGCCCACGACGAGGTGCTGCACCGGAAGGTCGCCATCAAGGAGTTGACCGCCGCGCTCTACGTCTCCGACAGCGACCGGGCCGTGCTGCTCGCCCGTACCCGGGCCGAGGCCCGGGCCGCCGCGCGCATCAACCACTCCGCCGTCGTCACCGTGCACGACGTCCTGGAACACGACGGCCGCCCGTGGATCGTGATGGAGCTGGTCGAGGGCGCCTCGCTGGCCGACACGGTCAAGGAGCGGGGCCGCGTGGAGCCGGCGGAGTCCGCGCGGATCGGGCTGTGGGTGCTGCGGGCGCTGCGCGCCGCGCACTCCGCCGGGGTACTGCACCGGGACGTCAAGCCCGGCAACGTCCTCCTCGGCGCGGACGGCCGGGTCCTGCTCACCGACTTCGGCATCGCCCAGATCGAGGGCGACACCACCATCACCCGCACCGGAGAGGTCGTCGGCTCGGTCGACTATCTGGCCCCGGAGCGGGTGCGCGGCCACGATCCCGGCCCGGCCTCCGACCTGTGGGCGCTCGGCGCCACGCTGTACACGGCGGTCGAGGGGCGCTCGCCGTTCCGGCGGACCTCGCCGCTGAGCACCATGCAGGCGGTCGTCGAGGAGGCGGCGGACGAGCCGCGCCACGCGGGTCCGCTCGCCCCGGTCATCGCCGCGCTCCTGCGCAAGGATCCGGCCCGGCGGCCGGGCGCGGAGGAGGCCGAGCAGATGCTCGCCGAGGCCGCCGAGGGCCGCCGGCCGCGCGCGGCGCAGGCCTTCGTCCCGACCCAGGGGTCGGGCCTGTCCACAGCCACCGACCACCGCCAGGGCCCGGTCCCGGGTGCGCCCTCACCCGGCCACGGCCACGGCGGCGGCACGACAAGCGGCGGCTACGGCTCCGGTACGTCGGCCACCGGCTACGGTTCGGGCGGATCGGGCCAGGGCTACGGCTCCGGTACGTCGGCCACCGGCTACGGCGCGAACTCCTCCGGCCAGGGCTACCACTCCGGCGGCCCGACGGCCGCGTACGGTTCCGGAACCCCCGCCTCCCCCTACGGACCCGGATCCCCCGCGCCCGCACACGACCCGGGTTCCGTCGGCGCGTTCACGGTCCGTGGACCGGTGCCCGCCCGGCCCCGCCGGCGGCTGCGCACCCTCGCGCTGGTCGTCGCCGTGGCCGCGGTGCTCGGCGGTGCCGGGGCGGTGGCGATCCAGCACTGGGGCAGGCAGGGCCCCGCGGCCGGCGGCGATGTGAGCCCGGCGCCCGCCGACAGCGACACAGCCGCGGCCGACGGCACGCTCCCCGCGGGCTGGACGACGTACCACGACCCGCTGGGCTTCAGCCTCTCCCTGCCCAAGGGCTGGAAGCGCAAGGTGTACGGCATCGAGGGCGACCTCAAGCAGATCGACTACACGCCCGACAACGGCAAGCACTTCGTCCGCATCGCCATCGACGGCTCACCGGACTTCGCCGACCCCCTCTCCCACCAGCAGGACCTGGAGCAGCAGCTCCAGCGGCTGGTCGACTACCGGCGCGTCACGATGAAGGAGAACGTCTACCGCGACCGCAAGGGCGCCCGGTGGGAGTACACCTGGACCGCGCTGAAGAAGGACCCGCCGTACGTCCCCGGGCCGCGGCACGCGGTCGAGGAGACGTACTTCTCGCGCCAGGGCACCGAGTACGCCCTCTACATGTCCTCGCCGGCCGAGGACTGGGCGACGACCAGCAAGCAGTTCACCTGGGTGCTGCGCGGCTGGCAGCAGCCGGACGAGGGCTGAACCGGCTCCGGCGGTGGCCGGGTCGGCCGAAAATGGCAGGCTGACCGGTGTGTCTTGGCCGGTCGGTGTCCCGGGGAGCACGGGTCCCGTGCGGCATGATGGGCGCATGGGGACCGAGGGAGCCGGCTTCCGGCTGATCGCGGGCCGTTACCGCCTGGAGGAACGCATCGGGCGCGGCGGCATGGGCGTCGTGTGGCGGGCGAGCGACCAGGTGCTGGGCCGTCAGGTGGCGGTCAAGGAGCTCCTGCCCGACGACGCGCTCCCGGACGACGACGCGCGCCGCCGCCGTGACCGTACGTTCCGCGAGGCGCGCGCGGTCTGCCAGTTACGGCACCCGCACATCATCGTCGTGCACGACGTGGTGGAGCAGGACGAACGGCCCTATCTCGTCATGGAGTTGATCGACGGTGGTTCGCTCGCCGACCGGATCGACCGGGACGGGCCCGCCGACGCCGTCGAGGCCGCGCGCATCGGCATCGCCCTGCTGAGCGCGGTGCGCACCGCGCACGAGGCGGGGGTGCTGCACCGGGACATCAAGCCCGCGAACGTGCTGATCGAGTCGGGCACCGACCGGGTCGTCCTCACCGACTTCGGTATCGCGCAGGTCGAGGGCGCCACCACGCTCACCGAGACCGGCTCGTTCGTCGGCTCGCCCGAGTACACCGCGCCCGAGCGGATGTCCGGGCTGCGCACCGGGCCGGAGTCCGATCTGTGGTCGCTGGGCGCGCTGCTGTGCACGGTGCTCAGCGGCGAGTCGCCGTTCCGGCGCGACTCGCTCGGCGGCATCCTGCACGCCGTCGTCTCCGACGACATCCGCCCGCCGGCCGAGGCCGAGCCGCTGCTGCCCGTCGTCCTGGGGCTGCTGGAGCGCGACCCGGACCGGCGGCTGGGCGCGGCGGACGCCGAGCGGATGCTGTGGACGTATCTGGAGACCGGCCGGACGCCGCCCGCGCCGGGCGATCCGGGCCCGGCGGGGGCGCACGGCGGCGGGCTCCTCCACCGGATCGGCGGGAGCCTCACGCCGAAGTCCCCGGGACCGTACACGCCCACCCAGCGGGATCTGCCCCACGGCGGACCGCTGCCGGCCACCCCGGTCCGGCCGTCGCTCGAACCGCCCCCGGCGCGCTCGTCCCCGCGCGGCCTGCTGGTCGCGGCACTGCTCGTCGCCGCGCTGGCCGGGGCCGGCGTGTCGGCCGCGGCGCTGCTGCTGCACGGGAACGGGGACGGGGGCGGCGGCACCCCGGGCGGTACCGCGACGAGTCCGGCGACCCGGACCGGCACGGGAGGCACGGCGGTGTCCCCGTCACCGACCGGGAGAGGCACAGGAGGTACGGCCGTCTCCCCGTCGCCGACCGGGACCGGGCCGGCACCGTCCCTCAGCGCGTCGCCCACCGCCGGCGCCGACTCGCGCACCGCGCCCTCCGGTTACCGCACGGCCCGTGACCCGGCCGGCTTCTCCCTCGCCGTACCGGAGGACTTCGCCCGCAGCCGGCAGGGCTCACGCGTCTTCTACCTCTCGCCGGGCGAGACCTTCCGCCTGGGCATCCGGGTCGGCGGGCCCCAGCCGGGCGGCCCCGAGGCGGCGATGAACCGCTCCGCCGCCGACGGCCCCTCCACCAACCCCGGGTACCACGACGGCCGGGTCATCCGGACCACGCACCACGGACACCCGGCCGCGCTCTGGGAGTTCACCTGGGACGGCTTCAGCGCGGCGGAGGGCCCGCGCCACACCTACGACCTGTGCTGGGAGGAGAACGGCCGGCTGTACGACGTGTGGGTGTCGGCGCCGGTCGGGAAGGTGCGGGAGGCCCGGGAGTACTTCGACGTGGCGGTCGACACGTTCTCGGTCACGGGTGTGTGACCGGTGCGCCCTCCCGGTGGCTGCGGGCGGCGGGGAGGCGGTAGAGATGACGCATGAGCAGTGACGGGGGGACCGGCCAGGCGGCCGACGACACGACGAGCTTCGTTCTGCAACCGCCCCAGCCACGGATCGCTCCGCGACCCCGGTCGCAGCCGGGGCCGGTCGCGGTGCCTCCCGCGGAACTGGCAGCGGGTGCTGCGACGGGCGGCGGAGGAACGGGCGTTGGTGGTGCCGGCGCACTTCGGCGGGGACGGGGCGGTAGAGGTGCGGGAGACCGCGCACGGCTTCAGCCCGCACCGGTGGGCCGCGTGACCGCCCGGCCCCGGTTCCCCAGCCCTGTTTCCGCCCTCCCGCTTCGACAACGGCGTGGTGCGCAGGGTACTGATGTGACATGACTGAAGACGGCGAACACCCGCCCGACGCACGTCTGATCGGCGGTCGTTACCGGCTGGCCGGGCGTCTCGGATCCGGGCCGTCCGGGACGGTGTGGCGCGCCCGGGACGAACAGGGCGAGGCGCTGGTCGCCGTCAAGGAGCCCCTGCTGCCCGGCGATCCGGCCGCCGACGAGGACAGCCGGCGCATCGCGCACCGGCTCCACCACGAGGCCCGCGCCGCCACCCGGGTGCGGCACCCCTCGGCCGTGACGGTGTACGACGTCGTCACCGAGGACGGCATCCCCTGGATCGTCATGGAGCTGGTGGCCGGCGAGTCCCTGCGCGAGGTGCTGCGCCGCGGCCCGCTCCCCGCCGAAGAGGCCGCGCGCATCGGGCTCGCCGTGCTCGGCGCACTGCGCGCCGCCCACGCCGTCGGCATCGTGCACCGGGACCTCAAACCGGCCAACGTGCTGCTGGAGTCCGGCACCGGGCGGGTCGTCCTCACCGACTTCGGCATCGGCGACGGGCACGCGGAGGAGGCGCCCGCCGGCTTCGTCGCCCCCGAGCGGGCGGCGGGGCCCGGCGCCGGCCCGGCCTCCGACCTGTGGTCCCTGGGAGCCCTGCTCCGCGCCACCCTGGGCGACACGGACCCCGGCCCGCTGGGCCCGCTGCTGGACCGGCTGCACGCCGACGAGCCGGCGGCCCGCCCGGACGCGGCGGAGGCCGAGGCCGCACTCCGTGACTGCCTGGGGCTCACCGCCGTACCGGAACCGGCGCGGGAACCCCGCCCGCCCGCCGCCGGGCTGGCACCGGCCTCCCACCCGGCACCCGAACCCGCGCCCGAGCCCGCACCGGCCCCCCGCCGCACCCCCCTCACCGCCCTGGGTCTCCTCCTCGCGAGAAAAACCGAGGCCGACCGACCGCACGGCGCTGCCGGCCCAACGCGCTGATCAGCGCAATCGCTGCCAGTGATGACTGGCACTGTGTGAGCACTCGGTGAATCCCCATTACCGACGGGTACACAAAGCCCCCGCCGCGGCATACCCTGCGCGTCATGACGGACACGCAGGCCCCGGACATCGCCGGTACCAATCCGCTCGCGCCCGCCCCCGAAGGCGCCCGCACCGCCGCCGACGTGGTCACCCCGGAGTTGGTGGCCCAGCTCACCAAGGGCGTCGTCGGCTCCGGCCGCACCGCCAACCACACCCCGTTCACCGGCGAGAAACTGGCCGACCTGCCCGAGTCCACCCCGAAGGACGTCGCCGAGGCCTTCGAGGCGGCCCGCGCCGCCCAGGCCGTGTGGGCGAAGACCCCGGTACGGCAGCGCGCCGCGGTCCTGCTCCGCTTCCACGACCTGGTGCTGGAGCGGCAGGCCGAGGTCCTCGACCTGATCCAGCTGGAGACCGGCAAGGCCCGCCTGCACGCGCACGAGGAGGTGCAGGCCGTCGCCGTCGCGGCCCGCCACTACGGCCGCCGGGCCGCCGCCTATCTGAAGCCCAAGCGGCACGCGGGCGCCATGCCGACGCTGACGAAGGTCACCGAACTGCGCCACCCGCGCGGGGTGGTGGGCCAGATCGCCCCCTGGAACTACCCGCTGGAGCTGTCCGTCGGCGACGCCCTGCCCGCCTTCGCCGCCGGCAACGCCGTGGTGATGAAGCCGGACACGGAGACCTGCCTCACCGCGCTGTGGGCCCGTGACCTGCTCATCGAGGCCGGCCTGCCCGAGGGCGTCTTCCAGGTCGTCCTCGGCGAGGGTCCCGTCGTCGGCCCGGAGCTGGTCAAGCACGCCGACTACGTCTCCTTCACCGGCTCCACCCGCACCGGCCGCGAGGTCGCCGTCGGCGCCGCCTCCCGCCTGGTCGGCGTCTCCCTCGAACTCGGCGGCAAGAACGCCATGCTGGTGCTGGAGGACGCCGACATCGAGAAGGCCGCCGCCGGAGCCGTACGCGCCTGCTTCTCCTCCGCCGGCCAGCTGTGCATCTCCATCGAGCGGCTGTACGTCCACGAGTCGATCGCCGACGCCTTCCTGGAGCGGTTCGCCGCCCGCACCAAGGCCATGCGGCTCGGCAACTCCCTCGCCTACGGCGCCGACATGGGCTCGCTGGTCGGCGAACGCCAGCTGGAGACCGTGCGGCGGCACGTCGAGGAGGCCGTCGCCAAGGGCGCGAAGGTGATCGCCGGCGGGGTGGCCCGTCCCGACATCGGCCCCTACTTCTTCGAGCCCACCATCCTCGACGGCGTCGAGACCTCCATGGCCGTCTGCGAGGAGGAGACCTTCGGCCCGGTCGTCTCCGTCTACCGCTTCAAGAGCGACGACGAGGCCGTCGAACGCGCCAACGCCACGCCGTACGGCCTGAACGCCTCCGTGTGGACGGCGAACGCCCGCCGCGGCCGGGACGTCGCCGCCCGCCTGCGCACCGGCACGGTCAACGTCAACGAGGGCTACGCCCCGGCCTACGGCAGCGTCCAGTCCCCGATGGGCGGCATGAAGGACTCCGGCCTGGGCCGCCGCCACGGCTCCGAGGGCATCCTCAAGTACACGGAGGCCCAGACGGTGGCGCAGCAGCGGCTGCTGCCGATGGCGCCTTCGCTCGGGATGGACGACGAGTCCTACGCCCGCTTCATGAGCACGAGCCTGAAGCTGATGAAGGCATTCCGGTTCCGCTAGGTCCTGTCGTCAAACTCCCGTCGTCCGCCCGGAGGGCGGGCCGCGCGGCGTCAGGTGCGTGCTCTCGGCGTGCCGGGCCCGGGCCCTCGTACTGGATGTACTTGGGTCGGGGCCCGGTGCGGCGAGAGTGCGTGCATGGCGTCGCGCGGCAGACGGGAGTTTGACGACAGGGCCTAGAGGCACCTCCGCCCAGCGCCCCTTCGCACCACACCCGTTCTCGACGAGGAGAGCACGTGTCGCAGGAGAAGTCTGTCCAGACCCGGGACGAGGACGGGTACGACTACGACGTGATCGTCGTCGGATCGGGGTTCGGCGGCTCGGTGTCCGCCCTCCGGCTCACCGAGAGGGGATACAGGGTCGGGGTACTGGAAGCCGGACGCCGCTTCACCCGCGCCACGCTGCCCAGGAACTCCTGGGATCTGAAGAACTACCTCTGGGCCCCGAGACTCGGCATGTTCGGCATCCAGCGCATCCATCTGCTGGGCAACGTGATGGTGCTGGCCGGCGCGGGCGTCGGCGGCGGCTCCCTCAACTACGCCAACACCCTCTACGTGCCGCCGAAGCCCTTCTTCGAGGACCCCCAGTGGCGGCACATCACCGACTGGCAGGAGGAGCTGAAGCCGTACTACGACCAGGCCCAGCGCATGCTCGGCGTGCGGCTCAACCCCACCATGACCCCCTCCGACGTCCACCTGAAGGCGGCGGCCGAGCGGATGGGCGTCGGCGACACCTTCCATCTCGCCCCGGTGGGCGTGTTCTTCGGTGACGGCAAGGACGCCGACGGCACGGCGAAGGCCCGGCCCGGCGAGCAGGTGAACGACCCGTACTTCGGCGGGGCCGGCCCCGACCGGAAGGCCTGCACCGAGTGCGGCGAGTGCATGACCGGCTGCCGGCACGGCGCGAAGAACACCCTCAACGAGAACTACCTGTACCTCGCCGAGAAGGCCGGCGCGGTCGTCCACCCCATGACGACGGTCGTGTCCGTCACGGACGACTCCCGCGGCGGCTACGCGGTGGCGACCCTGCCGACGGACCGGAAGAAGAAGGGCGAGGGCCGGCTCTTCACCGCCCGCAAGGTGGTCCTCGCGGCCGGCACCTACGGCACCCAGACCCTGCTGCACCGCATGAAGGCCGGTGGCCAGCTGCCGTACCTGTCCGCCCGGCTCGGCGACCTGACCCGCACCAACTCCGAGGCCCTGGTCGGCGCACAGACCGACAACCGCCGCTACCGCGGGGCGACCGGCGCGCCGCGGGCCGACTTCACGCAGGGCGTCGCCATCACATCCTCGATCCACCCCGACGAGAACACCCACATCGAACCGGTCCGCTACGGCAAGGGCTCCAACTCGATGGGCGGCCTGTCCATCCTCCAGGTGCCGTACGCGGAGGGCTCATCGCGCGTCCTCGCCTGGCTGGCCAACGCGGCACGGCACCCGCTGCTGGTCGCCCGTTCCCTGTCCAACCGGCGCTGGTCGGAGCGGACCATCATCGGCCTGGTCATGCAGTCCCTGGACAACTCGCTGACCACCTATCTGAAGCCCGGCGGGGTCGGCAAGGGCCTGCTCACCGCGCGGCAGGGGCACGGCGCGCCGAACCCCAAGCAGATCAGGGCCGCCACCGAGGCCGCCTCCGCGCTCGCCGCCGAGATCAACGGCTTCGCCGGCAGCAACATCGGCGAGCTGATGGGCACCCCGCTCACCGCGCACTTCCTCGGCGGCTGCCCCATCGGCGACTCCCCGGAGACGGGCGTGATCGACCCCTACCACCGGCTCTACGGCCACCCCGGCATCTCGGTCGTGGACGGCGCCGCGGTCTCGGCGAACCTGGGCGTGAACCCCTCGCTGACGATCACCGCGCAGGCCGAGCGGGCGATGTCGTTCTGGCCGAACAAGGGCGAGGAGGACCCGCGGCCGGCGCCCGGAGCGGCGTACGAGCGGCTGAAGCCGGTGGAGCCGCAGGCCCCGGCGGTCCCGGCGGACGCGTTCGGCGCGCTGCGGCTGCCGTTCCTGGGGATGCCGGCGGTACCGCCGAAGAAGTGACCGGAACGGCAAAGAGGGACCTGCATCCCCCTCCGAAGGCAGGTCCCTCTCACCGTTTTTCTTGATCCGGCAGGTTTGATCAGCGAAAAGCGCGAAGGGTTGCTCAGGAGACCCGCGATTTGTGTGTGAGCTGAGTCACATCGTGGGGGCGCGGGCATGGCGAAGGGCCCCGCGGGACGGAGAGGCCGCGGGGCCCTTCTTCCAGTCGGCACCGGCGTAAGGCCGGCACCCGATGCAGCAGTTGTCGGTGTTCCGCCGGCCGGCCCCGGGCGTCCCCGGAGCCGGCCGTTCTCTTGGGTGACCGGGCTGCTGTCCCCTGCCGTCCGGTCACGTCCTGGAGCGAGGTCCCACGGCGTACGGCACGACCCGTACGCCTCATCGCTCCAGCGAGCCACGCGTGGTTCTTTCGGGCCCGCCCCTGGCTGGCACGGACATCCCCCTCAACGAAGCGGTGCGCGGGCCGGTCACGCGCCGTACGGGTGAGAGCGGGACCGAACTCAGATACGACCCCGGCTCAGCTCCAGCAGGGTCATGGCGAGGGCGGTGCCGGGCTTGCCGAGCGCGTCCCGGTAGCGGCCGAGGATCTCCATCTCCCGGGACAGGTGCACCCGCCGCCCGCCCGAGGCGATACGGGTCTGCTGGACGACGGCGGAGACGGCCATCCGCTCCTGCACGAGACCGATGATCCGGTCGTCGAGCGCGTCGATGCGCTCACGGGCGTCGGCGATGATCGCCTCCGGAGCGGCGTCCGCCGTGGTGTCCGGTGCGGTGGTGGTCATGTCGGGCTCCTCGCTGGGATGAGTGCCCCGGAACGACACGGCCCGGAGAAACGACAGGCGCCCCGGGCCTTGTCGGCCCGGGGCGCCTGGGAAGTCGCTTGGCGTCAGCTCAAGCAGCACGACCATGGCAGCCGGCGGGCCGGATGCCATAGGTAAAGACGAAGGTCGAGTGCTTGCGCATGCGGTCAGTATGCCACAGCGGCTTCTCTCGGAGGTCCCCCGGCCACCCCGTTAGAATCGGAAGCACAGACCCCCGCCCGACCACCAGAAGGCACCCCGTGTCATCAGCGACCCAGTCTGCCGCCACCCCCGACACCGTCCTGGTCGTCGACTTCGGCGCGCAGTACGCCCAGCTCATCGCCCGACGCGTCCGCGAGGCGCGGGTCTACAGCGAGATCGTGCCCAGCACCATGCCGGTCGCCGAGATACTCGCCAAGAACCCCGCGGCGATCATCCTCTCCGGCGGCCCCTCGTCCGTGTACGAGGAGGGCGCCCCCACCCTCGACCGCGAGATCTTCGAGGCCGGCGTCCCCGTCTTCGGCATGTGCTACGGCTTCCAGCTCATGGCGCAGGCCCTCGGCGGCACGGTCGACAACACCGGCGCCCGTGAGTACGGCCGTACCGACCTGCACGTCGCCAAGAACTCCTCCACCCTCTTCGAGGGCACCCCGGCCGAGCAGCACGTGTGGATGTCGCACGGCGACGCCTGTTCCGCCGCCCCCGAGGGCTTCGCGGTCACCGCGTCCACGGACGTCGTCCCGGTCGCCGCGTTCGAGAACGACGAGAAGAAGCTCTACGGCGTCCAGTACCACCCCGAGGTCATGCACTCCACGCACGGCCAGCAGGTGCTGGAGCACTTCCTGTACCGCGGTGCCGGCCTGGAGCCGAACTGGACCACCGGCAACGTGATCGAGGAGCAGGTCGAGGCCATCCGCGAGCTGGTCGGCGACAAGCGCGCGATCTGCGGCCTGTCCGGCGGCGTGGACTCCGCCGTCGCCGCCGCCCTCGTCCAGAAGGCCATCGGCTCCCAGCTGACCTGCGTGTACGTCGATCACGGCCTGATGCGCAAGGGCGAGACCGAGCAGGTCGAGAAGGACTTCGTCGCGGCCACCGGCGTGCAGCTGAAGGTCGTCGACGCCGAGGAGCGCTTCCTCAAGGCGCTCGCCGGGGTCACCGACCCCGAGGAGAAGCGGAAGATCATCGGCCGCGAGTTCATCCGCGTCTTCGAGCAGGCGCAGGCCGAGATCATCGCCGACGAGGGCCCGGCCGTGGAGTTCCTGGTCCAGGGCACCCTCTACCCCGACGTGGTCGAGTCCGGCGGCGGCACCGGCACCGCGAACATCAAGTCCCACCACAACGTCGGCGGCCTGCCCGAGGACCTCGAGTTCAAGCTCATCGAGCCGCTGCGCAAGCTGTTCAAGGACGAGGTCCGCATGGTCGGCCAGGAGCTGGGCCTGCCGGAGGAGATCGTCCAGCGCCAGCCCTTCCCGGGCCCGGGCCTCGGCATCCGCATCGTTGGCGAGGTCACCAAGGAGCGGCTGGACCTGCTGCGCGAGGCCGACGCCATCGCCCGCGAGGAGCTGACCGCGGCCGGCCTGGACCGTGACATCTGGCAGTGCCCGGTGGTCCTGCTCGCCGACGTCCGCAGCGTGGGCGTCCAGGGCGACGGCCGCACCTACGGCCACCCCATCGTCCTGCGCCCGGTCTCCTCCGAGGACGCGATGACGGCCGACTGGTCGCGTCTGCCGTACGACGTGCTGGCGAGGATCTCCACCCGCATCACCAACGAGGTCCGTGACGTCAACCGGGTCGTCCTCGACGTGACGAGCAAGCCGCCGGGCACGATCGAGTGGGAGTAGTCCTCCCTAGGCCCTGTCGTCAAACTCCCGTCTGCCGCGCGACGCCATGCACGCACTCTCGCCGCACCGGGCCCCGACCCAAGTACATCCAGTACGAGGGCCGGGGCCCGGCACGCCGAGAGCACGCACCTGACGCCGCGCGGCCCGTCCTCCGGGCGGACGACGGGAGTTTGACGACAGGACCTAGGTCCGCTTGAGAGCGCGCACCGGCTCTCCGGGCCTCCAGACCTGGGTGACCAGATACGTGTCGTCCTCGACGCAGGTCCGTACGACCTCCGTCAGCTCGGTGCGGAAGAGGTGGAACGGCTGCGGCGGTTCCACCTCTTTCACGTAGGCGTCCCGGGCCTCGCCGTCCTGGACCTCGTACGCCCGTCCGCCGATCCGGACGTCGCCGCCGCCCATGTCCGTTCCCGCGCCCGGGTTGGCCTGGAGGGTGAACCGGGGGTCGCGGCGCAGGTCGAGGGCTTTCACCGAGCCCGGCATCATGCCGAGCCACAGCTCCCCGCCCAGGAAACGGACCTCGATCCCGCAGGTGCGGGGCGAGCCGTCCTTGCGGAGCGTCGCGAGGACATGGTGCCGGTAGGCGCCGAAGCGCTCCTCGGCGATCTTCGCCAGATCGGGTACGGCGGTGCGGAAGGCCGCCCAGTTCACAGGGGTCATGCGCGGCAGTCTCCCCGGGAATCCCGACATCTCCTGTCGGATATGCGCGGCGCACGGCATCTTTACCGCACGGCTCTGCCCTTTTGCGCCGGCCGGCGGTACCTTCCGGCGCGTACCGCAATCCCCGTACGGGAGGATCCATGCACGGGCCCAACCCGCCCCTGCCGCTGCCCACCCACCAGCTGCAGTTCGCCATGCCGCCGATGCACGACTCGGCCGAGGACGAGCGCCGGCACCGCAAGGAGCGGCTCGCGGGCGCCCTGCGGATCTTCGGGCGGGCGGGCTTCGAGGACGGAGTGTCGGGACACATCACGGCCCGGGACCCGGAGTTCACCGACTGCTACTGGGTCAACCCCTTCGGGATGCCGTTCAAGCACGTCACCGTCGCCGATCTCGTCCTCGTCAACCAGGACGGGCAGGTCGTCGAGGGCCGCTACCACGTCAACCAGGCCGCGTTCACCGTGCACGCCCAGGTGCACGCCGCCCGCCCCGACGTCGTCGCCGTCGCCCACTGCCACTCCGTGCACGGCCGCGCCCTCGCCGCCCTCGGCGACCTCATCGACCCCATCACCCAGGAGAGCTGCGCCTTCTACGAGGACCTCGCCCTGTACGACGCCTACACCGGCGTCACCGTGGACGCCGAGGAGGGCCGCCGGATCGCCGGCGCGCTCGGCTCCCGCAAGGCCCTCGTGCTGCGCAACCACGGGCTGCTCACCGTCGGCGACTCGGTGGACGCGGCCGCATGGTGGTTCCTGTCCCTGGACCGGTCCTGCCAGGTGCAGCTGCTGGCCAGGGCGGCGGGCCGGCCGGTGCTCATCGACCACAAGCTCGCCGTCGCCACCCGCGAACAGCTCGGCGGCGACCTCGTGGCCTGGATCAACTACCAGCCCCTGTGGCAGGACATCAGCCGCAGCGAACCGGACCTGCTCGGCTGACCTGCCGCAGCGGTGCGGCAGTGCCTGATCCGCCGCCGGGTCAACACGGCGGTCCCGGCTTCACCCCCGGTGACCCGGCCCCGGCGCACCAAAGGGCCCGGGGTAGGGCACAATTCGCTGGCAGCACAGGGGAGGTGGCCGGCCGTCACGCACACTGCGGGTGGCGGCGGCGGATCGGCAGGTCGCGGGGAAGGCGGGCGTCGGGCGTGGCGGTGCAGGAGGCGAGAGGGCACACGGACGCCGACGGCGTCCACGAGGGCGGCTGCACCTGCGGTGACTGCCCGCACGGCGCCCGCGAGGGACACCGGCGGGCCGTGGCCGCGTTCCTGCGCCGGCGCGACGAGTTCGCCGCCGGCCGGGGACTGCCGGCGGCCGTGGCCCACTCGGCCTCCGCGTCGCGCCAGTGGGTCTCCGAGGAACTGACCCAGCGGGCCGAGGCCGTCGCCGAACAGAGCCGGACCGAGGGCGCGGCCCGGCTCGCCCGGCTGTGGCTGCGGACGGTGTACGCGGTGTGGGGCGCGGTCACCGCGCTGCTGCTCGCCGAGGCGCTCACCGCGATCGGCGCGGGCTGGACCGGCGCCCGCACCGCGGCCCTGCTCGCCGCGCTCCTCGTCGCCGCCGCGCTCACCACCGCCTGTTTCTTCCACCGGGCGCGCGGCGGCGCGCTCGCACCGGTGATCGGCGAGGACAACCGCGTCTCCACCTCCCGTACCGTCGCCGCCTGCTGGGTCCTGTTCGTCGCGTACGCGGTCCTGCTGCTCGCCGCCCGCCTGGCCGCCGCCTCCGACCACGCCGAACGCGACGCGCTGCTCTCCGGCCTCGACCTGGCGCGCGGCGCGGGCGTGGTGACCGTCCTCGCCGTGGTGTGCGGCGTCGCCGTCCTGGTCCGCCGGGTGGTGGGCCTGCGCATCCTCGCCCAGCGGCTGCAGAAGGTGCCCGCCCACCGTCCGCGCGCCGCCGACCTGCTCACCGACGACTCCGGCCGGGGCGCCTTCACCGACATCCAGTACGTCGTCATCAGCGCCGTCGCCCTGCTGTTCGCCGCCGTACGACTGGCCCGCCGCCCCGACCAGCTGCCCGACCTGCCCTGGGGCCTGGGCGTGATCGTGCTGATCTCGGCCGCGACCTACCTGGCCGGCAAATACGCCGAGGGCGGCCGGCCGGTGATCCTCTCGGTGGTCCGCGCCCGCGAACCCGGCGACCTCGACGGCCCGATCCGCACCGGCGACGACATCGAGATCCGCGGCAGCGGCTTCGTCCCGCCCGGCGCCCAGAGCGCCGACCGGCTCTCCCGCATGGTCGTCCGCATCGGCGCGGTCGACGTCCACGTCCCCCTGGTCCCGGTCACGGGCGGCTTCCGCAACCCCACCGACAACGCCCTGACCGTGCCCGTGCCGGCCGAGGTGGAGCCCGGCGCGGTGGAGGTGCAGGTGGTGACCGCGGCCGGGGTGGCGACCAACCGGTGCGTCGTCCAGGTGACGGAGTGAACGACCCGCCCACGGCCGGGTTTTCGAGCTTCGCCCGGCTCCTGCCGTGATCCTCGGTGCAGTTGCCGCCAACCGAGCAGAACATCGCCGGTACCGCGCCACCGCACTCACGCCCACCGAGAACATCCGCATCCGCCTGCGCTGCGCCCACGGGTGGGGCATCCGCGTGGTCCCGTCACGCCAGGTGCCCCGCGCGGGCTTCCGCCTGACGCCGACCGAGTTGCTGCCTGGGCCGAGCTGACCGGTCTGGCGCTGGGCCCGGAGCCGCAGGAGACCCGGCTGCGCGAGGGCGCCCTCGCTGGCCACTGGGCGACGACAGCGGCGCACCGGCCCACCGGCGAACGGCTCGCCGCCGTGGCCGTCGGCACGCTGGTACCGACGTGCGGCGACGGCGTCGTACGGATCCGGACGGGAGACTGGCCCGCTCCGCCCGCCGGCCCACCTCGCGACCGACTGCGCATCACCCGTCCGGCCCGCGACCGGACAGCGGACGTCCGCCAGGAGTTCGCCCGCCAGGAGATCGACGCGTCGACCGTCCGCCGTGTGCACCTCTCGCCCGCGCGGCCGGCGCGGACCACGTACGCTCGGCCGGCTCGCGGCCACCGTCGTCCGCGTGGGCACCCCGTACGGCATCGACCTCGCCGCCCGCCGGCCCCGGTTGTGGATGGTGCCGCCGGAGGACGACCGGACCGAGTCCCCGCGCACCGTCCGGATCCGCTTCGACACTGCCGTCACAGGCCCGTCCGGGCCGCCTGCCGTGCCGTGCTCGGCACTTCTGGTGGCCGGCCGCCGTGGCTGCCGTCGTGACGGGGTTCCTGGCGCGGCGGCGGGTGCCGCAGGCCGCGGCGGCACTGGCCGAGCACCTGGAGTCCGCGGTCGACGTCCACCCGCGACGACCGGCGGAGGAGATCGGGCTCACCCGATCGACCGATGGGCCGGCCGACCGCCGCCCGGGTCTCGCCCTGAACCGCATCGCGCGCCAAGGCCACGTGAGGCCCGTGTGAGGCCCACAGGAAGCCCGCCCCCACCGTTCACGCCGACGCCCGAAATCTGGAAAATCGTTCAGGACAGGATTGAACGGGCTCCCTTCGTCATACGTATGGTCACGTGAGGGGTGCTTCGGCGGGCGAGAGGCGGCTGGCAGCGATGACTCACGGGATGCGGACGGACATGCGCACCACCCGGCTGGACGGCCACCGCACCTGGCGGGACACCGCCGGCCACTACGCCCTGCTGCCACTGCGCGTCTTCCTGGGCATCACCTTCCTCTACGCCGGTGTGGACAAGCTCACCGACAGCGCGTTCATGAAGTCCGGCGGCGCCGGCTCCATCGGCAACACCATGCGCGCGGCCCGCGACTCCGCCGCCCTCCCGGCCCTGGTCGACCTGGCCTTGAAGAGCCCGGTCGGCTTCGGCTACGCCATCGCCCTCGGTGAACTGGCCGTCGGCATCGGCATCCTGCTCGGCCTGTTCGGCCGGCTGGCCGCACTCGGCGGCGCGCTGATCTCCCTCAGCCTCTGGCTGACGGTGAGCTGGGCGACCACCCCCTACTACTACGGCAACGACCTGGCCTACCTGATGGCCTGGCTCCCCCTGATCCTCGCCGGCACCCCCTACCTCTCCGTCGACGCCGCCTGGCGGGCCCGACGTCGACTGACCGGCGGCTACCGCTGACCGCTCCCGGCGCCGCCCCGTCTGCGTATGCCCCGGGTCAGCGCCGCCGTGGCGCCGGCCAGGCAGAGCCCGCCCACGACCAGCGGGACGACCGCGAACCACGGTGTCTCCCACAGACCGCCCGCGTCCCCCGCGAAGGCCACAGCGGTGGCGGTGAGGAAGAGCCCGGCGACCAGCTTCCCGGGCTGGAACTCATGACGCAGCACGGCTGACCTCCACCTGTCCCACTCCGACGCCGAGCGTCAGATCCAGCGTGCCGCCCTTCCCGGCACCCTTGGCCGGCGCCAGCGTCACCTCCTTGTGCCTGCCGGGCTGCACGTCCACGTCCTTCCCGCTGTCCCCGGGCAACCGGATGTCGCCCACCCCCACATCGATGCTCAGCCGCACCGCCGCGTCCACCGGCACGATCACCTTCAGCTGTCCCGCGCCCACCCGGGCGTCCGTCGCGACCGTCTGACCCCTGGCCGGGTGCACCCGGGTCAGGTCCAAGGTGCCCCGCCCGGTGCCGAGGTCGTACCCGGACCGCACATGGGCCGCGGCGACCGGCTTCCAGGACGTCTCCCGCCAGTCGGTGGTGATGTCCCGGGGCAGCGCCGCCGCCCCCGCGAGCAGCCCCGCCGTGACCAGCGCCAGGAACACCGTGCCGGCCCCGGTGCGGCCCAGGAACGCGCTGAGCGTGATGCCCAGCCCGAACACCGCGAGCATGCACGCCAGTCCCGTCTGCAGGCTGGTGCCCAACGGGTGCGTGTCCCAGCTGAGCCCCGTGCCCAGGCCCCCCGCCAGCAGGGCGAGCAGGAACACCCAGCCGCCGATCCAGCGCGGGCCGCGCGGTCTCGGGGGCGCGGCGTGCGGCGTCTGTATCGTCCCGGGGTGGGCCCAGGGGATGGGTATGCCGACGTCCACGACCGAGGTGAGATCGCGCTCGCGGGCGTCCCCGGGCCCCCACAGATAGCCGGTGCCGCCGACATGGGTGCCGTCCTTGACGATCGGGTCCCGCCACCAGGAGGGGTAGGTGGTGACCACCGGCGGCGCCTGGGCCTCCGGCGGGGCGTCGGCCGCGGCCTGGGCGGCCAGGGGGTCGGGGTCGGGGGCGCCACGGCGCCGCGACCAGTACCCCGCGCCGGCGAGCAACAGCGAGAGCACCGTGGCGAACGCCAGCACCCCGCCGTTCCTCAGCATCGTCAGGAAGATCCCGCAGCCGACCAGGGCGAACAGCACGGCGGCCAGCGCCTGGCCGTCCACCCGGCCCGTGAAGAGCTTGCGCAGCTCGTTCTCCTCCTCGTCCTCGTACGGCACCAGGAGCCAGGCGAAGCCGTAGAAGATGAGGCCCAGTCCGCCGGTCGCGGAGAGAACGGCCAGCGTGATCCGGAAGATGACGGGGTCCATGTCCGTCTGCCGGCCGAGTCCCGCGCACACCCCCGCGATCATCTTGTGCCGGCGGTCGCGCCGGAACCTGCCGGGCACCTCGGCGCCCTCCTGCCGCTCCGGCTCGTGCGTGGGGGAGTCGGGGCCGGCACCGGCCGCTCCCGTCTCTTGCGTCGCGGCGGGCGCGGCATCCGTCGGCCCGGTGCCCGGGGCCGGGCGCGGGCCGGGGCCGGGTCCCGGACCCGTCGCGGCGTGCTCGTGATCCGTCATGCGTCCATGGTGACGGCCCCGCCGCCGCGGCGGCAGTCGGGACGACCCTGGGCCAACCCTGAAATCGGCCCTGAGACGGGGCGGGGAAGCGTTCGAGCGGCACGACCGCCGCGCAACGCCCCGCCGAACCGCCCGCCCGGACCGGCCCCGACGGAACATCAGGGGCGTCTCGGGGGCCGACCCTGATGCCCCCTCGCGCCGCCCGTGTGACCATCGTTGGCATGCCGGAAGCCGCAAGCCTGCCACTCGACGACCCGCGGCCCCCGCGCAAGCTCTACCGCAGCAGCGACGGACGCTGGCTCGGCGGAGTGGCGCGGGGCCTCGCCGGGCACCTCGGGCTGCCCGTCGTGTGGGTGCGGCTCGTCTTCGTCGGCCTGTTCATGGCCGACGGACTCGGAGCGCTGCTGTACGCCGCGTTCTGGTTCTTCGTGCCGCTCGGCATCGGCGGCGTCGGCGACCAGAAGCCGTCGCTGGTGGGCACGGAGACCTCGCCGGACGGCCGCCGCAGACTGGTGGCCCGCAAGCCGGACCGGGGACAGATCGTCGCGCTGCTCCTCATGGTCATCGTGTCCGTGGTCTTCGTGGGCAGCGTGAACCTGGGCAGCGCGACCAAGGCGTATCTGGTGCCCGCCGTGCTCGTCGCCGCCGGTGTCGCCCTGGTCTGGCGTCAGGCGGACAACGCCCGCCGGGCCCGCTGGGCCGAGGCCGGCCGCCGGCGCCGCACCCTCACCCTGCTCCGCGCGGCCGGCGGTGTCCTGCTCGTCACGGCCGGTGTCTCCGCCATCTTCGTCCTGCAGGGCTCGACCGCCCACCTCGGCGCCGTCCTGCAGGCCGCGCTCGCCGTCCTCGTCGGCATCACCCTGCTCGCCGGCCCCTACCTGGTCCGCATGACCCAGGACCTGTCCGAGGAGCGCCTGATGCGCATCCGCGCCCAGGAACGCGCCGAGGTCGCCGCCCATGTCCACGATTCCGTGCTGCACACCCTCACCCTGATCCAGCGCAACGCCGACAACGCGGGCGAGGTGCGCCGCCTCGCCCGCGCCCAGGAGCGTGACCTGCGCACCTGGCTGTACAAGCCGGAGGGCACCGGCAAGGACGAGGCCGACGAACCGGACACGGTCGCCGAGGCGGTGCGCCGCAACGCCGCCGAGGTGGAGGACAAGCACGGCGTGCCCATCGAGGTCGTGATCGTCGGCGACTGCCCGCTCGACGAGAAGACCGGTGCACAGATGCAGGCCGCGCGCGAGGCGATGGTGAACGCCGCCAAGTACGGTGGCGAGGGCGGTGCCATACAGGTCTACGCCGAAGTCGAGGGACGGACGGTCTTCGTGTCCGTGCGGGACCGCGGCCCCGGCTTCGACCTCGACGCGATACCCGCCGACCGCATGGGTGTCAGAGAATCGATCATCGGCCGCATGGAGCGCAACGGCGGCACGGCCCGGCTGCGGGCGGTGCCGGGCGGCGGCACCGAGGTCGAGCTGGAGATGGAGAGGGCGGAGACGTCATGAGTGACGCGACCGAGGCGAACGGCACGGCGGGAGCGGCGGAGGCGGCCGAGTCCGGCCGGACGGGCGGCGGCGCGGGCGGGCGGCACGTACGGGTGGTGCTCGTGGACGACCACCGGATGTTCCGCACCGGCGTCCAGGCCGAGATCGGCCAGACCGCCGAGACCGGGGTCGAGGTGGTCGGCGAGGCCGCGGACGTCGACCAGGCGGTCGCGGTCATCACCGCCACCCGGCCCGAGGTGGTCCTGCTCGACGTCCACCTGCCGGGCGGAGGCGGGGTCGAAGTGCTGCGCCGGTGCGCGGCGTTGATGACGGACGCCGAGCAGCCGGTCCGCTTCCTCGCCCTGTCCGTGTCGGACGCGGCGGAGGACGTCATCGGGGTGATCCGCGGCGGCGCCCGCGGCTATGTCACCAAGACCATCACCGGCACCGACCTGGTCGACTCGATCTTCCGCGTCCAGGAGGGCGACGCCGTCTTCTCCCCGCGGCTGGCCGGGTTCGTCCTGGACGCCTTCGCCTCCACCGACGCCCCGCCCGTGGACGAGGACCTGGACCGCCTCACCCAGCGGGAACGCGAGGTGCTGCGCCTGATCGCCCGGGGCTACGCCTACAAGGAGATCGCCAAGCAGCTGTTCATCTCCGTGAAGACGGTCGAGTCCCATGTCTCGGCGGTCCTGCGCAAGCTCCAGCTGTCCAACCGGCACGAACTGACCCGCTGGGCGACCGCGCGCCGGCTGGTCTGACCCCTACGGCCCCGCCCTGGCTCACCCCGCAGCCGCCCCTCACTCCACCCTCGTCGCCCCGGCGAACGGCATCTGGTCGACCGGGGCGAGACGGACCGGTGCCGACGGGTTGGGGGCGTGGATCATCTGGCCGTCGCCCACGTAGATGCCGACGTGACTGATCCCGGAGTAGAAGAACACCAGGTCCCCGGGCTGGAGTTCGGAGCGGGAGACCCGCCGGCCCGCGTTGATCTGGGCGTAGGTGGTACGGGGCAGGGAGATGCCGGCGGAGCGGTAGGCGGCCTGCACCAGACCCGAGCAGTCGAAGGCGTTCGGGCCGGTGGCGCCCCACACATAGGGGCTGCCGAGCTTGCTGTAGGCGTAGGCGACGGCCGCCGCCGCGTGGGAGGTCGGGGCGGACCCGGGCCGCTGCGGCTGCCGCGCGTCGGTGGCCGACCGGGAGGCGCGGTCACCCGTGCCGCCGGCACCGGTGACCTCGGTCCGCTGCGGCGGAGTCAGCCGCGCCAGCAGCCGCCGGGCCTCGTCCAGCTTGCCGGTGACGGTCTTCTTCTGCCGCCTCAGCTCCGCCTGCCGCGACCGCAGCGACTTCACCTCGATGCGCGCGGCTCCGCGCAACCGCTCGATCTCCCGCAGCTGTTGGCGCACCCGGGAGACCGCGGCGGCCTGCCGGTCACCGGCCCGCTCAGCCAACGCGGCGCCGTCCAGATACCGCTCGGGGTCGCTGGAGAGGGCCAGTTGCCAGGCCGGGTCGATACCGCCGTCCCGGTACTGCGCCGCCGCGATCGAACCCAGCGCCTCCCGGGCCGAGTCGAGTCTCGTCTGCTTGCGGGCGACCTCGTCCTGGAGCGCGCTCAGCCGCCGCTGGCCGGCATCCGCCTTCTCCTTCACCCCGTTGTACTTCTCGGTGGCAGCCTCGGCCTCCCGGTACAAGCTCTCCACCTTGGCCTTCACCTGCGTCGGCGTCAGCTGGGGTTCGGCGTGCCCCGTCCCGTCGAAGGCGGTCGCGGTGGCCGCGCCCGCCAGGGCGAGAGTGGCGGCCGTCCGGGCCGTATGGCCGCTGAGCGGGCGTTGCGGGCGCTTGCGGTGCGCTGCCACCTGGACCGTCACGTCCTTCCGTACGACTCGCACGACCGAGCGGTCGGTACGCCCCGCGGCGGCCCGCACAGGGGGAGCGGGCCGCCGCCGGGCCTTTCTCGGCGGTGGTGGCCGACTGCCGCCCCTGGTCCGGGCGGCGGTGGGGAGCCGGTCACCTGGGGGAGGACGCTAGGCCGGACGGCGACGAGTAGGTAACGCGGTGTACGGAACTGGCTTGGACGGACCGGGATGTGACCGTATGTGACCGGGCGGGCTGATTGGAGTCGTCGCCTTCACGGAGCGTGCTGACCGAAGAGCGGAAAGGGGGACTGGCGGGGGCTGTGAGGTGCTATAGGGCGCATATATGCAAGATCACGCGGGCCGGGCTGTCGGCTTGCCGGGTTTGCCTGTGGCCGTGGTGACGGAAGGTCGCTGGGCCCGTGAGGGGAGGGCCGGAGGGGCCGGTGACGGGTGGGTCGGACGAGGCTGGTTAGGCTCCGGCTCCATGGACGTACTCATCCATCTCTTCGTCGGCCTGCACATCATCGGCATCGCCGCGCTGCTCGGCGGTTTCCTCACCCAGATGAAGGCGATGGGCCAGGGCACGGCCAGGATCGTGCCCGGGATGCTGCACGGCGCGCTGACCATGCTGGTCACCGGCGTGGCCCTGGTCGGCCTCAACCAGGCCGACGACCACCACGTCAACAACATCAAGATCGGCGTGAAGCTCGCCCTGCTGATCGTGATCCTCGGCCTGGTCTATGTGAAGCGCGACGAGGAGCGGATCGACAAGGGCCTCTTCGGACTGGTCGGCCTGCTGACCACGGCCAACATCTTCATCGCAGTCCTCTGGACCTGATCGCCGTCCGCTGGATCTGATCCTCGGCGCGCCGCGGGGTCAGCCCGGCCGCACCACGCTGTGGACGGACGCCGCGACGCCGGAGAACGGTTCCTCGCGGACGTACGCCCCGGGCCTCGGGGCGTGGATCATCGTGCCGTCGCCTGTGCAGAGTCCGACGTGGCCGGCGTCGTCGTGGAAGAAGACGAGGTCGCCGGGGCGGGCGTCGGCGGGGGCGACCGCGGTGCCGGCGTCGGCCTGCTCGCGCGCGGTGCGCGGAAGGGTGACGCCGGCGGACTTCCAGGCGGCCTGGGTGAGCCCCGCGCAGTCGTACGAGCCGGGGCCTGCGGCACCCCACACGCACGGCTTCCCGACCTGGGCACGGGCGAAGGCGATGGCCTTCCTGGCCTTGGTCGCGTAGGTGCCGGATGGTGTGGCGGCGGGCGGTGTGGCGGCGGCTGGGGCCGGGGCGGTGGAGGGGGCGGTCCTGGGAGGGGCGGTCGTGGCAGACGCGGTCGTGGGAGGGGCGGTCACGAAAGCCGTGGTGCTGGACGGCGCGATGCTGGACGGCACGACGGTGGAGCCCGTGATGGTGGAAGGCGCGGCCGTAGAAGCCGTGGCGGTGGCAGGTACGGCGGGGGAAGGCGCAGCCGTGGAAGCCGTGGCCGCGGCAGCCGTGGCGATGGAAGGGGCGGCAGCGGTCTGTGCCGTCCGCTGGGACAGCAGCACGCGCGCGTGGGCGAGCTTTTTCTGCACCGTCGCCTTGGCCGCCTTCGGGCCGCTCGCGGCCACCTCCGCCTGACGGTCCGCGGGCGGTGCGGCGATGGTGTCCGGCGCGGACAGGGCGCCGGCCATGTCCGGGCCGGGCGGGGCGGCGGCCGTGCCCGGCGTGGGCGCGGCGACACCTGTGTCCCGAAGGGGCGCGGGAATGGCCGTATCCGCTACCGGGTGAGCGGTGACGGCGTTCCCGGCGGGCGACGCCACGGCCGTGGCCCGGGCGCCGATGGTGCCGCGCTGTGCCGGGATGGTGCCGCGCTGTGCCGGGATGGTGCCGCGCTGGACCGGGATCATGGCCCGCTGTTTGGCGAGCCCCCGGTGCTGAGCACGACGGGCGACCTCGTCCCGGAGCCGCTGGAGGCTGTCAGCGGGTCGCGGTGAGGCCGCGGCCGACTCGACCCGCTCGACTCCCTCGGCCCCCTCGGGCCACCCGGTCCGCGCAGCCCGACCGGCTCCTCCACGTCCGGCCCACCCGGCCCCTTGTCCGGTCCACCCGGCCCCTTGTCCGGTCCACTCCGCACCCGGATCGGCTCGCCCGGTTCCCTGGTCGCCGCTTCGGATCCCCCGGTCGTCCCGTCCAACTCCCCGTTCGGCTCGCCGGCCCCCTCGGTCGGCCCGCCCGGCCCTCCGGCCGGCATCCCCGGCCCCGCGCTCGCCCCGCCCGGCGTCCCGGTCGGCTCGCCCGGCTCCCCGACCGCCCCTGCCCCCGTCCCTGCCCGCAGTCGACGTCTCCGCCGCCGATTCCGCTCGGCGGTAGAAGTCGTCGATCTTGCGTTCGATCTCCTCCTGGCTCGGCCGGCCCGTAACGGGCGAGGGTGTGGCATCGGCCGTCTGGGAGAGTACGGCCACGGAGGTGAGGGCGGCGGTGGCGAGAGCGGGGGTGCGGGCGCCCGCTCCCTGGGTTCCGCCGGGGCGCGGCTTGCGGTGCGACGCCAAGGGAGGCGACTCCTTCCGTACTGCCGCCTACCGGGGTCAGTGGTGGGGGTGCCCAGGCCTTCGATCAGGGGTCCGGGAGGTTCGGGCGGTGCTCGGAAGGGTTGCCCTACGGCGTCGTCCCGGGCGGGAGTCGGCCGATTCACCCCAGGATCGGTGGGTCCCCGGCTCCGGGCACCGTGCGGGGCGCGCCGGATGCGGCGGAGGCCGCGCGGCCCGGCGACGTTCGCCGGAGGGGGGTCGTGCGGCCTGACGGAAACCTAGCCAACTCGTGTGTCTTCTGTGAAGGTTGGTGTGCGGTATGTCCGATACATTTCCGTGACCTTTTCCCGGAGCGCGTCGAGGTTCACGTACGTGTGACCAGGTGCTTCCGATGCGTGAGCGGTCGGCGCGCCCGATCGACGCGAAGATCAACTCGCGCCCGGAGCCGTCATGTTCCGGGGACCGCGACCGGTTGTCGGTGGGGCGCCCTAGACTCGTAGAGCGATGAGCAGCCTCTTTGACGACAGCTTCCTGGCGGACCTCCAGACCCCTCGCGGGCACGAGGAGGAACCTCCGCCGCCGCCCGAGGACGATCATGCTCCGGAGCCCCTTCCGGACGATCTGTTCGGCGGGAAGTTCGACGTGCCACCGGACCGATGGGGGTCCCCCCGCTCTAGCGAAGCCGAGAGCGGGGGAGGGTACTACCGCGACGGCGCCCCGCGCCCCGTGCTCGACGCGGCGGCACTGCTGGAGGGGCTGAACGAGAACCAGCGCGCCGCGGTCGTGCACGCCGGCTCCCCGCTGCTCATCGTCGCCGGCGCCGGCTCCGGCAAGACCCGCGTGCTGACCCACCGCATCGCCTACCTGCTCGCCGAGCGGAACGTCCACCCGGGCCAGATCCTCGCGATCACCTTCACCAACAAGGCCGCGGGCGAGATGAAGGAGCGCGTCGAGCAGCTCGTCGGCCCGCGCGCGAACGCGATGTGGGTGATGACCTTCCACAGCGCCTGCGTGCGCATCCTGCGGCGGGAGAGCAAGAAGCTCGGCTTCACGTCGTCGTTCTCCATCTACGACGCCGCCGACAGCAAGCGCCTGATGGCCCTGGTCTGCCGTGACCTGGATCTCGACCCCAAGCGCTTCCCGCCCAAGTCCTTCAGCGCCAAGATCAGCAACCTGAAGAACGAGCTGATCGACGAGGAGGACTTCGCCGCCCAGGCCACCGACGGCTTCGAGAAGACCCTGGCGCAGGCCTACGCCCTGTACCAGTCGCGGCTGCGTGAGGCGAACGCGCTGGACTTCGACGACCTGATCATGACGACGGTCAACCTGCTGCGGGCCTTCCCGGACGTCGCCGAGCACTACCGCCGCCGCTTCCGGCACGTCCTGGTGGACGAGTACCAGGACACCAACCACGCCCAGTACGCGCTCGTGCGGGAACTCGTCGGCACCGGCGAACACGACGAGGACACCCCGCCCAGCGAGTACGACATCCCGCCCGCCGAACTCTGCGTCGTGGGTGACGCGGACCAGTCGATCTACGCCTTCCGGGGTGCGACGATCCGCAACATCCTCCAGTTCGAGGAGGACTACCCGAACGCGACGACGATCCTGCTGGAGCAGAACTACCGCTCCACGCAGACCATCCTGTCCGCCGCCAACGCGGTCATCGAGCGCAACGAGTCCCGCCGCCCGAAGAACCTGTGGACCAACGCCGGCCAGGGTGCCCGGATCGTCGGGTACGTCGCCGACACCGAGCACGACGAGGCCCAGTTCGTCGCCGAGGAGATAGACCGCCTGGTCGACGCGGGCCACGCGCGCGCGGGAGACGTCGCGGTCTTCTACCGCACCAACGCCCAGTCCCGTGTCTTCGAAGAGGTCTTCATTCGCGTCGGCCTGCCCTACAAGGTCGTCGGCGGGGTCCGCTTCTACGAGCGCAAGGAGGTCCGGGACGTCCTCGCCTACCTGCGGGTCCTCGCCAATCCCGAGGACTCGGTGCCGCTGCGCCGCATCCTCAACGTGCCCAAGCGGGGCATCGGCGACCGCGCGGAGGCGATGATCGACGCCCTCTCCCAGCGCGAGAAGATCAGCTTCCCGCAGGCCCTGAAGCGCGTGGACGAGGCGTACGGCATGGCCGCGCGCTCCACGAACGCGGTCAAGCGGTTCAACACGCTGATGGAGGACCTGCGGACGATCGTCGAGTCCGGTGCCGGACCGGCCACCGTGCTGGAGGCCGTCCTCGAACGCACCGGTTACCTGGCCGAGTTGCAGGCCTCCACCGACCCGCAGGACGAGACCCGGATCGAGAACCTCCAGGAACTCGCGGCCGTGGCCCTGGAGTTCGAGCAGGAGCGGGGCGAGGGTGAGCAGGGCACCCTGGCCGACTTCCTGGAGCAGGTCGCCCTGGTCGCCGACTCCGACCAGATCCCGGACGAGGAGGACGGCGACGGCGTCATCACCCTGATGACCCTGCACACCGCCAAGGGCCTGGAGTTCCCGGTCGTGTTCCTGACCGGCATGGAGGACGGCGTCTTCCCGCACATGCGCGCCCTCGGCGAGACCAAGGAACTGGAGGAGGAGCGGCGCCTGGCGTACGTCGGCATCACGCGGGCGCGGGAGCGGCTCTACCTCACGCGGTCGGCGATGCGCAGCGCCTGGGGCCAGCCGTCGTACAACCCGCCCTCCCGCTTCCTGGAGGAGATCCCGCCCGCCCATGTGGAGTGGAAGCGGACCGGGGCGGCGGCGCCCATGGCCTCCGGGCCGGCGTCCGGGATCGCCGCCTCGCTGTCCTCGACCCGTTCGCGCTCCTCGGCGTCGGGCGCCTCCGGTTTCGCCACGCGGCGCACGGCGGAGAAGCCGGTGGTCGCACTGGCCGTCGGGGACCGGGTCACCCACGACCAGTTCGGGCTCGGCACCGTCGTCGCGGTGAAGGGGACGGGCGCGAACGCGGAGGCGACGATCGACTTCGGCGACGCCAAGCCGAAGCGGCTGCTGCTGCGGTACGCACCGGTGGAGAGGCTGTAGTAGGAGACCGAGAGGGCCCCGCCGAAGAGCGGGGCCCCGGCGTCTAGTTGGGATCCAGTCCGTGGCTCCGCAGCCACGGCAGCGGGTCTATGGCCGCCCCGCCCGCCGGCCGTACCTCGAAATGCAGATGTGGACCGGTGGAGTTGCCCGAGTTGCCGGAGTAGGCGATCGGCTGGCCGGCCTTGACGGTCGTACCGGAGGCGACGCGGTAGCTGGAGAGGTGGCAGTACCAGGTCTCCGTGCCGTCCTTCGCCGTCACGATCATCATGTTGCCGTAGGCGCTGTTCCACTTGGTGGTGACGGTGCCGTCGGTGGCGGCCATCACCGTCGTGCCGTAGGAGACCGGGAAGTCGATGCCGGTGTGCACCGACATCCAGTTGATGCCCGCCTGGCCGAAGTAGGCGCTCAGTCCGTGCTGCGCGACCGGCAGCGCGAACTTGGGCCGCAGCCGCTCCTTGAGCGCGGCCTCCGCGGCTGCCTTCTTCTTCTCCAGCTCCTGCTGCGCCTTGAGGTCGATCCGCTCCTGGGTACGGCTCGCCCGGTCGGCGAAGTCGTCTGCGCCCGCGGAGAGCGTCTTGAGCTGGCTGTCCAGTTTGCTGTTGGCGACGGACGGCTTGACCGGCTGTGCGTCCGAGGCGGTGGTGGCGGTGTCCTTGGAGTCGTCGGTGAGCGCGCCGACCGAGGCGGCGGCGACCCCGGCCACCCCCATGACACAGGCCGACGGCACGGCGACGGTCAGCAGCGCGGAGCGCTTGGCGGGCGTACGGCGCCGGGAGCGCGCCCCGCCGCGCGAGCCCGCGCGGGTCGTCGGCGCCGGGGTGACCTCTTCCTGGTCGTCCAGCAGGCCGTTCACGGCGGGCAGTTCGCCGATGGAGCCCGACTCGCCCTCGCCGGCGGGATGTTCGTCGAAGGCGGTGTCCTCGTACGGCACCTGCTCGAAGGCCGCGGTGGCCTGCTGATCGAACGGTTCGCCACCCGGCTCGGACTGCGCCGGCACGCTCTGGCCCACGGAGTTCCACTGCGTGGCGTCGTACGCGCCCGTGTCGAAGGTCTGGGTGCCCCACTCCCACTGCTGGGTGGGGTCGGCGCCGCCGGACGCGTCCGGCTGCAGCCAGGCGTTGGCGTCCCACTGGCCGCTGACGTCGTTTCCGGTGGCCTGCGCGGGGACGGCCCAGGCGGTGCTGTCGTAGACGCCGGAGTCGTAGGTGTCGTAGGTGGCGTAATGCTGCGCCGCGTACGGGTCGTAGGCCGGGGTCTGGGCGGTGCCGCTCTCCCACTGGCTGGTGTCGTACGCGCCGGTGGTCTGCTCGCTGCCCGGGAGGCTGCCGAAGAGCGGGTCGGTGTGGAAGGCCGTGGTGCTTCCGGAGTCACCGGCAAAACCGGTGGCGTCGTAGCCGCCGTACGTGGTGAGGTCGTCGTAGGGAGCTTCCTGTGCCCCGTACGGCGCGTAGGGCGCGGTGGAGGCGTCGGAAGCCGGGGCCGGGGTGGTCATGGTCCCCGACGGGTGACGGTCGTTCACCAACTTCTCTTTCGCCTCGACAACAGGGGCTGCCAGAGCAGTGCGGCGACTGTACCCGGCGGTACCTGGGCGCGACAATCTTCGGCCTGTTTCGCGTGGGCCGGAAACGGGCATTCGGCCGTGTTTCGGGGCCCCAGGACGCGAGCTTGGCCTTGCGTTCGAAGGATGTTCGATGTCGAGCGGCGATATGCGGGCTGTGGGTCGGTGATGCGTCGGCTGTGCGCGGGCTCCGCGCTCCGGCCGCGGCCGGCCTCAGGCCACCGTCAGGCCGTCGGCGGCCCGGTCCCCGGAGTGCGGGGCGTCCAGGGCCTCGCGTATCCCGGCCGCTACGGCGGGATGCACGGGCAGGGCGAGATGGCCGATGCCGGTCACCCGGACGTTCTGCGCGTCCAGGTCGGGGTGCTCCAGGCAGGCGGTCTCCAGCGGGTCCATCAGGGAGTCCAGGTCGCTCCAGAAGCTCACGAAGCGGGTCCGGCAGCCGGGCGCGGGCCGGGCCAGCTCCTCGATCACGGCCGAGCCGGGCCGCATCTGCCGCACGATCGGGTGCGCGTCCGCCAGCGGCGCCACCCGGGTCCCCGAGTGCGGGGTGCCGAGGGTGACCAGCGTGCGTACCCGCAGGTCACCCCCCAGGCACTGGGTGTAGTAGCGCGCTATCAGACCCCCGAGGCTGTGCCCGACGATGTCGACCTGGGCACTGCCGGTGCGCTCGCAGATCTCCTCGATGTGCCGGCCGAGCAGCTCGGCCGCGATGCGTATGTCGCAGGTCAGCGGAGAGTAGTTGAGTGACTCCACCCGGTGCCTGCCGTGCTGGGCGAGGGTGCGGCGGAGCAGGACGAAAACCGAACGGTTGTCGATGAAGCCGTGCAGCAGGACGACCGGTGGCGCGGGGCGGACCGGCAGTCGCGCGGCGCCGTCCGTGGCGGGCAGGACGCCGGAGCGCCGCTCCTGGATCAGGCCGGTCGGATACAGCAGGAGGTGGCCCGCCAGAATCGCCGCCTCCAGGGCCGTCGCCCGCAGCAGTGTCATGGAGAGTCCGGCCAGTCTGCCGGGCCACAGGCGGCGGCAGAGCGGGAGGAAGAGCGGCAAAACCCAGGTGACCTTCATGGGCCGACCTCCTGTCGGCACACCGGAGGACGGCTCGACCCCCGTGTGCCCTCATGTCCCACCATGTGATTTCCCCCTCGCCGCGCGCCGTAAAACTGCCGCTTGCGAGATGCTGGAGATAACGTTCGTTCACTTCGCGACGGTGGCGGAACGCGCCAAAAGTGCGGTACTTGTCGATACGGACGGAAGCGATCGCTTCCGTGGTCGCTTGATGGAGGCAGTGATGGGTGTGGCAGCCGGTCCGATCCGCGTGGTGGTCGCCAAGCCGGGGCTCGACGGCCACGATCGTGGGGCCAAGGTCATCGCGCGGGCCCTGCGCGACGCCGGTATGGAGGTCATCTACACCGGGCTCCACCAGACGCCCGAACAGATCGTCGACACCGCCATCCAGGAGGACGCCGACGCGATCGGCCTGTCCATCCTCTCCGGCGCCCACAACACGCTGTTCGCCGCGGTCATCGACCTGCTCAAGGAGCGGGAGGCCGAGGACATCCTCGTCTTCGGCGGCGGCATCATCCCGGACGAGGACATCCCGCCGCTGAAGGAGAAGGGCGTCGCGGAGATCTTCACCCCCGGAGCGACGACCGCGTCGATCGTGGAGTGGGTCCGGGAGAACGTCCGCCAGCCGGCGGCGTCGGGGGGCTGAGCGGCTGCCTTCGGCGGTCGCGCGGCTGCGGGTCTGCTTCCGGCGGTTGCGGGTCTGCTTCCGCCCGGTACGCGGCTGCCCTCGGGCCGTTACGCGGCTGCTCCCGACGGCTGGGTGGCTCTTTCGCGGGTTACGCAGCCGCCTCCCGTGGCTGTGCGGGTGTGCTCGGCGGTGGCGTGGCCGGGGTGGGCGGGGTCAGTTCGCGGGTCATCGCCGCCCGCAGCCGCAGGGTCGTGACCAGCCGCTGGAAGGCCTCCGCCCAGTACCCGCCGGCCCCCGGCGCGGCGTCCTCCCGCTCGTCGGGTATCGCCAGCAGCGCCTCCAGCCGTACGGCCTCCGCCGGGTCCAGGCAGCGCTCCGCCAGTCCCATCACCCCGCTGAAGCTCCACGGGTAACTGCCCGCGTCCCGGGCGATGTTCAGGGCGTCCACGACCGCCTGGCCCAGCGGGGGAGCCCAGGGGACCGCGCACACCCCGAGCAACTGGAACGCCTCCGACAGGCCGTGCGTGGCGATGAACCCGGCGACCCACGCGGCCCGTTCCGCAGGATCCAGCGCGGCCAGCAGCTTCGCCCGCTCCGCCAGGGACACCGCGCCCGGACCGCCCGCCTCCGGTGCCGACGGCGAGCCGAGCAGCGCCCGCGACCAGGCGGCGTCCCGCTGCCGTACCGCCGCCCGGCACCAGGCCGCGTGCAGCTCGGCCTGCCAGCCGTCCGTCACCGGCAGCTCCACGATCTCCTGGGGCGTGCGCCCGCCGAGCCGCTGCGACCAGGTGCCGAGCGGGGCGGCCTCCACCAACTGGCCCAGCCACCACGACCGTTCCCCCCGCCCCGCGGGCGGTGCGGCCACGACACCGTCCCGCTCCATGCCCGCGTCGCATTCGAGCGGCGCCTCCACCACGATCGCCGGTGTGCTGCCCGTACGGTCCAGGGCCACGCACGCCGAGGCCCGTACGGCCATCCGCGCGGCGAGCGCCGAGTCCGGCAGCGCCGACAGCAGTTCCGCCGCCGTCGCCCGGACATTGCGGCTCCGGTCGCCCAACGCCTGCTCCAGGAACGGCTCGTCCGCGTCCGACAGGCCCGTACGCAGCGAGTCGAGGAACATCAGCCGGTCCTCCGCCCGCTCCGTCGCCCACGTCGACGCCAGCAGTTCGCGGCCCAGCGCGGGCGTGCGGGCGCGCAGGGCCCCCAGCAGCGCCGCCCGCTCGGCGAACAGCCCCTCCTCCCACAGCCGGCGCACCGCCCCGGCGTCCTGCGGGCCGGGCAGCGCCGCGCCGCCGCCGGGGGCCGCGCGCAGGGCGAACCGCCAGTCCGGGTTCAGCCGGGCCAGCCACAGCGCGCGCGGGCCGGCGAACGCCAGTGCCGCCGGGCGCAGGTCCGTGCGGCCCCGGGCCGCGTCCAGCAGCGCGGGCAGCAGCTGCGGGGGCGCCGCGTACCCGTGCGCGTTGGCCGCCGCGAGCCACTGTGGGAGCAGCTCCATGAGGTCCGGGGAGCTGCCCCGCCGGCTGCCGGCCGCGCCACCGGACCGGTCCGCCAGCAGGGTGGTGAGTCTGCGGGCCGCCGGTGCGGGCAGGGCCGGGCGCGGATCCGCGGGCGCCGCACCGGGCCGCCGAGCCGCCCGCGCGGGCCGCAGCCCGGCCCGCCGCCGTACGGTCGCCACGGCCGCCGCGTCGAGCAGTGCCACCGGGGCCGGGCGACCCGGCACGGCGTGCGCAGGGGCACGCCGGTCGGTACCGAGGAGTGCGGTGGTGACCAGGTCTTCCCAGGAGGGAGCCGGGGCCGGCTGCGAGGCCACCGGGGCCTGTGAGGGGCGTGCGGAGGAATCGTCCGAGTCGACCGCGGTGTTCGCCGCACTCTCCCAGGAGTTCCCCGGACTGCCCTTGTCCGCGTCGGCCCGTGTCCCGTCGCTGGGCGGTGCCCCGTTCATCGCGTTCCCTTCCCCTCTTTCTTTCCTTCCGTCTTCTTCCCTGCCGCGTTCGCCCCCCGGGATCAGCACAGCGGCACCGCCTCGCCCTCTCCCTCCGCCCAGGCCGTGAGCGGGGTGAAGCCGCGGTGGCCGCACTCGCCGAAGACCGTGACGGGGGCGCCGCCGGACAGCGCGACCAGCCGCCACAGGCCGGGCCGGGAGCGGGCGGCCCGGGTCACCGGCAGGGCCGTGTCCGTTTCGGCGTCGGCGAGTTGCCAACCGTCGCCGTCCGGGACCGGCGTCACCCGGTCCAGGGTCACGGGGACCGCGTCCAGCCACGGGTCGTCGCGCAGGGCCTCGCCGTACCGGGCCGCCGCCTCGGCCGTCGTCACGCCCGGTGGGCGGAACACGGCCGGGGCCGGCGGGGTGAACCGCTCGCCCAGGGCGGCCCGGGACCGGCCGGAGCCCGGGTACGCCGTCAGCTCCGCCTCCAGGGCGAGGCCCACCGGCAGCGACAGCTCCGGCGCCCGGCCCGCCGCGCCGTAGGACAGCAGCAGCCGGGTGCCGCCGGACTCCGCGCCGTGCAGCCATATCCGGCGCGTCGTCAGTTTCGGGTCCACCGTGTCGTACTGGGCGAGGACCAGCCAGCGGTCGCGCACCGGCGGGCCGTCCGGTGTGGCGGGCAGGCCGAGCCGGGAACGGACCGTGGCCGCGAGGCCGTCCGGCAGCCGGTCGCGGTGCAGCCAGCCCTGGTCGAGCAGATGCAGCAGCGCGCACTCCTCCAGCAGCCGCGCCGGCCAGCCCGCGCCGGACGCCGGGATCGCCCCCAGTTCCCGGACGCGCGCGGCCAGTCCCGGCGCCTGGGCGTCGACCATGCGGGCCGCCGTCTCGTCCCACAGGCCGTACCCCGCGTGTTCGGCCGCGGCCAGGCCGCCGCGCAGGAGGTCGGCCAGGCGTTGCTCCAGCTCGGTCGCGCCCGCCGTGACCCGCTCGGCCCGGCGCTCGGCCCGCCGCCGGGCCGCATCCGGATCGGCGGGTCCGGCCGCCGAACCCCCCTCGGTCCGCGTCCGTTTGCCCTCGGCGCGTCCGCGCCGGCCCGCGAGCCACTGCCCGGCCCACTCCGGCGGCTGCGCGGCGGCCGGCACCGCGCCGTCGTCACCCGCCCACAGCAGAAGCAGCCCGAGCGCGTGCTTGCACGGGAACTTACGGCTCGGACAACTGCACTTGTACGCCGGCCCGGCCGCGTCTGCCAGGTCCACCACCGTCTGGTACGGCCTGCTGCCGCTGCCCTTGCACAGTCCCCACACCGTCCCCTCTCCGCTCCCCGTCCCGGACCACGGCCCGGCCACGCCGAGTCTGCTGCCCGCCTTGCGTGACGCGGCGTCAGGCGCCAGTGCCAGCACCTGGTCCGCGGTCCAGCGCACCCCCTGCTCAGTCATGTCTCCGACGGTAGGTCCCGCCACTGACAATCGGCCCGGCGAGCACGTTGGTGCTGGTCAGAGCGATTGTCAGTGGCGTGGTGCACGGTGGATGCCAGATCCGAACCGGCCGAGCTGGAGGGGGCCTCAGCCATGTCTGTGTCCGTGGAACCGACGACCGCCGCACCCGACCGCGACGAGACCGCGCAGGCGCTGCGACCGCACGCCGAGCACGCCTTCGCCGCCGAACTCACCGCGCTCGCCGCCCAGGACGACCGCCCGCGCCCGGCCCGCTGGAAGCTGTCGCCGTGGGCGGTGGCGACGTACCTGCTCGGCGGCACCCTGCCGGACGGCACGGTGATCACCCCCAAGTACGTGGGCCCGCGCCGCATCGTCGAGGTCGCCGTCACCACGCTCGCCACCGACCGCGCCCTGCTCCTGCTCGGCGTGCCCGGCACCGCCAAGACCTGGGTGTCGGAACACCTGGCCGCCGCCGTGAGCGGTGACTCGACGCTGCTGGTGCAGGGCACGGCCGGCACCCCGGAGGAAGCGATCCGGTACGGCTGGAACTACGCGCAGCTCCTCGCGCACGGTCCGAGCCGCGACGCCCTCGTGCCCAGCCCCGTCATGCGCGCCATGGCCGAGGGCATGACGGCCCGGGTGGAGGAGCTGACCCGCATCCCGGCCGACGTGCAGGACACGCTCATCACGATCCTGTCCGAGAAGACCCTGCCCGTCCCCGAGCTGGGGGACGAGGTCCAGGCGGTCCGCGGCTTCAACCTCATCGCCACCGCCAACGACCGCGACCGCGGGGTCAACGACCTCTCCAGCGCCCTGCGCCGCCGCTTCAACACCGTGGTGCTGCCGCTGCCGGAGAGCGCCGACGCCGAGGTCGACATCGTCACCCGCCGGGTCGAGCAGCTCGGCCGCTCCCTCGACCTGCCGGCCGCGCCCGACGGCATCGAGGAGATCCGCCGGGTCGTCACCGTCTTCCGCGAGCTGCGCGACGGCATCACCGCCGACGGCCGGACGAAGCTGAAGTCGCCCAGCGGCACGCTGTCCACGGCGGAGGCGATCTCCGTCGTCACGAACGGCCTCGCCCTCGCCACCCACTTCGGCGACGGCGTGCTGCGCCCCGGAGACGTCGCCGCCGGCATCCTCGGCGCGGTCGTCCGGGACCCGGCGGCCGACCGGGTCGTCTGGCAGGAGTACCTGGAGACGGTCGTCCGCGAGCGCGAGGGCTGGACCGACTTCTACCGCGCCTGCCGCGAGGTGAGCGCATGACCGGCACCGGCGGGAGCACGGCCTACGTCTCCGGGCCGCTGCTGCTCGGCGTACGGCACCACGGGCCCGGATCCGCGCGCGCGGTGCGGGCCGCGCTGGACGCCGCCCGGCCGGCCGCCGTGCTGATCGAGGGCCCGCCCGAGGCCGACGCGCTGATCCCGCTGGCCGCCGACCCGGGCCTGCGGCCCCCGGTCGCCCTGCTCGCCCACGCCGTGGACGAGCCCGGCCGCTCGGCCTTCTGGCCGTTCGCCGAGTTCAGCCCCGAGTGGGTGGCCCTCCGGTGGGCCCTGGAACAGGGCGTCCCGGCCCGCTTCGTCGACCTGCCGGCCACGCACACGCTGGCGTGGGAGAAGGAAGCGGGCGAGTCCGGTCACGACGACGGGGACGACGCCGGTGAGCCCGGGCCGGGACCCGGCTCCGGTCACGGTGACCAGATCCGCGTCGACCCCCTCGCCCTGCTCGCCGAGGCGGCCGGGTACGACGATCCCGAGCGCTGGTGGGAGGACGTCGTCGAGCACCGGGGACCCGGCGCCCGGGACCCCTTCGCGCCGTTCGCGGCCGTGGCGGAGGCCATGGGAACGCTGCGCGAGCGGTACGGCGCCGGCGGGCGCCCCCGGGACCTCGTCCGCGAGGCGCACATGCGGCTCCGGCTGCGGGACGCGCGCAAGGAGTTCGGGGACGCCGTGGCCGTGGTCTGCGGGGCCTGGCACGTGCCCGCGCTGCGCGAGAGGACCACCGTCACCGCCGACCGGGCGCTGCTCAAGGGCCTGCCCAGGACCAGGACCGACCTGACCTGGGTGCCGTGGACGCACCGCAGGCTGGCCCGCTCCGGCGGCTACGGCGCCGGCATCGACTCGCCCGGCTGGTACGGGCATCTGTTCCACGCGCCCGACCGGCCGGTCGAGCGGTGGCTGACCAAGGTGGCCGGGCTGCTGCGCGAGGAGGACCGGATCGTTTCCTCCGCGCACGTCATCGAGGCCGTACGGCTCGCAGAGACCCTGGCCGCGCTGCGGGGCCGGCCGCTGCCCGGCCTGGGCGAGACCACCGACGCGGTGCGGGCGGTGCTGTGCGACGGCTCGGACGTGCCGCTGGCGCTGGTGCACGACCGGCTGGTGGTCGGAGACGTCCTGGGCGAGGTCCCGGAGTCGGCGCCCGCGGTGCCGTTGCAGCGGGACCTGGCCCGGCAGCAGCGGTCGCTGCGGCTGAAACCCGAGGCGCTGGAGCGCGAGCTGGAGCTGGATCTGCGCGGGGACACCGACGCCGGCCGCAGCAGACTGCTGCACCGGCTGCGGCTGCTCGGCGTCGGCTGGGGCGAGCCGGCCCGGTCCCGGAGCAGCACGGGCACGTTCCGGGAGACCTGGCGGCTGCGCTGGGAGCCCGAGCTGTCGGTACGGGTCGCCGAGGCGGGCGTGTGGGGGACGACCGTCCACGCGGCGGCACGGGCCAAGGCGGAGGCGGACGCGACGGCGGCGCAAGCACTCGCCGACGTCACCGCGCTCGCCGAGCAGTGCCTGCTGGCCGGGCTGCCGGACGCGCTGCCCGTGGTCATGCGGGTCCTCGCCGACCGGGCGGCCCTGGACACCGACGTCGGCCACCTCGCCCAGGCCCTGCCCGCCCTGGTCCGCTCGCTGCGCTACGGCGACGTGCGCGGCACCGACACCCGCGCGCTGGCCGAGGTCGCGGCGGGCCTCGCCGAACGCGTCTTCGTCGGCCTGCCCCCGGCCTGCGCCGCACTCGACACCGACGCGGCGGAGGAGATGCGAGGCCATGTGGACGCCGTGCACACGGCGGTCGGCCTCCTGACGGAGAGCCTGTCCGGCGCGCCCGAGGAGGCGGCCGGCGGGGGCGCCGGTGCGGCTGCGGGCGGGAGCGGGAATGCCGTCGGCGCGTCTGCGGGAGGGGCAGGAGATGGCACCGGTGTGCCTGCGGGGGTGGCTGGCGATGGCGCTCGTGGCTCTGAGGCCGTGGCCGGGGAGGGCGCCGGCGCGTCTGCGGCGACGGACGGGGATGGCGCCGCTGCCTCTGCGGGGCGCGCCGGCGAGGCTGCGGGGGCGACCGGCGAGGGCGTCCATGTGCCTGCGGGTGAGGGCAGGGAGGGCGCCGCTGGCCCTGCGGGAGGCGCGGGTGCGGCTGCGGCTGCGGCGGGCGGCGTGGGCGCTGGTGCGTCTGGGGGGCCGGCAGGCGCGGGCGCCGATGTGCTTGCGGGTGAGGGCAGGGAGGGCGCCGCTGGCCCTGCGGGAGGCGCGGGTGCGGCTGCGGGGCGCGGCGGGGGAGCCGCGGGTGCGGCTGCGAGTTCGGCCGGCAATGGGGCCGGTGCGGCTGCGGCGGGTGGCGTGGGCGCCCGTGCGGCTGTCGGGTCGGCCGGCAATGGTGCGGCTGCGGCTGCGGCTGCGGCTGCGGTTGCGGCGGCCGGCGGGGGCGCCGGTGCGGCTGCCGGAGGCGGTGGGCTGCGGGAGCGTTGGCGGGCCGTGTTGCGGGTGCTGTCCCTGCGGGACACCGCGCCCGGTGTCATCCGGGGCCGGGCCGTGCGGTTGTTGCTGGACGACGGGGCACTGGCGCCCGAGGAGGCGGCCCGGCTGATGGGGCTCGCCCTGTCACCGGGCACTCCTCCAGCCGCTGCCGCCGCGTGGGTCGAGGGCTTCGCCGGTGGCGGGGGCGGGCTGCTGCTCGTGCACGACGAGCGGCTGCTCGCTTTGCTGGACACCTGGCTGACCGGGGTGTCGGCGGACGCCTTCACTGACGTACTGCCACTGCTGCGGCGCACCTTTGCGGCCTACGAGCCGGGGGTGCGCAGAACCCTCGGCGAGCTGGTCCGGCGCGGCCCCGGAGGCCGGCCCGGCGGGGCCACCGCACAGGGAGCCGCGATCCCCGGCTTCGCCGCCGAACCGGACACCGGGCGCGCCGACGCCGTGCTCCCGGTGCTGCGGCTGCTGCTCGGCCTGGACGCGCGCCTCGACACGAGGCCCGACGCGACGGACGCCCCGTCACACGGCGCGCGGCACAGCTGGGCGTACAGCACGGCGTCCGGCGCGGCGGACGCCCCGCGACACGGCGCGACGCACACCCCTCCACCCGGCGCGACGCGCGAAGCGGTACACGAGACGGCACCCGATTCCACGCACGACGACTGCCTTACGGGGGTGGGCACATGACGGACAGGACGGCCACGACGGACAGCTCGGCCACGACCGCCGCCACGACGGCAACGACTGCTATGACGGACAGCTCGGCCGTGACCGCGACGACGGCAACGACCGCTATGACGGACAGCTCGGCCACGACCGCCGCCACGACGGCAACGACTGCTACGACGGACAGCCCGGCCGCGACTGCCACGACCGCCACCGTGGACCCAGCGGGGGAGCGGCTGCGGCGGTGGCGGATGGTGCTCGGCGGGGACCAGGCAGACGGCACCGGGTACGCGCTGTCCGGGCGGGACGCGGCGATGGACGGCACGCTGGCCGCGCTCTACGGCAGGGGTGACAAGCCGCAGACGGGCCGGGACCGGTCGGCGGGGCTCGGTGCCTCGGCGCCGTCCGTGGCGCGCTGGCTCGGGGACATCCGCCGCTACTTCCCGTCCTCCGTCGTCCAGGTCATGCAGCGCGACGCCATCGACCGCCTCGGCCTCGCCTCCCTGCTGCTGGAGCCGGAGATGCTGGAGGCGGTGGAGGCCGACGTGCACCTGGTCGGCACGCTGCTCTCGCTGCACAAGGCGATGCCGGAGACGACCCGGGAGACGGCCCGCGCGGTCGTGCGCAAGGTGGTGGAGGACCTGGAGAAGCGGCTCGCCACCCGCACCCGGGCCACCCTCACCGGAGCCCTGGACCGCAGTGCCCGCGTCACCCGTCCGCGCCACCACGACATCGACTGGAACCGCACCGTCGCGGCCAACCTCAAGCATTATCTGCCCGAGTACCGCACGGTCGTGCCGGAGCGGCTCATCGGCTACGGGCGGGCCGCGCGGTCGGTGAAGAAGGAGGTCGTGCTCTGCATCGACCAGTCGGGGTCGATGGCGTCGTCCGTGGTGTACGCGTCGGTGTTCGGCGCGGTCCTCGCCTCCATGCGGTCGCTCAGCACCCGGCTGGTCGTCTTCGACACGGCGGTCGTCGATCTCACCGACCAGCTGGACGATCCCGTCGACGTGCTCTTCGGCACCCAGCTCGGCGGCGGTACGGACATCAACCGGGCGCTCGCCTACTGCCAGGCGCGGATCACCCGGCCGGCCGAGACCGTCGTCGTGCTGATCAGCGATCTCTTCGAGGGCGGTATCCGCCAGGAGATGCTCAAGCGGGTCGCGGCGATGAAGGCGTCGGGGACGCAGTTCGTGGCGCTGCTCGCGCTGTCGGACGAGGGGGCGCCCGCGTACGACCGGGACCACGCGGCGGCGCTGGCCGCGCTCGGCGCACCGGCCTTCGCCTGCACGCCCGACCTGTTTCCCGAGGTGATGGCCGCCGCGCTGGAGAAACGGCCCCTGCCGATACCGGAGACGGCGTGAGACCGGACGGCGTGAGACCGGGCGGCGTGACACCGGGCCGGAAGGGGCACCCGGTATCCGGAGTAGGCGGCGCGTACGGCTCAGTGCCGCGCACAGCTCCGTGGGGTGGCCGGCCCGGGTGGCCGAAAGCCGTCGGCTCGTCCGGGCGGAGCCTCGCGGATGGGGCGGGTGGTCCCCATTGGGGTGGGGATCAAGCGCCCCGGCCCCGGGGCGACCCGGGGCCGCCAGGGGGTCTCACCGGGTCGACCCCAGCCCGGTGAGGCCTCGCACAACGCCCGTACCGCCCGCAGAGGCGGCACGCTGTGCCAGGGAATCCGGCATCATGTGACAGGTATCACCGCTCAGGTGTGACCCGCGATTTAGAGGGCCCCCGCAAGCAGCGATAACCTGCGAGACGGACATGCCGCGCGCTCGGACACCGTGTGCGCTTCCCTAGTGACAGCGGACGTCACGTTGCCCTTCGCGGCACGCCCACGCATCCAACGAACCGCGAGATCACTGATAGGGACGGAAGCGCGTGGACCTGTTCGAGTACCAGGCGAGGGACCTCTTCGCCAAGCACGATGTACCGGTGCTGGCCGGTGAAGTCATCGACACGCCTGAGGCGGCGCGCGAGATCACCGAGCGGCTCGGCGGCAAGTCCGTCGTCAAGGCGCAGGTGAAGGTCGGTGGTCGCGGCAAGGCCGGCGGCGTCAAGCTGGCCGCCTCCCCGGACGAGGCCGTCGCTCGTGCGACGGACATCCTCGGCATGGACATCAAGGGCCACACGGTCCACAAGGTGATGATCGCCGAGACCGCTCCGGAGATCCTCGAGGAGTACTACGTCTCCTTCCTCCTCGACCGTGCCAACCGCACCTTCCTGTCCATCGCCTCCGTCGAGGGCGGCATGGAGATCGAGGAGGTGGCGGCCACCCGCCCGGAGGCCGTCGCCAAGACCCCGATCGACCCGATCGACGGTGTGGACGAGGCGAAGGCCCGCGAGATCGTGGAGGCCGCCAAGTTCCCGGCCGAGGTCGCGGACAAGGTCGTCAACGTCCTGATCAAGCTGTGGGACACCTTCATCAAGTCGGACGCCCTCCTGGTCGAGGTCAACCCGCTCGCGAAGGTCGCCTCCGGTGAGGTCATCGCGCTCGACGGCAAGGTGTCGCTCGACGACAACGCCGAGTTCCGTCACCCCGAGTACGAGGCGCTGCACGACAAGGCCGCGGCCAACCCGCTGGAGGCCGCCGCCAAGGAGAAGAACCTCAACTACGTCAAGCTCGACGGCGAGGTCGGCATCATCGGCAACGGCGCCGGTCTCGTCATGAGCACCCTGGACGTCGTCGCGTACGCCGGTGAGAAGCACGGTGGCGTCAAGCCCGCCAACTTCCTGGACATCGGCGGTGGCGCCTCCGCCCAGGTGATGGCGAACGGCCTGGAGATCATCCTGGGCGACCCGGACGTCAAGTCCGTCTTCGTGAACGTCTTCGGTGGCATCACCGCCTGCGACGAGGTCGCCAACGGCATCGTGCAGGCCCTGAAGCTCCTGGAGGACCGCGGCGAGAAGGTCGAGAAGCCGCTCGTCGTCCGTCTCGACGGCAACAACGCCGAGCTGGGCCGGAAGATCCTCACGGACGCCAACCACCCGCTGGTGCAGCGCGTCGACACCATGGACGGCGCGGCCGACAAGGCCGCCGAGCTGGCCGCCGCCAAGTAAGCACGAGGACGAGGACTCACACCACCATGGCTATCTGGCTCAACAAGGACAGCAAGGTCATCGTCCAGGGCATGACCGGCGCCACCGGCATGAAGCACACCAAGCTCATGCTCGGTGACGGCACGAACGTCGTGGGCGGCGTCAACCCGCGCAAGGCGGGTCAGACCGTGGACTTCGACGGCACCGAGGTACCCGTCTTCGGCACCGTCAAGGAGGCCATCGAGAAGACCGGCGCCAACGTCTCCGTCATCTTCGTGCCGGAGAAGTTCACCAAGGACGCGGTCGTCGAGGCCATCGACGCCGAGATCCCGCTGGCCGTCGTGATCACCGAGGGCATCGCCGTGCACGACACGGCCGCCTTCTGGGCGTACGCCGGCAAGAAGGGCAACAAGACCCGGATCATCGGCCCGAACTGCCCCGGCATCATCACCCCGGGCCAGTCGAACGTCGGCATCATCCCGGGCGACATCACCAAGCCGGGCCGCATCGGCCTGGTGTCGAAGTCCGGCACGCTGACGTACCAGATGATGTACGAGCTGCGGGACATCGGCTTCTCCACCGCCGTCGGCATCGGCGGCGACCCGATCATCGGCACCACGCACATCGACGCCCTGGCCGCGTTCCAGGACGACCCCGACACCGACCTGATCGTGATGATCGGTGAGATCGGTGGCGACGCCGAGGAGCGCGCGGCGGCGTTCATCAAGGAGAACGTGACCAAGCCGGTCGTCGGTTACGTCGCGGGCTTCACCGCGCCCGAGGGCAAGACCATGGGCCACGCCGGCGCCATCGTCTCCGGTTCGTCCGGCACCGCCCAGGCGAAGAAGGAGGCCCTGGAGGCCGCGGGCGTCAAGGTCGGCAAGACCCCGACCGAGACGGCGAAGCTGGCCCGGGAGATCCTGAGCGCCTGAGCTTCCGGTTCCACAGGTCGGTAGGCCCGTTCCCCCGCCGGGGCGGGCCTACCGGCGTTTCCGGGGCCGTCACCGCTCACCTCGGCTCCGGTGCCAGTCTCTCCGGCCCGCTCGCCTGGGACCGGTGGAGCTTCGTCCGCAGTTTCTGCTCGTGCGGGGAGAGCGGGCCCAGGCCGGCCGGTGGGGGAACGCCCTGCACCGCCTGGGCGGGGGCGACCGGGGCCTCGTAGCGCGTCGGCGCGGTGCGGAGCGTGAGCGTCGTCGCACCGATGATCGTCACGGTGAAGGCGATGGCCGCCCGGGTCCAGAAGACGTTCCGCCGTTCGCAGCCGGTCCGTACCGTCGTCGGCTTCTCCGCGCGGAGCCGCTCCCTGGAGGCCAGTTCGAGCAGGCGGTGGTGCAGCGTTTCCGGATCGGCCAGTTCCGGCAGCAGCGCGGCCACCGCCTCCCGGGCGTGGATCAGCCGGTTCGCGGCGGCCGGTGTGCTCGCCTCCGTCTCCGCCGCCGTCTCCGGCAGGTCGAGGCCCACACCGTCGTACAGGACGAGCGTGCGCCGGTACGACGCCGGCAGCCTGAGCAGCGCGTTCAGCAGGGCCTGGTCGGCCGGGTCGGCGGGCGGGGGTTCCGGGGAGCGGTAGCGGGGGCGGAAGCGGTGCCAGGGGGAGAGCGCGCAGTCGTACGCGACCGCCCGCACCCAGCCGGCCGGGTCACGGTCCCGGGCCACCTCGGGCCAGTGCTGCCAGGCCAGCTGGAAGGCCCGTTCCACGGACTCGCGGGCCAGCTCCCGGCGCCCGGTGAGCAGATAGGTCTGGCGTACGAGGGCGGGGGCGCAGAAGGCGTACAGCGCGTCGAAGGCCTGAGCGGGGGTCAGCGAGGGTGCCTGTTCGGCCGTCAGGCACGCCTCGGCCGAACGGTTCTGAGGGGCCGTCGGCTCGGGGCTTTGTGTCGTCACCATGCACCCTTCTGTACGAAAAAGAACATAAACGTATATTGAGCGACACTTCGGAGGTTCGCCTGTTACGACGGGAAAGCGCGTGTCGTTGGGAGCATGGCGAGCGTGATCCAGACGACCGTTCGCCGCTCCTCGATGTCGCCCATGGCCAACCGGATGCGCGACCGCTCACCCGGACTCGGCGCCGGCCTGCTGGGCGGTGCCGTCGCGGCCGGACTGGGCCTCGCCTCGTTCGCCGTGCTCGTGATGGTGCTGTGGGTCAGCTCGCCCTACCCGGACAGCGGACCGGACGGCGCGCTGCACATCGCCGCCGCCCTGTGGCTGCTGGCGCACGGTGTGGAACTGACCCGCACCGACACGCTCTCCGGCGCGCCCATGCCCGTCGGCGTGACCCCGCTGCTGCTGCTCGCGCTGCCGCTGTGGCTGCTGTACCGGGCGGCGCGGGACGCCACCGACGCGTCCACCGAACCGGACGGCCCGCCACCGGTGCGGGCGCGTACGGTGTGGACGGGCGTGGTCCTCGGCTATCTGGGTGTCGGCGTCGCCGCGGCGCTGTACTGCTCCCGGGCTGAACTCCGTCCGCAATGGGGCTGGGTGACCGTGTGTCTGCCGCTGGTCGCCGCGGGCGCGGCCGGTGCCGGGGTGTGGGCGGCGTACGGCCGCCCGCGCGAGCCGGTTCTGAGCGTGCTGGGGGTGGTGCCGGGACCGGTGCGGCGGCTGGTGTTCGGCACGGACGAGCGGGCCCGGCTGGGCGCCGCCGTACGCGCCGCCGGTGCCGCGACGACGGTGCTGTTCGGGGGCGGCGCGCTGCTGGTGGGGGTGTCACTGGTGTGGCACGGCGAGCCCGCGCGGGCCGCCTTCCTCCAGCTGACGGAGGGCTGGACGGGACGGTTCGCCGTACTGCTGCTCGGCGTCGCGCTGATCCCCAACGCGGCGGTCTGGGCCGCCTCCTACGCGCTCGGCCCCGGCTTCCTCCTCGGCGCGGGACACCTGGTCCACCCGCTCGCCTCCGACCCGGCCCCGCTGCTGCCGCCGTTCCCGCTGCTGGCCGCCGTGCCGGAGCCGGGGGCCGGTACGCCGGAGAACTGGGCGGCGGGGCTGGTGCCGGCGGTGGCCGGGATGACGGCGGGATGGTTCGTGGCGCGGGCGGCCGTGCGCCGGCCGGAGGGCGGGGGACCGGCGCGGGCCCGCTGGTCGGCCGGCCGTACCGCCGGGGTGGTGCTGCTGACGGCACTGGTCTGCGCGGCGGCCCTCGCCCTGCTCGCCGCGCTGGCGGGCGGCCCCCTGGGCGTCGCCGCGCTGTCCCGCCTCGGCCCGCCGTGGTGGCAGACCGGGGGCGCGGCCGGGGCCTGGACGCTGGTGTTCGCACTGCCGGTGGCCCTGACCGCCCGGGCCTGGCACCTGCGCACCTGGCTGCGGCGCCACGACGGCATCCCGGCCCAGGGCACGGAGACGGGGGCCACGGCCCCGAAGGCGGCGCGGGGCGGCAAGGGGGCGGTGACGCCGGCGGCCCGGGCGAAGGGCGGTGCGGGGGTGGTGACGCCGGGGGCCGGGGCGGAGAGCGCCGCCGGGACGGTGACACCGGCGGTCGCCGCGAAGGGCGGTGCGGCGGGTGTGGCAACGACGGCCGCGGCGAAGGCGGGGCAGTCGGGCGAGGGGGCCGAGGCTACGGCGGACACCGGGGAGGCGGCGGCCACGGGCCCGGACGCGGGCCAGGCCGCCGGCGAAGCGGCACGGGGCGAGGGCGGGCCGGCCATGACCGACGACGGCGGTACGGCGGGCGGGGACTCCGCGGGCGGGCCCGCGGGCAGGCGGAAGGTGCGGGGCCGGAGCAAGGACGGCAAGGGGGGTACGACCGCTCGGGCGGGGGCGGTCGCCGGTGCGACCGGAGCGGAGGAGGAGGACCTGTACGAGGTCCTTCCCGCCGACGACGCGTTCCCGACCTCGTACCCGACTCCCGCCCCGGCACCGGCCCCGGCCGCCCGGCCGTTCGCCGCGGGCTGGCACGACGACGTCGCGCGCACCTCCCGCTGGACGGCCCTGAAGCAGGCGGCGGGAACCCCGGAGAACGCCGGCGAGAACGCCGGCGAGAACGCCGCCGAGGGCGGCGCCCCCGACACCGCGCCCCGGCCGCACCCGGAGACGCAGACGGAGACACGAGGCGAGGCGCGTCCCGGGGCGCACGCCGAGTCTCGGCCGGAGCCGGAAGCCGACCGGCGCCCTGGATCCAGCCCCGGCCTCGGCCCCGACCCTGACTCCGGCCCCGACCTCAGCCCTGACTCCGGCCCCGGCCCCCGCGCGGGCTCCTCCGGGTGAGGGACCTCAGCTGTTCTCCGTGCCCAGTACGCCCCGCAGCTCACGGGGCAGCAGGGTGTCGCAGGACTGCTTGGCCTCGTGGGTGAGGGCGTCGTTGACGCAGGTGTAGTAGTCGCGGTAGACGAGCTGGACGGTGAAGGTGGAGGCCACCAGAACCAGCGCGAGGCCCGCTGTGACCAGGCCGCCGACGGCCGCCGTCGTCTGCGGCCGGCCGGCCGGAGCAGCGGGGGAGGCCGGGGCCGCCGGGGCGTCCGGGGACGGTCGGCGCGGCTTGGCGCGCAGGGCGCTGATGCCCCAGTACAGGGCGAGCGCACCCAGCAGCAGGGCTACGTAGGGCCAGCTGAACAGGGCGAAGAAGACCGCCCACATGCCGGAGAGCAGGGCGTACCGCGCGCGGCGCTGTGCCGGGTCCGTCGGGTCCCAGCGCATGCCGGGGCCGGCCGGTCCGCCGGGGCCCTGCGGGCCGCCGCCCGGGCGTTCGCCGAAGCCGTCGGGGGAGCGGCCGGGCTGCCGGTCACTCCACTGACTGCCCCAAGGAGAGTGGCCACCAGGCCCCTGACCGCCCCCGGGACCCCGCCCGGGAGCCTGGCCCGGACCGTGGCCGTCTCCCGGCCCCTGACCGCCCTGACCGGACCCCGGACCACCCGAGCCCTGCCCCTGCCCCTGCCCGTGCCCGTGCCCCGTGCCGGACGGACCCCCGTGATGACGCGGCCACCACGGCTGGTCGGGAGCACCCTCCGGCGGCGGCGCGAACGGATTGTCGTCCTGCCGCTCACCACCCGCCCCGGTACCACCGTGCCCGGAACCGCCCTGTCCAGAGCCGTCCCACCCGGAGCCTCCCTGCCCGGCGCCTCCTTGGCCGGAACCGCCCCGCGGCGACTGGGTGGGCGGCGAGGTCGGGCGCTCGCGCAGCAGTGCGGCGCCACGCTCGCCTCCCTGGGCCGGGCGCGGCGGGAACGTGAGGAGTCGCAGGCTGCGATCGGGCATCAAAAGAGCGTCTTCCCCTAGGTGACTACGGCAGTCCGACATGAGCTTCCACCCCGTGAACGCACCGCACGACGACCCGGTTCCCGAGGCTGCTCCTTCGTGACTCCTTGCGAACGCTACCGAACGGCCGCCCACCCGTCCCGAGGGCCCCTTCCCGAGTGCCGGTATCGTTGCTGACGGTCGGCCGCTTCGTAGACTTCCCCGTATCCGGGGGCGTGAAGCATTCGTACGACTGTACAAACCGGCCGTACGAAACCGGCCGTACACGGATCGCAACCCCAGAAAGGGCCCCATCGTGGCCGCCACCTCCGCCGGCCCGGCAGTCAAGCGCCTCGTCGTGCTGGTCTCCGGCTCCGGCACCAATCTGCAGGCGCTGCTGGACGAGATCGCCGCCGTCGGCGCCGAGGCGTACGGCGCCCGGGTCGTGGCCGTCGGCGCGGACCGCACGGGCATCGAGGGGCTGGCCCGCGCCGAACGCGCCGGTATCCCCACCTTCGTGTGCAAGGTCAAGGACCACGGCTCCCGCGAGGAGTGGGACGCCGCCCTCGCCGAGGCCGTGGCCGCCCACCGGCCGGACCTCGTCGTCTCCGCCGGCTTCATGAAGATCGTCGGCAAGGAGTTCCTCGCGCGGTTCGGCGGGCGGTTCGTGAACACCCACCCGGCCCTGCTGCCCAGTTTTCCGGGGGCCCACGGAGTCCGTGACGCGCTCGCGTACGGCGCCAAGGTCACCGGCTGCACCGTCCACTTCGTCGACGACGGCGTCGACACCGGCCCGATCATCGCCCAGGGCGTGGTCGAGGTGCGGGACGAGGACGACGAGAGCGCGCTGCACGAGCGCATCAAGGAAGTCGAGCGAAGGCTGCTCGTCGAGGTCGTGGGGCGGCTCGCCCGCAACGGCTATCGCATCGAGGGACGAAAGGTAGTTATCCAGTGACCGCCGAGAGCAACAAGCGGGCCATCCGTCGCGCGCTCGTCAGCGTCTATGACAAGACCGGCCTGGAGGAGCTGGCCCGCGGGCTGCACGAGGCCGGTGTGGAGCTGGTCTCCACCGGGTCGACGGCCGGGCGGATCGCCGCCGCCGGCGTCCCCGTCACCAAGGTCGAGGAGCTGACCGGCTTCCCCGAGTGCCTGGACGGCCGGGTGAAGACCCTGCACCCGAAGGTGCACGCCGGCATCCTCGCCGACCTGCGTCTGGACAGCCACCGCGAGCAGCTCGCCGAGCTGGGCGTCGAGCCGTTCGACCTGGTCGTCGTCAACCTCTACCCGTTCCGCGAGACGGTCGCCTCCGGTGCCTCGCCCGACGAGTGCGTGGAGCAGATCGACATCGGCGGCCCGTCCATGGTCCGCGCCGCCGCCAAGAACCACCCGTCGGTGGCCGTGGTCACCAGCCCGGAGCGGTACGCCGACGTCCTCGCCGCGGTGAAGGACGGCGGCTTCGACCTCGCCGCCCGCAAGCGGCTGGCCGCCGAGGCCTTCCGGCACACGGCCGAGTACGACATCGCCGTCTCCTCCTGGTTCGCCTCCTCCTACGCGCCGGCCGACGACTCGCAGTTCCCGGACTTCATCGCCTCCAGCCTGGAGCGCGCGCACACCCTGCGCTACGGCGAGAACCCGCACCAGCCCGCCGCCCTCTACACCTCCGGCGAGGGCGGGCTCGCGGCGGCCGAACAGCTGCACGGCAAGGAGATGTCGTACAACAACTACACGGACACGGACGCCGCCCGCCGTGCCGCGTACGACCACGCCGAGCCCTGTGTCGCGATCATCAAGCACGCCAACCCGTGCGGCATCGCGGTCGGCGCGGACGTCGCCGAGGCGCACCGCAAGGCGCACGCCTGCGACCCGCTGTCCGCGTTCGGCGGGGTCATCGCCGTGAACCGGCCGGTCAGCAAGGAGATGGCCGAGCAGGTCGCGGAGATCTTCACCGAGGTCATCGTGGCGCCGGACTACGAGGAGGGCGCGCTGGAGGCCCTCACCAAGAAGAAGAACATCCGCGTGCTGCGCTGCCCCGACGGCCCCACCCACCCGGTCGAGGTCAAGCCGATCGACGGCGGCGCGCTGCTCCAGGTCGCCGACCGGCTCCAGGCCGAGGGCGACGACCCGGCCCACTGGACGCTGGCCTCCGGTGAGGCCCTGGACGCGGACGAGCTGGCCCAGCTCGCCTTCGCCTGGAAGGCGTGCCGTGCCGTGAAGTCCAACGCGATCCTGCTGGCCAAGGACGGCGCCTCGGTCGGCGTCGGCATGGGCCAGGTCAACCGCGTCGACTCCTGCAAGCTGGCCGTCGAGCGGGCCGGTGCGGAGCGGGCCCGGGGTGCCTACGCGGCCTCCGACGCCTTCTTCCCCTTCCCGGACGGCCCGCAGATCCTCATCGACGCCGGTGTCCGGGCGATCGTCCAGCCGGGCGGTTCGATCCGGGACGAGCAGGTCGTGGAGGCCGCCAAGAAGGCCGGCGTGACCATGTACTTCACGGGGACGCGCCACTTCTTCCACTGAGCCGCACCCGCTGCCCCCGCCGAGTCCCGCCCGTCCCCGACGCGCGGGACTCGGCCGTATCCGACGCGCGGGACTCGGCCGTATCCGGACGCCCGCCGTCCGGAAGCGACCCCGGCGGGCCGCCCGCGACAGCGGTCGGCAATGTTTCAGTCCCTCGTCAGCGGTGGACGCGAGGGCGGTGGGCATGACGTCGAGCGTGGCAGTCTCCGCTGCCTTCCCGACACCATCCCGATCGCCCGGTTCCACCGCGAACTCGGCCTGGCGGACGTCCAGTTGTGTCGCTGCCAGCGCTTCTAGGGGCTGTCGGACGTGTGCCGCGACCCGCAGGCCGACGAGACGCGGCTGCTGCTGCGCGCCGGGCCTCGCGGCCGGCCGATCCGCGCGGCGCGCGGCGCTCGGCCGCCCGGGTCGGCCTCATCGGCACCGGCCTGATCGCCCGCTGTCCGCACACCTGCCTGGCGGCCGGCGGCGGCCAGTTCCTGGACTCCGTCCAGCGGGTGGCCGCGGTCGGCACCGCCATGGACCCCGAGGCCATCTCCCAGCTGCTGGTCCGCAAGGAGCGCGACGAATCCGTCGGCAGCCTCTCCGAACGCGAACGCGAGGTCCTCGAACTCGTCGCCCAGGGCCGCTCCAACGCGCGCATCGCCCAGGCCCTGTTCGTCACCGAGAAGGCCGTCGCCAAGCACATCGGCAACATCTTCACCGAGCGCGGCCTCCTCCCGACGGACGGCGACAACCGCCGCGTCCTGGCCTACCTGGACCAGTGAGCCGAGCGGACCGGTGCGCGCAGCCGCCGAAACGACACCGGGCCGCACCCCGTCCGGGCGGACGGGACACGGCCCTGGAGTGGTGCCGGGCGCCGGCGGCTCAGTACCGCGGGCGGTTGAACCAGGCCGAGGCGGAGCCGTTGACCATCGACGCGAGGATGATGCCGGCGAAGGCCAGGGAGATGACCCCGCCGAACGTCGCCGAACCGCCACCACCGTTGACGATGTTCACCAGGCTGCCGAGCAGCATCAGCGACGCGTACACGATCGTGGTGACGCGGATGCCGCCGCCGCCCTTCTTGAACTTCACGCCCAGGAAGATCGACAGGGTGCCCAGCGCCAGCATCAGCAGCGCGAACGCGATCAGCACACCGGTGGCCATGCTGGTGTCGTCACCGGAGCCGATGCCGTTGGAGACGTCCTGCGCGGCGCCGGCGGCGATGCCGAGGAACAGACCGGCCAGGTACTGGAAGCCCGCCAGGATGAACAGCAGCACCCGGGCCGTCTTGATCAGGCCCGGCATCTCCATCGGCACGCCGTAGCCGTACGGCTGCTGCACCGGCGGCGCGGCCGGGTAGCCGTATCCGGCCTGGCCCTGCGGGGCGCCCGGGTAGCCGTGTCCGGGCTGGCCCTGCTGCGGATAGCCGCCCTGCTGGCCCTGCGGCGGGCCGTACGGGTTGTTGGGGTCGCCAAAGCTCATGGCGGTCTTCCTCCGTTTGCTCAAGTGCGGGGACGACGCGCGGCACGGTTCGGAGGAAGTTCTACAGATGCGGTCCGTCCCCCCGGTACTGCCCGCGGCACTGTCCGCTCATCGTTCTTTAACAGGCTCTTACTTGTCCAGCCGGAGGCGTCAGGTGTTGTGCAAGTGCAACATCACTGATCATGCCGTGACACCCGGATTGGAACCGGGGCCGGGTCATCCGCGAGGATGGGACCATGACCGCCCAGATTCTCGATGGCAAGGCCACCGCAGCCGAGATCAAGTCCGATCTGACCGCCCGCGTGGCGGCGCTGAAGGAGAAGGGCGTCACGCCCGGCCTCGGCACGATCCTGGTCGGGGACGACCCCGGCAGCCAGAAGTACGTCGCCGGCAAGCACCGTGACTGCGCCCAGGTGGGCATCGCCTCCATCCAGCGCGAGCTGCCCGCCACCGCCACCCAGGAGGAGATCGAGGCGGTCGTCCGCGAGCTGAACGAGGACCCGGCCTGCACCGGCTACATCGTCCAGCTGCCGCTGCCCAAGGGCATCGACGAGAACCGCGTCCTGGAGCTGATGGACCCGGCCAAGGACGCCGACGGCCTGCACCCGATGAACCTCGGCCGCCTCGTCCTCAACGAGCCCGCCCCGCTGCCCTGCACCCCCAACGGCATCCTCACCCTGCTCCGCCGCCACGGCGTGGAGATCAAGGGCGCCGAGGTCGTGGTCGTCGGCCGCGGTGTCACCATCGGCCGCCCGATGCCGCTGCTGCTCACCCGGCGCAGCGAGAACGCCACCGTCACCCAGTGCCACACCGGCACCCGTGACCTGTCCGCCCACCTGAAGCGGGCCGACATCGTCATCGCCGCGGCCGGCTCCCCGCACCTGATCCGCGCCGAGGACGTCAAGCCGGGCGCGGCCGTCCTGGACGTCGGCGTCTCCCGCAACGCCGACGGCAAGATCGTCGGCGACGTCCACCCGGACGTGACCGAGGTGGCCGGCTGGATCTCCCCCAACCCCGGCGGCGTCGGCCCGATGACGCGGGCGCAGCTGCTGGTCAACGTGGTCGAGGCGGCGGAGCGCAGTGCCGGCTGAGGACACCCGCGGGTCCGCGGAGCCGACCGCCCGCGACGCGATCAGCGCCCCGGACGCCGAGGGGCGCCCGCGCCGCGTCACCCGCCGCTTCCCGCTGTTCACCAGGGACACCGCACGCCCCGAGGGCGGCGGCCGGGCCGCGCCCGGCGACGCCCCGGCGCCCGCCCGGCAGTGGCCCGTGCTCGTCGTGCTGTCCACGGTGGCGCTCGGCCTGCTGCTGACCGCGCTCGACGTGTTCCGCTACGGCACCTTGCTGATCGGCGCCGCCCTGCTGGCCGGCGCGGTCATGCGCTGGATGCTGCCCAGTGTCGGCATGCTCGCCGTCCGCTCCCGCTTCACGGACATCGTCACCTACGGCGTCCTGGGGCTGGCCATCTCCCTGCTGGCGCTGATGATCCAGCCCGACCCGCTGCTGAAGATGCCGTTCCTCAAGGACATCCTGCACTTCACGCTCGACAAGTAGCGCGATCGGTACGACAGGTGGCCCGCGCCTCCCCCGGGGACGCGGGCCACCGCCGTATCCGCCCGGGGCCCGACGCCACGGCCGCCCGCCGCCCGCCGCCTCCGCCCCCGGACCGAACCGCCGTACCGTCCAGGGACCTACGGCGGCCGGGAACTGCAACTTCCGCGGTACCGCGCGCGGTTGACTCCCGGACGCGGCCGTGCGGGTTACCCTGCGGCGATGCGACCGAGGACCCCCCGCCCGCTCGTCGTGGACACGTTGATCGCGGTGGCCATGGCCGTGGTGGCCGTCCTGGTCGCGCAGGAGTCCCGGTCGCAGGGATGGCCGGAACTCGACGCCCCCGCCTACGCCCTCGTCGCCCTCGCCCACCTCCCGGTCGCCCTGCGAGGCCGCCACCCCCTCGCCGTCTTCGCCGTCGTCGAGGCCGCCGCGGCCTGCTACATCAGCCTTGGCCACTGGCCGGTGGTGTGCACCTTCGGCGCCATGCTCGCCCTCTACACCGTGGCCTCCGTCCGCCCGCCGTGCACCGCCCTCGCCTACGCCGCCTGCACCTCGGCGGTCTGGGTGTACGCCGGCGTGGTCAGCCACAGCCCCTCCATGGCGTCCGTGGTCGGCCAGGCCCTGCTCTACAGCTCGGTGCTCGTCTGGTTCGGAAACCTGGCACGCCGCAGCGCCGAACTCACCCGGCGGCTGCGCGCCGAACAGGCCGAGCGGGCCCGCCGCGCGGTCGCCGAGGAACGCGGCCGGATCGCCCGCGAACTGCACGACGTCGTCGCCCACCACATGTCGGTCATCTCCGTGCAGGCCGGGCTCGCCCGGTTCGTCTTCGACTCCGATCCCGGCAAGGCGCGCGGCGCGCTCGGCACCATAGCCGACACCAGCCGCGAGGCCCTGGAGGAACTGCGCCGCATGCTCCAGGTACTGCGCGAGGAGGACCCCGAGGCCCCGCAGCGGGCCCCCATGCCCACCCTGGCCCGGCTCGGCGAACTCGTGGACCGGGTCCGGGCCGGCGGACTGCCCGTGGACCTCGCCGTCGAGGGCACCGCCCGCCCGCTGCCGCCCGGCGTCGAACTGTGCGCCTACCGCGTCGTCCAGGAAGCCCTCACCAACGCCCTCAAACACGCCGGCCCCGCACACGCGCGCGTGGAACTCCGGTACGGCGCCCACGAGCTGACCGTCCGCGTCACCGACGACGGCGAGGGGGCAGATCCGGACAGAATGCCCATGAGTGGCGGCCACGGCTTGATTGGCATGCGGGAGCGGGCCACGCTCTACGGCGGGACGATCAGCGTCGGCCCACGCACCGAGGGCGGCTACGAAGTCCGGCTGACCCTGCCGACCTCGGCCGCCGAACGCGACCGCGGGGGTGCGCGAGAAGCGGAGCGGTGAGGGACGACGCACGGCCGGGGGGGACGACCGTACGGATGACCAGAGTGCTCGTCGTGGACGACCAGTTCCTCATCCGCGCCGGACTCGTCGGCCTGCTCGACGCCGCGCCCGGCTTCGAGGTGGTGGGCGAGGCGGGGGACGGCGAACAGGCCGTACGGCTCGCCGCCGAGACCAGGCCCGACGTCGTCCTCATGGACATCCGGATGCCCGGCGTCAACGGCATCGAGGCCACCGAACGGATCCTCGCCGAAGCCACCGACCGGCCGCCCCGGGTCCTGGTGCTGACCACCTTCGACCTCGACGAGTACGTGTACGGCGCGCTGCGCGCAGGCGCCTCCGGTTTCCTCCTGAAGGACTCCGGCCCCGAGAGGCTGCTCGCCGCGGTCACGGCGGTCGACGGCGGCGACGCCCTGTTCGCCCCCAGCGTCACCCGGCGCCTGGTGGAGGCCTTCGCCCGCCAGCAGGCGCCCGCCGACACCGCGCCCCCGCCCGACCTGCGCGTGCTCACCTCCCGCGAGGTGGAGGTCCTCAAACTCACCGCCCGCGGCCTGTCCAACCTGGAGATCGCCGACCGCCTCTACATCAGCGAGGCCACCGTCAAGACCCACCTCAACCGGACCATGACCAAGCTCGACCTCGGCAGCCGGGCGCAGGCGGTGGTGCTGGCGTACGAGACAGGACTGGTGACCCCCGGCGGTTGACCGCCGTCCTGGCATCCTTTTGATCAGCGCGTACCGCGCGACCTGCAAGGAAGACGGGGAAAGAGGGGAAGAGGGGGTAGGCGATGCCACGGTGGAAAGCCCTGCCGGAGGATCTGGACCCGCAGATCAAGGAGTTCACCGTCCAGTTGCGGCAACTGGCCGACCGCGGCGGCCTGAACACGGCGGCCCTGGCCGACCGCACGGGCTACGGCAAGACGTCCTGGGAGCGCTACCTGGGCGGCCGGCTCCTCGCCCCCAAGGGTGCGGTCATCGCCCTCGCCGAGGCCACGGGCACCGACCCCGGCCCCCTGACCACCCTGTGGGAACTGGCCGAACGGTCCTGGACCCGAGCGGAGTCGAACGACGACCACACGATCCAGGCCCTCACCATGACGGAGTCCCGAGCGGCCTTGGGCGACCTCGCCCGTCCGACGGAAGAGACCGGGCACGTGTCCGGGGGGAGCCCTGCGGTGTCGGCCGGTGGGGCGGGCGGGGGTAGGTCTGGGGGGTCGGCTGGTCGTGCCGTGGGGCGTGAATCTGCGGGGGCCATTGGTGGGGCGGCCGGGAGCAAGTCCGTAGGTGCGGCCGGGAGTACGTCGGTGGGGACGGCCGGCGGGGCAGCCGACCGGAAGGGGGGCGAGAAGGGTGCCGGACCCGGTGCCGGCCGGGGTGGTGGGCTCACGGCCTTGCTGGGGACCGCCGGGCCCGCCCGTGTCTCGCCGACGATCCCGGCCCAGCCGACGGACTCGGAGGCCGGCATACGCGACAGCGTGCCGAACCTTACGGGGCTCGGCGGCGAAGAGGGCGGCGACAGCGGCGATGGCTCGGTCACGGCGGGGGCAAGCGGCCGGGGTACGGCGGCGGGCGCCGGCTCGGGCGCGGATTCCGGCGCCGGCTCGGGTACGGGCGGCGGCGATGGCCCCGACACGGGCGGCGGCCGTGGCTCCGGTGCGGTGTCCCGCGCTGACTCCCGTACCGCTTCCGGCATTGATGAACCGCCCGTCAAGAACTCCTGGGGGCTGGCCGGTTACCGGGGCCCGTCGAAGGCGAGCGTCCGCCCGGGCACCCGGCCCGGCCCGGCGCCGACTCCACCCTCCTCCGCCTCCAGTCCGGACACGCCCGCCCGGACCCCGGACACGCCCGCCCGGACCCCGGGCCTCCCGGCCGGAGCCCCGGGCCTCCCGGCCGGAGCCCCGGGCGCGTCCGCTCGGTTCCCGGACGTTCCCGGCGGAGGCCCCAGCACCTCTGTCTGGCCCCGGGGCCTCACCGTCGGAACCCCGGCTGTCTCCCCCCGGACCCAGGGCCGCGCCGCCGGAACTCGGTCCACCCCTGCCCACACCCCAGGCGTCCCCGGCGGAGCCGCCGGCACGCAGTCCGTGGCCCCGCTCAGTCGGCGGTCCGAGCATCGGCAGCAGGTGCTGATGTTCCTCGCGGGGCTGGTCGGTGTCGGGGTGCTCATCGCCGGGGTCCTCCTCTTCACCCAGGGGGACGGGGGCAAGGGCGGGCGTGCTGTCACGTCACCGTCCCCGTCCGCCCCGGCACGGACGAGCCCGCCCCCCGGTGTGAAGTGCACCGGCGCCGCCTGTACCGGCAAGGACGCGGAGGCCATGGGGTGCAGCGGTGACCTGGTGAGCACCGCCAAGACCGCCACCGTCGGCAGCACCACCCTGGAGGTCCGCTACAGCAAGGCGTGCGGCACGGCCTGGGGCCGGATCACCAGCGGTGCGCCGGGCGACACCGTACGGGTCACCGTGGGCAAGGTCCGGCAGACGGGCGACATCACCGCCGTGGGGGACACCATCGGCTACACCCCGATGGTCGCCGTACACGATCCGGCACAGGCCAGGGCCTGCGCCACGCTCGCCTCGGGCGAGACCGGCTGCACGCGTTGACCGCGGCGGTCGCGTCGCGCGTCAGCGGGGCGGAAGAAACGGAGGGGGAATTTCCAAAGGCGGCGCATAGGGCGCCGGATCCTGGGCACGCGAACGGTATCCCCCACGGGAGTCCGGTACGCCGGTACCCCCACCGGCGGCCGTCTCCGTCCCTCCTCTCCCGGACGGACGGCCGCCTTTTCGTGCCCCTCCGCACCCCGCCCGACAGGCGATACGTCCCCCCTGATCCCCTTGTGGGGTGAGCCACACGGCCCCGGACGTCTCACCTGGCGGATGCGCGATAGCCTGACCGCTGGATCTCTCTTGACGCCAAGAGATCGATCATCCGCCCGGGGCAGGGACGCCCCACCGCCAGCTGTCATACGGAGAACGCCATGACCCGCACTCCCGTGAACGTCACCGTCACCGGCGCGGCCGGCCAGATCGGTTACGCCCTGCTCTTCCGCATCGCCTCCGGCCAGCTGCTCGGCGCGGACGTGCCGGTCCGCCTGCGCCTCCTGGAGATCACCCCGGCCCTGAAGGCCGCCGAGGGCACGGCCATGGAGCTGGACGACTGCGCCTTCCCGCTGCTGCAGGGCATCGACATCACCGACGACCCGAACGTCGCCTTCGACGGCGCCAACGTAGCCCTGCTGGTGGGCGCCCGCCCGCGCACCAAGGGCATGGAGCGCGGTGACCTGCTGGAGGCCAACGGCGGCATCTTCAAGCCGCAGGGCAAGGCCATCAACGACCACGCGGCGGACGACATCAGGGTCCTCGTCGTCGGCAACCCGGCCAACACCAACGCGCTCATCGCGCAGGCCGCCGCCCCGGACGTCCCGGCCGAGCGCTTCACCGCGATGACCCGCCTGGACCACAACCGCGCGCTGACCCAGCTGGCGAAGAAGACGGGCAGCAGCGTCTCCGACATCAAGCGGCTCACCATCTGGGGCAACCACTCCGCCACCCAGTACCCGGACATCTTCCACGCCACGGTCGCCGGCAAGAACGCCGCCGAGGTCGTGAACGACGAGAAGTGGCTGGCCGAGGACTTCATCCCGACCGTCGCCAAGCGCGGTGCGGCGATCATCGAGGCCCGTGGCGCGTCTTCCGCCGCCTCCGCCGCCAACGCCGCGATCGACCACGTCCACACCTGGGTGAACGGCACCGCCGAGGGCGACTGGACCTCCATGGGCATCCCGTCGGACGGTTCCTACGGCGTCCCGGAGGGCCTGATCTCCTCCTTCCCGGTCACCTGCAAGGACGGCAAGTACGAGATCGTCCAGGGCCTGGACATCAACGAGTTCTCCCGCGCCCGCATCGACGCCTCCGTCAAGGAGCTGGAGGAGGAGCGCGAGGCGGTCCGCGGCCTCGGCCTCATCTGATCTGACGTGGTGTGACCCGGCGCCGGTGCGCTATAGTTGATCACGCACCGGCCGCCGGAAAACCCGGCACCGGGTGATGCGTTGGTGGTCCAAGGAAAGACGCCCCGCTTCCTGCGGGGAGATGCAGGTGCAAGGCCTGCCCGGCGCTCCACACACGAGGTCCCCTTCCGCGGTGACGGAAGGGGACCTCGCTGCGTTGTACCCACGCATCGGACCTCAGGCCACCGGCTCCTTCGCCGCCCGCGTGCCCGTGGCCGTCCGCAGGGCGCGGCCGGCGGGGCGGTAGCCCACGACGACCAGGGGCGTGCCGGCGACGGTGACGCCGGGGTGAGCGCGGTGGTGGAGCGGGCCCGCGCCCTGTTCACGCCGGGGCGGGACACCGGCCTGCGCGAGGTGACCCGCGCCTTCACGATCCTCGGCCACCACGCGATCGCCTCTTGAGCGAGAGCCGCGTGGACGTCCCGTTCCCGCAGGCCGAGTTGACGCCCGAGCGGTTCGCCGCAGTGGCGGGGCACCTCATCGTCTCCCGGCGCGGCAGACAGGACAGGCACGACGCCGACCCGGCCCACGCCTGGCTGCGCGGCTGTGTACGGGAGCTGATGCTCCAGGGGTCAGGTGTGCTCCAGTTCGCGCTGGAGCTCGGAGATGTCCACGGACTGCGCCGGGGCCGGGGTGGCGGACGGGACCGGTTCGTCGTAGCCCGTGAAGGTCAGGTCCTGGTCGATGCCGGCGCCTTGCTGGGTGGCCCGGACCAGGCGGTGCGGGGTGGCCGAGGTGACGTAGAGGGCGATCTTCTTCCCGCCGTGCTCGGTGCCGGTCAGCGGGATCACCTTCGTGCCGTCGACCTTCGTCTCCTTGCCCTTGGTCAGCGTCGTGTGAGGGGAGGACTCGGCGGCCTCCTTCTGGAAGGCGGTCAGGTCGCAGGTGCCGGACATGCCCCTGAGCACGGTGTCCTTCGTGGAGCCGTGCAGATAGCGGTTCTTCAGGCGGGCGGCCACGGCATCGCCCTGGCGGCCCGGCAGCTGTGCCTTCCAGAACGCGGTGTCCGGCTTCATCCACACCTGGTCGCTGCGCTTGACCAGCGCGACGCTGCCGCCGTCCGCGCCCATGACCAGCTTGCCCGCGCAGTTGCCGGCGCGGTCGAGCGTCAGCTCCAGCGAGGCCGGGGCGCTCCGTTCGGTGCGCGCGCGGTGATCCGTGAACCTGAGGTGCACCGACCGCGCCTTGAGCAGATTGCTCCGGGCCTCGTCCGCGAGGGCGCGGGCGCTGGGTCCGTCGTCGTCGGCGAGGATCTTCGGGGTGCCGTCGGAGCGGGCCAGGGCCGGGGGAGCGGGTGCCGTGGCGGCCGGAGCAGGGGCCGTACCAGGGAGGGCGAGCGGGGTCAGCAGGGCCGCGGTGATGCTTGCCCCCGCACAGAGCCGCGATCGACGAGCCATCGCGCCACCTCCCGACACCCCTTCCTCACCCTACTTTCGTCTGTTTTCGGCCGCATTTTCAGTGACGCGGCGCACAGTCGGCCGCCGATTGCGCATGCGACGCGAAGGCCCTGGGCAGGCGCCGACGGTCCCCAGCCGAGACAGCCCTGTCACGCGGGGACACGGATCAAAGACGGAAGGCAACACCGATCATGGCGGACAGAACGGAACGACAGACCCGGGCGACCATCCACGCGGGCGGCGAGTGGCTGGCGGCGATCTCCGGCGCGACCCGGGAGATCCTCGACCCCGCGGACGCCCGGCCGTTCGCCGTGGTCGCCGAGGGCGACGAGAAGGACGCCGAACGCGCGGTGGCCGCCGCCCGGCACGCGTTCGACCAGGGCCCCTGGCCGCACACCCCGGTCGCCGAGCGCGCCGCCCTGCTGCGCCGTGTCGCCGGCCTGCTGGTGCGCGACCGCGAGGAACTCGGCCTGCTGGAGAGCCGGGACGCGGGCAAGACCGTCGAGGAGGGCCGCGTCGACATCGACTGCGTCGCCGACGCCTTCCGCTACTTCGCCGACCTGGTCGCCGCCGAGGCCCCGGGCCGGGTCGTCGACGCGGGCTCGCCCGACATCCACAGCGTGGTGGTCCACGAACCGGTCGGCGTCTGCGCGCTGATCACCCCCTGGAACTACCCGCTCCTCCAGGCCAGCTGGAAGATCGCCCCGGCGCTCGCCGCCGGCAACACCTTCGTGATCAAGCCCAGCGAGATCACCCCGATGACCACCATCGCCCTGATCGAGCTGCTGGCCGAGGCCGGTCTGCCCGCGGGCGTGGCCAACCTCGTCACCGGCCCCGGCCACACGGTCGGCGCCAGGCTCGCCGAGCACCCCGACGTCGACCTGGTCTCCTTCACCGGCGGCCTGGCCAGCGGTACCAAGGTCGCCCAGGCCGCCGCGCCCACCGTCAAGAAGGTGGCCCTCGAACTCGGCGGGAAGAACCCCAACGTGGTCTTCGCCGACGCCTGCGCCACCGACGAGGACTTCGACACCGCCGTCGACCAGGCCCTCAACGCGGCCTTCATCCACAGCGGCCAGGTCTGTTCGGCCGGCGCCCGCCTCATCGTCGAGGAGCCGGTCCGCGAACGCTTCGTCGCCGAACTCGCCCGCCGTGCCCAGCGGATCAGGCTCGGCCGCGGCACGGCCGACGGCGTCGAGTGCGGCCCGCTCGTCTCCGAGCAGCAGCGCGCCAAGGTCGAGGCGTACGTCGCCTCCGCGCTCGAAGAGGGTGCCGTACTGCGCTGTGGCGGCAAGCGGCCGGAGCCGTCACCGCAGCGCCCCGAGTCCGGCTGGTTCTACGAGCCGACCGTCCTCGACGCCTGCCACCGCGAGATGCGGGTCGTCCGCGAGGAGGTCTTCGGCCCGGTCCTCACCGTCGAGACCTTCCGCACCGAGGAAGAGGCCGTCTTCCTCGCCAACGACACCGAGTACGGACTCGCGGGCGCCGTCTGGACCTCCGATGCCGGCCGGGCCCGCAGGGTCGCCTCCCGGCTGCGCCACGGCACCGTGTGGATCAACGACTTCCACCCCTACCTGCCGCAGGCGGAGTGGGGCGGCTTCGGCAGGAGCGGCACCGGCCGTGAGCTGGGGCCCGCCGGCCTCGCCGAGTACCGCGAGACCAAGCACATCTACCAGAACCTCGCGCCGAAGCCGGTGCGCTGGTTCGCCGGCTGAGCCCCACCCCGTAAGCCGTACGTCCCCCCTGGAGCAGCACCCCCATGTCCCACACCCCCCACGTCTACGACTACGTCGTCATCGGCGGCGGCACGGCGGGCTCGGTCATCGCCTCCCGCCTCACCGAGAACCCCGACGTCACCGTCGCCGTCATCGAGGGCGGCCCGAGCGACGTCGGCCGCGACGACGTCCTCACCCTGCGCCGCTGGATGGGCCTGCTCGGCGGCGAACTCGACTACGACTACCCGACGGTGGAACAGCCCCGCGGCAACTCCCACATCCGGCACAGCCGCGCCCGCGTCCTCGGCGGCTGCTCCTCGCACAACACCCTCATCTCGTTCAAGCCGCTGCCCTCCGACTGGGACGAGTGGGAAGAGGCCGGTGCCAAGGGCTGGGGCGCCGTCCCCATGGAGGCCTACTTCGCCCGCCTCAAGAACAACATCGTCTCCGTCGACGAGAAGGACCGGAACGCCATCGCCCGCGACTTCGTCGACGCGGCCCGGTCGGCGCTCGGGGTACCCCGGGTCGAGGGCTTCAACCGCAAGCCGTTCACCGAGGGCGTCGGCTTCTTCGACCTCGCCTACCACCCCGAGAACAACAAGCGCTCCTCGGCGTCGGTGGCCTACCTGCACCCGGTGATGGACGAGCGGCCCAACCTCCGCATCTTCCTGGAGACCTGGGCGTACCGGCTGGAGCTGGACGGCACCCGCGCCGAGGGCGTCCACGTGCGCACCAAGGACGGCGAGGAACTGCTGATCCGCGCCCGGGGCGAGGTCGTCCTGTGCGCGGGCGCCGTCGACTCCCCGCGTCTGCTGCTCCACTCGGGCATCGGCCCCGCCAAGGACCTCGAAGCGCTCGGCATCCCCGTCGTCCACGACCTGCCCGGTGTCGGCGAGAACCTGCTCGACCACCCCGAGTCGGTCATCGTCTGGGAGACCCACGGCCCGATTCCCGAGAACTCCGCGATGGACTCCGACGCGGGCCTGTTCGTCCGCCGGGACCCCGGGCACGCGGGCCCGGACCTGATGTTCCACTTCTACCAGATCCCGTTCACGGACAACCCGGAGCGCCTGGGCTACGAACGCCCGCGGTACGGCGTCTCGATGACCCCCAACATCCCCAAGCCGAAGAGCCGTGGCCGCCTCTACCTGACCAGTGCCGACCCCTCCGTCAAGCCGGCGCTCGACTTCCGCTACTTCACCGACGAGGACGACTACGACGCGCGGACCCTCGTCGACGGCATCCGCATCGCCCGTGAGATCGCCAGGACCGAGCCGCTGGCCGGCTGGCTCAAGCGCGAGGTCTGCCCCGGCCCCGAGATCCTCGGCGACGCCGAGCTGAGCGAGTACGCCCGCAAGGTCGCGCACACCGTCTACCACCCGGCCGGCACCTGCAAGATGGGCGCCGCCGACGACGAACTGGCCGTGGTGGACCCGGACCTGAGGATCCGCGGCCTCGACGGCATTCGCATCGCCGACGCGTCCGTCTTCCCGACCATGACCGCGGTCAACCCGATGATCGGGGTGCTCATGGTCGGGGAGAAGGCCGTCGACCTGATCGGAGGTGACCCCCGATGACTCTCACCGTCCCCACCCGCAAACCCCCCACCACCACCGAGCCCGTCTTCTCGGTGTCCGGACTGTGGAAGGTGTTCGGCCCCAAGCCCGAGCGCGTTCCCGGGGACCCGGAACTCGGCACGCTGACCCCCGCCGAACTCCGCTCCCGCACCGGCTGCACGGCCGCCGTCCGGGACGTCTCCTTCGACGTCCGCAAGGGCGAGGTCTTCGTCGTGATGGGCCTGTCCGGGTCCGGCAAGTCCACCCTCGTCCGCTGCCTGACCCGCCTGATCGAACCGACGGCGGGCACCATCGCCATCGACGGCGAGGACGTCCGCGCGATGGACAAGACCCGCCTGCGCGAGCTGCGCCGGCACCGGGCCGCGATGGTCTTCCAGCACTTCGGCCTCCTCCCGCACCGCACGGTCCTCGACAACGTCGCCTACGGCCTGGAGATCCAGGGCGTCGGCAAGTCCGAACGCCGCGAGCGCGCCGCCGAGTTCATCGCCAAGGTCGGCCTCGAAGGCATGGAGAAGCGCCGCCCCGGCCAGCTCTCCGGCGGCCAGCGCCAGCGGGTGGGCCTCGCCCGGGCACTGGCGGTGGACCCCGAGGTGCTGCTCTTCGACGAGCCGTTCAGCGCCCTCGACCCCCTCATCCGCCGCGACATGCAGGACGAGGTGGCCCGCCTGCACCGCGAGGAGGGCCGCACGATGGTCTTCATCACCCACGACCTCACCGAGGCCCTCAGGCTCGGCGACCGCATCGCCCTGATGCGCGACGGCCAGGTCGTCCAGCTGGGCACCCCCGAGGAGATCGTCGGCGACCCGGCCGACGACTACGTCCGCGAGTTCGTCCGGGACGTACCGCGCGAACAGGTGATGACCTGCCGCACGGCCATGCGCCCGCTGTCCTCGGACGACACCGCGACCGGCCCGGCAGTCCGCCCGGAGGCCACGGTGGCCGAGGCCATCGAGGCCGTGGCCCGAGCCGGCGAACCGGCCCGCGTGATGGCCGAGGGCCGCTGCCTCGGGATGGTGGACCACGAGCAACTCCTGGGAGTGGTGGCAGGTGTGGACGCCGTGGCCGCGGAGGCACCCGCCGCAGCCGGCACAGCTGCGGGCAGTCGTGCCGCTGGGGCGGCACGGGTGGGCGCAGCGGCACCCGCCAAGCGCGGCCCGGCGACCCCTCCCGGTCCCCGCACCAGCCCGGAGGCCGTCTGATGGCAACGCTCACCGTCCCGACCTTCAGAACCAAGACCCCCCGCCTCCTGAAGAGCCGAGCCGTGGGCAAGCTCCTGCTGCTCGGGCTCGTCACCGCCGTACTGCTGCCCCTGCTCCACGGCGGATCCTGGCCCCGCGAGCTGACCGTCCACCTCGACAAACCCCTCACCACCGCCAGCGACTGGGTCATCGACAACCGGGACAGCCACCCCCTGTTCCTGTACTTCTTCGGCTACGTCAGCAACGCCGTCATCTGGGCCGTCCGAGCCGTCTACCTCACCCTCCTCGCCGCCGGCTGGGCGGGCGTGACGGCCTTCGCCGCCCTGCTCGCCTGGCGCGTGGCCGGGGTCCGCCTGGCCGCCGGCACGGCCGTCGCCTTCCTCGCCTGCGGCGCCCTCGGCATGTGGGTCCCGACCATGCAGACCCTCGCGCTGATGGTCGTGGCGGTCCTCGCCTCCGTCGTCGTCGGCGCGTTCCTCGGTCTCGCCGCCGGCCTCTCCGACCGCCTGGACCGCGCCCTGCGCCCGGTCCTGGACACCATGCAGGTGCTCCCGGCCTTCGCCTACCTCCTCCCTGTGGTCCTGGTCTTCGGCATCGGCGTCCCCGCGGCCGTCCTCGCCACCGTCGTGTACGCGGCCCCGCCGATGGCCCGCCTCACCGCGCTCGGCCTGCGCGGCGCCGACTCCGAAGTCCTGGAGGCCGTTGAGTCGCTCGGCGCGACCCGTCGCCAGCGGCTGCTGACCGCCCGTGTCCCGCTGGCCCGCAAGGAACTCCTCCTGGGCCTCAACCAGACGATCATGATGGCGCTGTCCATGGCCGTCATCGCCGCCGTCATCGGCGCGGGCGGCCTCGGCGACCGCGTCTACCAGGCCCTCGCCTCGGTCGACGTCGGCGCGGCCCTCGCGGCCGGCATCCCGATCGTGCTGCTCGCGGTGGTCCTGGACCGCGTGACCGCCGCCGCCGGGGACGGGGTGACGCGCAGCCGGACCATCGGCTGGCCCTACGCCCTCGCCGTCACCGTGGCCGTCGCCCTCGCCACCCGCCTCCTCGGCGCGCTGGACTGGCCCGCCGGCTGGACCCTGGGCATCGCCGAACCGGTCAACCGGGCCGTCGACTGGATGACCGCCCACCTGTACTCCGGCGTCCCGGTCGTCGGCGGCACCGCCGACTGGGCGGGCCACTTCACCACCTGGGTGCTGGACCCGGTCCGCGACGGTCTGCAGTGGCTGCCCTGGTGGGCGGTGCTGCTCGTCGTCGCCGCACTGGCCTGGCTGATCGGCACCTGGCGCACCGCGCTGACCGCCGTCCTCGCCATGGCCGCGATCGGTGTGCTCGGCGTGTGGGAGCCGTCGCTCGACACCCTCTCCCAGGTGCTGGCCGCCGTCGCCGTCACCCTCGCCCTCGGCTTCGCGGCCGGCATCGCCGCCGCCCGCAGCGACCGCGTCGAACGCGCCCTGCGCCCGGTCCTGGACGTGTTCCAGACCATGCCCCAGTTCGTGTACCTGATCCCGGTCGTCGCGCTGTTCGGCGTGGGCCGCGCGCCCGCCGTCGCCGCGGCCGTCGTCTACGCCCTGCCGGCCGTCGTCCGGATCACGGCGCAGGGCCTGCGCCAGGTCGACCAGGCCGCACTGGAGTCCGCGCGCTCGCTGGGCGCGACCGGCCGCCAGCAGCTGTGGCAGGTCCAGCTCCCGCTGGCCCGGCGTGCCCTGCTGCTCGCCGTCAACCAGGGCGTGGTCCTGGTCCTCGCCGTCGTCATCATCGGCGGCCTGGTCGGCGGCGGCGCCCTCGGCTACGACGTCGCGTTCGGCCTCGCCCAGGGCGACCTGGCGACCGGTCTGGTCGCCGGTGCCGCCATCGTCTGCCTGGGCCTGATGCTGGACCGGGTGACCCAGCCGACCCAGCCGCGTGCGAAGAAGGGAGCCTGACATGCGACGTCGTACGACCGCCCTGGTGGGCTCGCTGGTGCTGCTGACCGCCACCGGCTGCGGCGCCGCCGACATGACCAAGCAGGCCTCGCCCTTCGCGAACGCCGGGGGCACGAAGTCGGTCACCCTGTCCGTGCAGTCCTGGGTGGGCGCGCAGTCCAATGTGGCCGTCGCCCAGTACATCCTTCAGCACAAGCTCGGCTACCGCGTGGACACCGTCCAGGTCGACGAGGTGCCCGCCTGGGACGCGCTCAGCCAGGGCCGGGTCGACGCCCTCCTGGAGGACTGGGGCCACCCGGACCAGGAGAAGCGGTACGTCCAGGACAAGAAGACGATCGCGCGCGGCGGCGACCTCGGGGTGACGGGCCACATCGGCTGGTTCGTGCCGACGTACCTCGCCGAGCAGCACCCGGACATCACCGACTGGCGGAACCTGAACAAGTACGCCTCGCTCTTCCGCACCGCGGAGAGCGGCGGCAAGGGCCAGCTGATGGACGGCTCCCCGTCCTACGTCACCAACGACAAGGCGCTGGTGAAGAACCTGAAGCTGGACTACCAGGTGGTCTTCGCCGGTTCCGAGGCGGCCCAGATCACCCAGATGAAGCAGTTCGCCAAGGAGAAGAAGCCCTTCCTGACCTACTGGTACTCGCCCCAGTGGCTGTTCGAGAAGGTGCCGATGACGGAGGTGAAGCTGCCGCCGTACAAGGAGGGCTGCGACGCGGACGCGGCCAAGGTGGCCTGCTCCTACCCGCACACCCCGCTCCAGAAGTACCTCAACGCCGACTTCGCGAGGTCCGGCGGGAGGGCCGCGGCCTTCCTGAAGAAGTTCCGGTGGACGACGGAGGACCAGAACGAGGTCTCGCTGATGATCGCCGAACAGAAGCTGGACCCGCAGGAGGCGGCGGAGAAATGGGTGGACAGCCACCCCGCCGTGTGGAAGAAGTGGCTGTCCTGACCGGCGTCAGTCCGGGAGGCCGCCGGCGATCCCCTCCAGCGCGGCCTCGGCCCGCCGCTGGAGGCCCGGCCCGCGGCAGGGGCAGTACGTCCGCGGGGGCGAGGACCGGTCGTCGGCCGCAGTGGTCACCGTTCGGCCTCGTCCAGCGCCGGGCGACGGCTCACGCGTGCTGACCGGGCTGGTAGTGGCCCGGGGTCATCCGGAAGGTCACGCCGAACCGGTTCCAGGCGTTGATCACCGTGATCGCGGCCACCAGCTGTGCCAGCTCGGCGTCCTCGAAGTGCTTGGCGGCCCGCTCGTACACCTCCTCCGGCACGAAGCCGTCCGTCAGGACGGTGACCGCCTCGGTCAGCTCGATCGCGGCCAGCTCCTTCTCGGTGTAGAAGTGCCGGGACTCCTGCCAGGCGCTGAGCTGCACGACCCGCTCGACGCTCTCACCGGCGGCGAGGGCGTCCTTGGTGTGCATGTCGAGGCAGAACGCGCAGTGGTTGAGCTGCGAGGCGCGGATCTTCACCAGCTCGTACAGCTTGGGGTCCAGGCCCCGCCTGGCGACGCTGTCCAGGCGGACCATGGCCTTGTAGACGTCCGGGGCGTGCTCGGCCCAGGGCAGGCGCGGGGCTTCTTCGGCGGCGTATGCGACGGATTCCTGTGCAGTGGTCATGCCTCGACTCTAGGAGCGAGGCAGCCCAGGAGTATGGTCCATTTCCATGGCGGAATCGTGGGCCACTCTGGGCGTCGACCTGCACCTCGAACCGAGCGGGGCGGGCGGTCTGCGCCGGGGCCTGACCGACGCCCTGCGGGACGCGGTCCGCTCCGGCCGGCTCGCCCCCGGCACCCGGCTGCCGTCCTCCCGCTCCCTCGCCGCCGACCTCGGCATCGCCCGCAACACCGTCGCCCAGGCCTACGCCGACCTGGTCGCCGAGGGCTGGCTCACGGCCCGCCAGGGCTCCGGCACCCGAGTGGCACCCGGCACGCCCTCCGGCACCCGGGCACCCTCCGCCCCCGGAACGCCCCCCGCCACCACCCCGGCGACCTCGCACCGCGCCCCCACCCGCCCGCGCCACGACCTCGTCCCCGGCGCCCCCGACCTCGCCGCCTTCCCGCGCACCGAGTGGCTGAAGGCCACCCGCCGGGCCCTGGCCACGGCCCCCTTCCACGCGCTCGGCTACGGCGACCCGCGCGGCCGGCCCGAACTGCGCACCGCCCTCGCCGGCTACCTCGCCCGTGCCCGCGGCGTGCGCACCGACCCCGACACGATCGTGATCACCGCGGGCTTCTCGCACGCCCTGACCATCCTCGGCAAGGTGCTGCGGGCCCGGGGGGTGCGGACGGTGGCCGTGGAGTCCTACGGCCTGGACGTCCACCGGGCGCTGCTGCGGAACGCGGGCATGGCCACGCCCGCGCTGCCGTACGACGAACTGGGCACCGATCCCGGCGAGCCGGGGACCGCCGGCGCGGTGCTGCTGACCCCGGCGCACCAGTTCCCCATGGGCACCCCGCTGCACCCCGACCGGCGGGCCGCCGTCGTCGCCTGGGCCCGGCGCACCGGCGGACTGGTCCTGGAGGACGACTACGACGGCGAGTTCCGCTACGACCGCCAGCCCGTCGGCGCGTTGCAGGGCCTCGCCCCCGAGCGGGTCGTCTACCTCGGCACGGCCAGCAAGTCCCTCGCGCCCGGACTACGGCTCGGCTGGATGGTGCTGCCGCCGGCCCTGGCGGCGGAGGCGGCCTCGGCCAAGGGACACGCCGACACCGTCGGCGTGCTGGAACAGCTCACCCTCGCGGAGTTTCTTGCTTCCGGCGCGTACGACCGCCACGTCCGCTCCTCCCGCCTGCGCTACCGGCGCCGCCGCGACGCCCTCGCCACCGCCGTCACCGAGCGGGCACCGGAGGTGAGGGTCACGGGGATCGCGGCCGGCCTGCACGCGGTCCTACGGCTCCCGCCCGGCACGGAGGAGTCGGTGGTACAGGCGGCGGCATGGCAGGGCCTGGCCCTGCACGGCCTCTCCTTCTACCGCCACCCCCAGGCCGTCACCGATCCGCTGGACGCCCTGGTCGTCGGCTACGGCACACCCCCGGACAGCGCGTGGGCGGGGGCGCTGGAGGCGCTGCGCCGGGTGCTGCCGTGAGAGACGGCCGGCGACATCAGGGGCGCGGGGAACGGCGCGACAAGCCACACCCCCCCCCGCACTCGTGAGACGGCCCGGGCGAACCTACTCCACCGGCGCCTCCCCGAACCGCGCCAGTGCCAAGGCCCCCGCCACGGCCACCGCGAACCCCAGCGCGGCGAGCCACCCCAACCCCTCCCGCGTACGATCCCCGAGCCAGACCACCCCCACGGCGGCCGGCCCGATCGTCTCGCCGAGCACCATCCCGGCCGTCGCGGTCGTCACCGAACCCCGCTGGAGGGCCGAGGTGAGCAGCAGGAACGCGGCGCCACCGCCGAGCAGCAGCGCATAGGCGGCCGGGTTGCCCAGCAGCTCCCCCACCCGCAGCGAGTCGATCAGCCGTACCGCCACCTCCACCACCCCGAACCCGAGCCCGGCGCCGAGCCCCAGCAGCAGCGCCCGGGTCCGGCCGGACAGGCGCCCGCCGATCCCGCCGAGCAGCAGCACGCCGACCGCCGCCGCGACCATCGCGTACCGCAGCCAGGCGGGCCCGCCCCGGTCGCCCTCGGTGCCCGAGGCCAGCCCCAGCATGGCCAGCCCCGCGCACACCACCCCCACGGCGGCCCACTCCACCCCGCTCAGCCGGACCCGCAGCAGCCGCGCCGCCACCACCGCCGTCACCGCGAGGCTGGCCGCCAGCGCCGCGCCCACCGCGTAGATCGGCACCGACCGCAGGGCCGCGATCTGGAGCAGGAAGCCCAGCCCGTCCAGCGCGAGACCGGCGAGATACCGCCACTGCCGCAGCGCCCGCAGCAGCAGCGCCGCGTCCCCGCCGCCACCCCCCTCGGCGCCCGCCGCCCGCGCGGCCACCGCCTGCAACACCGTCGCCGTACCGAAGCAGACCGCCGCGCCAAGGGCGCACACCATTCCAAACAGCACGAAGTGACTCTAGGGGAGCGGCAGATCGAGGACCCACCGGGGGGAACACTCACACCGATCTCTAGGCTGACCGCCGAACACGGCATCCGAATCCGACGGGGGAGACACCACCATGGACCGCACACGCCGACCACTCCGTTCCGGCACGGTCGTCCTCGGTGGCGTGGGCCTGCTGGCCGCCGCGCTCACCGCCTGCTCGTCCGAACCGGACAAGCGCTGCGTCGACCGTGACAGCTACCACCTCGCCAAGGGGTACAAGGTCGTCCCGGACAAGAACTGCAAGACCACCGGCGCGTCAGGGAGGACGACGGGCAAGAAGGCACCGGGCGGGAAGGCGACCGTCCGGAAGAAGGCCGACGCCGCCTGGTACTACGAGGGCGAGGAGAAGGACGGCTGGGTCGACGGCGGCTCCTTCACCAAACCCGGCAAGGGCTCGGGCAGCGGCTCGTACGACGATGACGACGACCACCACAGCGGAAGCGGCGGAGTCCACCGCGGCGGCTTCGGCGGCGGCAAGGGCAGCTCCGGCGGCTGACCGGAACACGCGCATGGAACGCCGTACCATCACCCCCCGCCCCGGCTGGCAGCAGACCGTGGAGGCGCAGGGCCTGGTCTACCCGCTCACCCGCCACCCCGACGGCTCACTGCGCCCCTACTGGGACGAGAGCGCCTACTACGTCTTCTCCCTGGACGAGGTCGAGACGCTGGAGGAGACCGTCGAGGAACTCCACCGCATGTGCCTGGCCGCCGCCGCGCACATCGTGTCCGGGAACCGCCTGGCGGACCTCGGCATCACGGACCCGCGGGTGGCCGCCGCGGTCACCGAGGCCTGGCACCGGCGTGCCGAACTCCCCTCCGTCTACGGCCGTTTCGACCTGCGCTACGACGGCACGGGACCGGCGAAACTCCTGGAGTACAACGCCGACACCCCGACCTCGCTGGTGGAGGCGGCCTCCCCGCAGTGGTTCTGGATGGAGGACCGTTTCCCCGGCGCGGACCAGTGGAACTCCCTGCACGAACGCCTGGTGGACGCCTGGCGCGCCCAGTCCGCGCTGCTGCCTCCCGGCAGCCCGCTCCACTTCGCGCACTCCGCGGCCGACGAACTCGGCGAGGACCTGATGACGGTCGCCTACCTGAAGGAGACCGCCGAACAGGCCGGCCTCACCACCGACTGGCTGGCCATGGAGGAGATCGGCTGGGACACCCTCTCCGGCCGCTTCGTCGACAACCGGCTCCGCTTCATCCGCGGCATCTTCAAGCTCTATCCCTGGGAGTGGCTCACCACCGATGCCTTCGGCGGGCACGTCCTGGACACCCTGGACAACGGCGGCGGCACCGGCAGCACGCTGTGGATCGAACCGGCCTGGAAGATGCTCCTGAGCAACAAGGCGCTCCTCGCCATCCTCTGGGAGCTGTACCCCGGCCACCCGAACCTCCTCCCCGCCTACCTGGACGGCCCCCGCGAGCTGACCGGCACGACCGGCTACGTGGCCAAGCCCCTCCTCGGCCGCGAGGGCGAGGGCGTCACCGTCCACGAGCCCGGCGCCCCGCCCGCCCTCCGCGAAGAGCCCTGCTGCTACCAGCAGTTGGCCCCCCTCCCCGCCTTCGACGGCAACCACGTGGTCCTGGGCGCCTGGGTGGTGCGGAACGAACCCGCGGGCCTCGGCATCCGCGAGTCCACGGGCCTGATCACCGACGAGTACGCCCGCTTCCTGCCCCATGTGATCCTCTAGCCGGCAGTCGCCACAGCGTCCCCGAGCAGCGTCTCCACCGCCGCCCGGGCATGCCTCGCCGGGGCCGGGTCGCCGGTGATGGCGGCGGTGACGACGGCCCCCTCGGCGAGCAGGAAGACCGGTTCGGCCACCGGAGCGCCGGTGGCGCGGACCCAGGCCGTCAGCTGGTCGTGGAAGGCGCGCTTGTGGGCGCGTACCTCCGCCAGGACCGGCTCGGACGACGAGCCGAGTTCGCCGTGGGCGTTGATCCAGGCGCAGCCGCGGAAGCCGGGCTCCGCGAACCACGCGGCGAGCCAGTCGAAGACCGCCAGCACCCGTGCGCGGGGGTCCTGGACGCTCTCCACGTGGGCGGCGAGGTCCGCGCGCCAGCGCCGGTCGCGGTGCCTGAGCATGGCGACGACCAGGTCCTCCTTGGTCGCGAAGAGCCGGTAGATCCGCTTCAGGGGCAGACCGGAGGCCTCGCGGACCCGGTCCATGCCGACCGCCTGGATGCCGTGCGCGTAGAAGAGCGTCTCCGCCGCGTCCAGGAGCGCTTCACGGTCCAGGCGGTTCTGATCCTCGGTGACGGCGGCGGGCATGGGGTCTCCTCGACGTCGAGAACGAACGTTCTCTATCCTAGCCCCACCGATCGAGAGTGCTTGTCCTCGCTTCCGGTACTGATCACGCTTCGGACAGCACCGCCCGCAGCTGCTCCACCCCCCAGTCCAGGTCCTCCTCGCCGATCACCAGCGGCGGCGCGATCCGGATGGTCGACCCGTGGGTGTCCTTGACCAGGACCCCACGGGCCAGCAGCCGCTCGGAGATCTCCCGTCCGGTGCCCACCGCCGGGGAGACGTCCACCCCGGCCCACAGCCCCCGCCCCCGCACCGCCGTCACCCGGCCCGTGCCGAGCAGCTCGCCCAGCTGTCCGTGCAGCCGCTCACCCAGCCGCGCCGCCCGCTCCTGGTACTCGCCGGTCCGCAGCATCGCGATCACCTCCAGCGCCACCGCGCAGGCCAGCGGATTCCCGCCGAACGTCGACCCGTGCTCGCCCGGCCGGTACACCCCGAGCACCGCCGCGCTCGACACCACGGCCGACACCGGCAGGATCCCGCCGCCCAGCGCCTTGCCCAGCAGGTACACGTCCGGCACCACCCCCTCGTGCTCGCACGCGAAGGTCCGCCCGGTGCGCCCCAGGCCCGACTGGATCTCGTCGGCGACGAAGAGGACGTTCCGCTCGCGGGTCAGCTCCCGCACCCCGGCCAGATAACCGGCCGGCGGCACGATCACCCCGGACTCGCCCTGGATCGGCTCCAGCAGCACCGCCACCGTGTTCTCCGTCAGCGCCGACCGCATCGCGGTCAGGTCCCCGTACGGCACGATCTGGAACCCCGGCGTGTACGGCCCGAAGTCCGCCCGCGCCTCCGGATCGGTGGAGAAGCTGATCACCGTCGTCGTACGCCCGTGGAAGTTGCCGCCCGCCACGACGATCTTCGCCATCTCCCCGGGCACCCCCTTCACCCGGTACCCCCACTTCCGGGCCGTCTTCACCGCGCTCTCCACCGCCTCCGCGCCCGTGTTCATGGGCAGCACCATCTCCATCCCGCACAGCTCGGCCAGCTCCGTGCAGAACGCGGCGAACCGGTCGTGGTGGAAGGCGCGGGAGGTCAGCGTCACCCGGTCCAGCTGCCGCCGGGCCGCCTCGGTCAGCCGCCGGTTGCCGTGCCCGAAGTTCAGCGCCGAGTAGCCGGCCAGCAGATCCAGATGGCGCCGCCCCGCCACATCCGTCAGCCACGCCCCCTCACCCGTGGCGATCACCACCGGCAGCGGGTCGTAGGTGGGCGCGCAGTGCGCGCCGGCGGCGGCGATGAGGTCTTCTGCAGCGGTCACGGCCTCTCCCGGAGACGACTCGGACTCGACGGTGACCTCCTTCTTATCCTCGCTCGCATGGTGGACGCGGGACCTGCCCCGCGCGGCGCGCCCGGTAGGCTGACGAGCGGGCCGTGACTGGCGCGCTGGGATGGGACGGACCATCAGGGAGCGGCCCGAGCGGGAAGAGTGCCGTGCGCCTGGGCCGAACGTGAACGCTGTACGCACACCGTCCGGAGGTCCCCGATGCCCGAGAATTCCGCCTCCCTCTCCACCGAGTCGACCGCCTTCCGTGCCGCCCTCGACGTGATCCGCACCGTCGAGCCACGCGTCGCCGACGCCATCGGCCAGGAGGTCACCGACCAGCGCGAGATGCTCAAGCTGATCGCCTCGGAGAACTACGCCTCCCCGGCGACCCTGCTCGCGATGGGCAACTGGTTCAGCGACAAGTACGCCGAGGGCACCGTCGGCCGCCGCTTCTACGCCGGCTGCCGCAACGTCGACACCGTCGAGGCCCTCGCCGCCGAGCACGCCCGCGAACTCTTCGGCGCCCGCCACGCCTACGTCCAGCCGCACTCCGGCATCGACGCCAACCTGGTCGCCTTCTGGGCCGTCCTCGCCGACCGCGTCGAGGCGCCCTTCCTGGAGAAGACCGGCGCCCGCCAGGTCAACGACCTGACCGAGGCCGACTGGGCCGAGCTGCGCCAGGCCTTCGGCAACCAGCGCATGCTCGGCATGTCCCTGGACGCCGGCGGCCACCTCACCCACGGTTTCCGCCCGAACATCTCCGGCAAGATGTTCGACCAGCGCTCCTACGGCACCGACCCGGCCACCGGCCTGATCGACTACGAGGCCCTGCGCGCCCAGGCCCGCGAGTTCAAGCCGCTGATCATCGTCGCCGGCTACTCCGCGTACCCCCGCCTGGTGAACTTCCGGATCATGCGCGAGATCGCCGACGAGGTCGGCGCCACCCTCATGGTCGACATGGCGCACTTCGCCGGCCTGGTCGCGGGCAAGGTCCTCACCGGCGACTTCGACCCGGTCCCGCACGCCCAGATCGTCACCACGACCACCCACAAGTCGCTGCGCGGCCCGCGCGGCGGCATGGTCCTGTGCGACGACTCCCTCAAGGACCAGGTGGACCGCGGCTGCCCGATGGTCCTCGGCGGCCCGCTCCCGCACGTCATGGCCGCCAAGGCCGTCGCCCTGGCCGAGGCCCGGCAGCCCGCCTTCCAGGACTACGCGCAGCGCATCGTGGACAACTCCCGCGCCCTCGCCGAGGGCCTGACGCGCCGCGGCGCCACCCTCGTCACCGGCGGCACCGACAACCACCTGTGCCTGATCGACGTCGCCACCTCCTACGGCCTCACCGGCCGTCAGGCGGAGGCAGCCCTGCTCGACTCGGGCATCGTCACCAACCGCAACGCCATCCCGGCCGACCCGAACGGCGCCTGGTACACCTCCGGCATCCGCATCGGCACCCCCGCGCTCACCACCCGCGGCCTCGGCACGGCGGAGATGGACGAGGTGGCGGGCCTGATCGACCGCGTCCTCACCACCACCGAACCGGGCACCACCAAGTCCGGCGCCCCGTCCAAGGCGGCCCACGTGCTGGACGAGAAGGTCGCCCAGGAGATCTCCCAGAGGGCGACGGACCTGGTGGCGGGCTTCCCCCTCTACCCGGAAGTCGACCTGGGCTGATCAACGCCCTCAGGGGCAGCCGACCCAGGGGCGCGGGGAACTGCGCGACCAGCCAGGACCGGTCCGCAGTCCCCACGCACCGAACCACCCCCCACCTCTCGGGCCAACCACACCCTGGGCCTCTGAGAGAATGGGCAGCATGGCCACTGCTGATCGCCCCCGCGTGCTGTCCGGCATCCAGCCCACCGCCGGCTCGTTCCACCTCGGCAACTACCTCGGCGCCGTCCGCCAGTGGGTGGCCCTGCAGGAGTCCCACGACGCCTTCTACATGGTCGTCGACCTGCACGCGATCACGGTCCCGCAGGACCCGAAGGAGCTGCGCGCCAACACCCGGCTCGCCGCCGCCCAGCTGCTGGCCGCCGGCCTGGACCCGGACCGCTGCACGCTGTTCGTGCAGAGCCACGTCCCCGAGCACGCCCAGCTGGCCTGGATCATGAACTGCCTCACCGGATTCGGCGAGGCCAGCCGCATGACCCAGTTCAAGGACAAGTCCGCCAAGCAGGGCGCCGACCGGGCGTCCGTCGGCCTGTTCACGTACCCGATCCTCCAGGTCGCGGACATCCTGCTGTACCAGGCGGGCGAGGTGCCCGTCGGCGAGGACCAGCGCCAGCACATCGAGCTGACCCGCGACCTCGCCGAGCGCTTCAACGGCCGCTTCGGCGACACCTTCACGATCCCCAAGCCGTACATCCTCAAGGAGACGGCGAAGATCTACGACCTCCAGGACCCGACGGTCAAGATGAGCAAGTCGGCGTCCACGCCGAAGGGCCTCATCAACCTCCTCGACGAGCCGAAGACCACGGCCAAGAAGGTCAAGAGCGCCGTCACCGACACGGACACGGTGATCCGCTACGACCCCGAGAACAAGCCGGGCGTCTCCAACCTCCTCACCATCTACTCCACGCTCACCGGCAAGACCGTCGCCGAACTGGAGCAGGAGTACGAGGGCAAGATGTACGGCGCGCTCAAGACGGACCTCGCCGACGTCATGGTCGAGTTCGTCACGCCGTTCCGCGAGCGCACCCGGCAGTACCTGGACGACTCGGAGACGCTCGACGCGGTCCTCGCCAAGGGCGCCGAGAAGGCGCGTGCCGTCGCCGCCGAGACCCTCGCGCAGGCGTACGACCGCGTGGGCTTCCTCCCGGCCAAGCACTGAGGCGTACGACCGCACGGGTCCGCGCGGGCAGAGCGCTGCACATCACTTCCGCCGCGCCTGCCCGAAGGACATCCGTGGCCGTACAGTCGATAGCCGACGGCCGGGACGAGACGGCCGAGAAGACGACAGACGCGACGACAGGAGACGACGTGGGGACCGTAACGATCGGCGTGTCGATCGCGGTCCCGGAGCCTCACGGCAGCCTGCTCCAGGAGCGGCGCGCGGGCTTCGGCGACGCCGCGGCTCACGGCATCCCCACGCACGTCACACTGCTGCCGCCGACCGAGGTGGACGAGGCCGACCTGCCGGCGGTCGACGCGCACCTCTCCGAGGTCGCCACCGCGGGCCGGCCGTTCCCGATGCGGCTGTCCGGCACCGGCACCTTCCGGCCCCTGTCGCCGGTGGTCTACGTGCGGGTCGTCCAGGGCGCCGACGCCTGCGCCTGGCTCCAGCAGCGCATCCGGGACGCCTCCGGCCCGGTGGCGCGCGAGCTGCAGTTCCCGTACCACCCGCATGTCACCGTCGCGCACGGCATCGACGACGCGGCGATGGACCGCGCCTTCGAGGAACTGGCGGACTTCGAGGCCGAGTGGCCGTGCACCGGCTTCGCGCTGTACGAGCAGGGCGCCGACGGCGTCTGGCGCAAGCTGCGCGAGTACACCTTCGGGGGGCCCGTGGTACCGCCCCAGCCGGGCCACACGGAAGTCGAACGGGGCACGATCGCCAGCCGTTAGGCCATCAGCCAGCGGTACACCACCCGGGGCGCATGCCGCAGGACCGCCAGCAGCAGACGGAGCACACCCGGCACCCACACCGTCTCCGAGCGGCGGCGCAGGCCCAGTTCGATCGCCGTGGCGACCGCCTCCGGCGTGCCGGCGAGCGGTGTCCGCACCCGGCCGGCCGCCTGTCCCGTCCGGACGGACCCGGGGCGTACGACCATGACGTGGACGCCGGTGCCGTGCAGGGCGTCGCCCAGGCCCTGGGCGAAGACGTCGAGGCCGGCCTTGCTGGAGCCGTAGATGAAGTCGGCCCGGCGGGCGCGTTCGGCGGCGGCGGAGGACAGCACGACGAGGGACCCGTGGCCCTGGGTCTGCAGAGCGCGCCCGGCGACCAGGCCGGCCGAGACGGCCCCGGTGTAGTTGGTCTGGGCGACCCGCACGGCCCGCACCGGGTCGCGCTCGTCGTGCGCCTGGTCGCCGAGGATGCCGAAGGCGAGCAGCACCATGTCGACGGGCCCGTCGGCGAACACCTTGCCGAGGACGGCCTCGTGGGACTCGGGGTCCAGCGCGTCGAAGGCGACGGTGTGCACGTCCGCGCCGAGCGCGCGCAGGCTCCCGGCGGCGCTCTCCAGCGCCAGGGAGGGGCGGCCCGCCAGCCACACCGTGCGGGTGCGGCGGGCGATCAGCCGGCGCGCGGTGGCCAGCGCGATCTCGGACGTGCCGCCGAGGACGAGCAGGGACTGGGGCAGATCGGTGGCGTCCTTCATGACAGCTGACCGTATCGCCCGCATATGACCGTTCTGCTGAAGAAACGCGGTGTTGACGCGCATGCGCAGCGGGCACAGTCGGATCATGGACTGGCTGAAGAGGCTCCCCGGCATCGGGCCGATCGTCACCCGGCTGATGCTCACGCACGCGTGGCGGTGCTACGAGCGGCTGGACCGGGTGAAGTGGGCCCGGCTCGCCGCCGCCATGACGTTCGTCAGCTTCGTGGCGCTGTTCCCGCTGCTGACCGTGGCCGCCGCGATCACCGCCGCCACGCTCAGCCCGGCCCGCCAGAAGACCGTGGAGCACCGGATAGCCGACCAGTTCCCGGGCCTGGCCGACCAGCTCGACCTTACCTCCCTGGTGCAGAACGCGGGCACGGTCGGCGTCATCGCGGGCGCGGCCCTGCTGTTCACGGGCATCGGCTGGGTCGGCCAGGTCCGGGACTGCCTGCGCGCGGTGTGGGAGCTGCCGGACCGCGACGAGAACCCGGTCGTCACCACGGCCAAGGACACCGGCATCCTGCTCGGCTTCGGCGGCGCCCTGCTGGTCACCCTCGCCGCGTCCACCCTCGCCTCGGCCGCCGTCGGCCTGGTCTCCCGGCAGATCGGCCTGGACGAGCACAGCTGGGGCAGCGTCCTGCTGCGGATCACCGCGTTCGCCGTCGCCGTGCTCGCCGACTTCCTCGTCCTGCTCTACGTCCTGACCCTGCTGCCCGGGGTCGAACCGCCACGCCGCCGCCTGCTGGTCGCCGCGCTGCTCGGCGCGATCGGCTTCGAACTGCTGAAGCTGCTCCTCAGCGGCTACATCCAGGGGATCGCCGCGAAGAGCGTGTACGGCGCGTTCGGTGTCCCCGTGGCACTGCTGTTGTGGATCAACTTCACCGCCAAACTGGTCCTGTTCTGCGCCTCCTGGACGGCGACACCCAGCAAGGAGGCGGACCTCAGGGACGCGTCCGACGGCGCATCAGATCCGGCAGCGGCCACCGGCGGTTGACCAGGAACGCCCCGCCCCCGAACAGCACCAGCAGCCCGCCCACGACGGCCAGGGCGATCCCGACCCCGCTGGAGCCGGACGCGGCGGTGGCACTCGCCACGGGCTTCGACCCCGGCCCACCGGTCCCGCCCGCCCGCCCCGACCCCTGCTCCGGGTCCTGCGCGGCGGACGTGCCGGGGCCGGGCTGCGGGGTGGCTGACGCGGCGCTCTTCGGCGGCACCAGCTCGCCCACCGCGTTGACCTTGCCGACGGCCTGGAAGCCCCAGTCGAACAGCTTCGCCGTCTCCTTGTAGACCTCGTTGTGCTCGCGCTTCTCCGGGTTCATCACCGTGACCAGCAGCACCTTGCCGTTCCGCTCGGCGACCCCGGTGAAGGTGGCGCCCGCGTGCGTGGTGTTGCCGTTCTTCACGCCCGCGATGCCCTGGTAGACGGGGACGTCGGTATCGCCGCTCAGCAGCCGGTTGGTGTTCCGGATCTCGGCGGAGCCGAACTTCGCGCTCACCGTCGAGCAGTAGTCGCGGAAGTCCTTCTTCTGCAGCCCGGAGCGGGCGAACAGCGTCAGGTCGTACGCCGACGACACCTGCTCCGGAGCGTCGTAGCCGTCCGGCGAGACCACGTGCGTGTCCAGGGCCTGGAGTTCCTCGGCGTGGTCCTGCATGTCCTGGACGGTCTGCTTGATGCCGCCGTTCATCTGGGACAGCACGTGCACGGCGTCGTTGCCCGAGCGCAGGAAGACCCCGAGCCACAGGTCGTGGACGGAGTAGGTGGCGCCCTCCTTTATCCCGACCACGCTGGAACCGACGCCCACGCCCTTGAGGTCCGACGGCGCCACCTTGTGCTGGGTGCCCTTGGGGAACCGGGGCAGCACGGTGTCCGCGAACAGCATCTTCAGCGTGCTCGCCGGGGGCAGCGGCCAGTGCGCGTTGTGCGCGGCGAGGACCTCCCCGGACTCGGCGTCGGAGACGATCCAGGAACGGGCGGTGAGGTCCTTGGGCAGGACCGGCACACCCGGGGCGAGGTTGACCTGCGTGCCCGGCATGCCGAGCCGGGCGCCGCCCACGGTGGACATCCGGGCCGGGGGCGTGGCCGTCGGGCTCGTCGAGGGGGTCGGCGCGGCGAGGGCGGCGGGTGCGGTGACGGACAGGGACAGCAGGGTGGCGGAGGTGACCAGCAGGGATCGCCTGACGGTCGTGTTCGGTGCGGGCACGACCGAGAACGTACCGGCACCCGACCGCGAAGTCCCGCGTCCCGCCGCACCCCCGACACGGAACCGGACACGGGACGGCGATACTGGACTCATGAAGCTCAGCCGCCCGGTCTCCTGGTTCCTGCTCGCGTTCGGGGTGTGGTCCTGGGTCATCTGGGTCACTTTCGTCAAGAACCTGGTCAAGGACAGCAGCGGGCTCGCCTTCGACGACGGTCACCCGACCGCGTACTTCTGGGTGCATCTGCTGCTGGCGGTCGTCTCCTTCGTATTGGGGACGGTCATCGGGGTCATCGGGTTGCGCGGTCTGCGCGCACTGCGCCGGAACTCATAGCGGGGGACCGGCCGGGGTGGTCATCGTCTTCGCGCTCGTCGCCCTGGCCGTCCTGGCCGTCGTGGCGGGCCTGCACCGGTACGTGTGGCGGCGCCTGGTCCGCGACACCACACGCGGCCCGGGCCCGGCCCGCCGCACCGGCACCGCACTGTTCGTCACCGGCCCGGCCCTGACGGTCGGAGCCCTGGTCGCGGAACGCGCGGGCGCCCCCTTCTGGCTCCAGCGCACCCTGGCCTGGCCGGGCTTCCTGTGGCTGGCCCTGGCGCTGTACCTGCTGCTGGGGGTACTGGCGGCCGAGGCCGTACGCCCACTTCTCAACCGCCTGAGCCGACGCCTCCCGCCCCCACCCGTCGACCGCCCGCCCCGGGAAGCCGCGGCCTCACCTTCCGGCCGCCCGAGCCCGGACCCCGCGGCTTCACCTCTCGGCCGCCCGAGCCCGGACCCTGCGGTCTCACCTTCCGGCCGCCCGAGCCCGGACGCCGTGGCTTCACCTCTCGGCCGACCGACCCAGGACCCGGTCGCTTCAGCTCCCGACCGCCCTGGCCCGGACCCTGCGGTCTCACCTTCCGGCCGCCCGAGCCCGGACCCCGCGGCTTCACCTCTCGGCCGACCGAGTCGGGTGGTGGGTGGGCAGGGGCCGGGGGTCCAGGGGGCGGAGCCCCCTGGGGCGGTCACTGAGGCACCGGCCCCGGCACCACCGGCACGGGCACAGGCACCGGTACCGGAACCGGCACCTGGCGTCCAAGAGCCCACCCGGCGCCTCGTCGTCGCCCGCCTCCTCGCCGGCGCCGCCACAACCGCCGCCGTGGCGACAGTGGGCCACGGCACCTACGGAGTCCTGAAGGGCCCCCGGGTCAAACACGTCACCGTCCCGCTGACCAAACTCCCGCGAGCAGCACACGGCTTCCGCATAGCCGTCGTCAGCGACATCCACCTCGGCCCCGTCCTCGGCCGGGGCTTCGCACAGCGAGTCGTCGACACGGTCAACGCCACCCAGCCGGACCTGATCGCGGTCGTCGGCGACCTGGTCGACGGCAGCGTCAAGGACCTCGGTCCGGCCGCCGCCCCCCTCGCGCAGCTCGGCGCCCGCCACGGCGCGTACTTCGTCACGGGCAACCACGAGTACTTCTCCGGCGCCGAGCAGTGGATCGGAGAGGTCCGCGACCTCGGCCTGCACCCGCTCCAGAACGCCCGCACCGAGCTGCCGTACTTCGACCTGGCCGGCGTCAACGACGTCCAGGGCGAGAGCGAGGGCCAGGGCCCGGACTTCGCCAGGGCGCTCGGCGACCGGGACCCGGTACGCGCGTGCGTGCTGCTCGCCCACCAGCCGGTGCAGATCCACGAGGCCGTCCGCCACGGCGTCGACCTCCAGCTCTCCGGCCACACCCACGGCGGCCAGCTCTGGCCCGGCAGCCTCCTCGCCGCCGCGGCCAATCCCACGGTCGCCGGTCTCGACCGCTACGGCGACACGCAGTTGTACGTCAGCAGGGGCGCGGGTGCCTGGGGGCCGCCCACCCGCGTGGGGGCGCCGTCGGACGTGACGGTGATCGAACTGGCCGCCACGCGCGCGTGAGCCGCCACGCGTGCGCGAGCCGTCACCCGCTTGACCGGAACCGCTCCCACGCCTGTGGACGAGCTGTGAAACCCGGCGGAAAACAACGCCTCGGTAAGTTCTTTCACAACTGGGTCAGAAAGCCCTTCCCCGCAGTGAAACCGGTGTGATTAGGTGAGCCGCGCCACTTAGGGGAGTGGCCGATTCGTGCTGGGCCAGGGGTAGGGCCCTGACGGGCCTGGGGAGGGCACCACCATGCGATCTGTTCGCATGCGGATTCTCGTGACGCTGCTCGTGCTGGCCGTCGTGGGGATCGGCGGCTGGCAGCTGCTGCCGTCGTCGGAGGACAAGAACAAGACCATCACCGTCGGTACGACGGACGCGGTCACCGCACTCGACCCGGCCGGCGCCTACGACGCCGGGTCCTGGGCGCTGTTCAGCAATGTGTTCCAGACGCTGCTGACCTTCGAGCCGGGCGGGGTCGAGCCGGTCCCGGACGCCGCGCAGAGCTGTGCGTTCGAGGGCAGCGGCCTCAGGACGTACCGGTGCACCCTGCGCTCCGGGATCACCTTCCCGAGCGGGCGCGCCATGACGGCCGAGGACGTGAAGCACTCCTTCGAGCGCGTCAAGAAGATCAACTCCGATGTCGGTCCGGCGTCCCTGTTCGACACGCTCGCCTCGGTGACCGCCGACGACGCGCACACCGTCACCTTCCACCTCTCGTCCGCGGACGCCACCTTCCCGCTGAAGGTCGCCACCGGCGCCGGCTCGATCGTGGACAAGGACAAGTACCCCGCCGACGCCCTGCGCACGGGCACCGCCGTCGACGGCACCGGACCGTACACGCTGACGGCGTACGCCAAGGACCAGAAGGCCGACCTCGCGCCGAACGAGCACTACAAGGGCTATCTGAGCGGCGTCGGCCGCCCGGTCGAGCTGCGGTACTACGCCGACTCCGCGAAGCTGGACCGGGCCTGGAAGGGCCGGAAGGTCGACGTCGCCACCCGGACCCTGCCGCCGGGCATGCTCTCCCAGCTGAACCCGAGCGACCCCGGGCAGCGGGTCACCGAGTCCGACAGCGCCGAGACCCGCAACCTGTACCTCAACACCCGCTCCGGTTCCCCGCTGCACGACGTGCGGGTGCGCCGGGCGATGGCCTGGCTGGTCAACCGTGAGCAGCTGGCCACGACGGTGTACGAGGGCACGGTCGACCCGCTGTACTCGCTGATTCCGACGGGCATCACCGGGCACACCACCTCGTTCTTCGACTCCTACCCGACCCAGAGCACCGAGAAGGCGCGCCGGCTGCTCACCGAGGCCGGGGTGAGCCTGCCGGTCCGCTTCACCCTCGGCTACGGCGTCGGCCGGGGCGCGGGCGCGGAGGAGTCCGCGGAGCTGAAGAAGCAGCTGGAGGCGGGCGGCCTGTTCAAGGTGGACGTCAAGGGCTACGAGTGGACCGACTTCCAGAAGCGCTGGGCCGCCGGGAAGATGGACGCCTGGGCGGTCGGCTGGGTCGCCGACTACCCCGACCCGGACACCTTCGGCGGACCGCTCGTCGGCACCGGCTCCACCATGAGCACCGGGTACAGCAACAAGCTGGTCGACCATCTCATCCTGGACAGCCGGCAGTTCGCCGACCGCACCCGGGCCGCGAAGGACTTCAAGGACATCCAGACGGACGTGGCCGAGGACGTCCCGCTGATCCCGCTCTGGCAGCGCAAGGAGTACGTGGTCAGCACCGAGGACGTGGGCGGCGGCCAGTACTTGTCGGACGGCACGGGCGTGTTCCGCCTGTGGCGCCTGACCTGGATCTGATCAGTCGGCCTTCTTCTGCCCGGCCTTGATGATCTGCTCCACGTCGAGCGCGACCTCGGCGCCGATCGAGTCGGGCAGCGTCACCGTCTCGCCGGGGGCGTGGACACGGTGGTTCGTGTACTCGTTCCCGGCGGGCTCCGTGAGGACGTGGAGGCGCTGGTGCTTGCGGTCGACCACGAGGTAGACGGGCACCTTGGCCTCGGCGTACGCGCCGACCTTGGTCTTCAGGTCGTCCCGCCAGTTGCCGGAGGTGACCTCCAGGACCAGGCGGAAGCAGACCGGGTCGTAGGCGTTGTTCTCGATGAAGTGGTCGTCGATGTCGGCGTCCACGACGACCAGGTCGGGGATGCAGTAGTCCTCGGCGCCGGTGGGAAGCTTGATCGCGACGCTCTGGAGCACCTCGGTCTCCGCGCCGTGCAGTCCGGCGGCGAGGAAGGGAATCATGAGATCGGTCAGAACGCGGGCGTGGGGGGCATCCGGTGAAGGGGTCACGAGGAGATGGCCTCCGATGATCTCGACGCGGTAGCCCGGATGGCGCTCCATGATCTCGTCGGCGATGGCCGTGAGGGAGAACGGCTCGTCGGCGTCGAAGGGCTGCTCGACGGATGCAGCGGACATCGCGTGCCTCCTAGGGGCTGGTGCCGAGAGCATCATCGTAGGCAGCCGGAACCCCGGGCGTCCTGTTCCCGCGCGTTCACCCGAAAGTGATCACTCGCCGTCCCGGCCCCCCCGCCCCGGGTCCGGCAGCACCTTCGTCATCCCCGGCAGGAAGTCCGTGAACAGCTCGTGGACCTCCAGGACCAGGGGCCGCAGGACCCGGAAGCGGGCCAGGGAGACACCGCGGGCGGTCAGGCGGGCCCCCCGCCGCGCCAGCCGGTAGCTGCGCTCCCGCCCCTCCGTGCGGTCGAAGATCCAGTACAGGACCAGGCCCATCTGGGCGAGCCACATCAGCTCCGGGAGCACGTCCCGCAGCTCGGGGGCCACCTTGGACTTCGAGCCGGCCAGCACCTCCCGGTGCACGCTGATGGCCTGCTCGCGCGCGTGCTCGCTCTCCGGCGAGAAGGGGCTGAGCGGGCTGTCGGGGTCGGCGGCGTTCTTGAAGAACTGGACGGCGAACTCGTGGTACGGCCGGGCGATGTCCAGCCACGCGGTCAGTACGCCCGCGAGCCGCGCCTCCAGGTCGGTCTCCCGGTCCAGGACCTCCCGGACCGCCGCCTGGTGCTCGGCGGCGATCCGGTCGTAGAAGCCCTGGATCAGGTGTTCCTTGCCCTCGAAGTAGTAGTAGGCGTTGCCGACGGAGACCCCGGCCTCCTTGGCGATGGCCCGCATCGTCGTCTTGTCGTACCCGCGCTCCTGGAACAACCGCATCGCGGTCTCCAGGATCAGCGCACGGGTCTGCTCGGACTTGCTGCTGTGGGGGCCGGCCGCTTCGGGGCCGTCGTTCTTCGCGGGCACGGTAGGAGCCTAACGAGTGGCGGGGGCCGCCCCGGAGCAGGACGGCGGGGAGTAGGCCCAGCCCGTGCGCGGGTGGTACGACCAGCCGTCCGCCCGCCGGTACACGTGGCCGCCCCACTGCGCCCCCCGCCCGTGCGTCTCCCGCCACTTCGCGGCCGCGAGCACCGCGCCCCGGGCCAGCTTGGCGCCGGCCGGCCCGGCCAGCCTGTGCGCGAGCGGGCGGTGTTCGCGCAGCGCCCACAGGACGACGATCCAGGCGCGCGAGCCCCGGTAGACCTGTCCGGAGTCACCGACGACGGTGACCTCGTCGAGGGAGGCGGCGTGGTCGAGCCCCGGGAAGCGGCTGCGGGCCTCGGCCGAGCCGGCAGGCAGAAGTTCCAGCGGGACCAGCTGGGGCTGGCGGGCCAGCCAGTCGCGCAGATGGGCGCACAGGGCGCATTCGGCGTCGTACAGGACGGTCAGCCCCCGGACCGGGGCGCCCGCGGCACCCCGGCCCTCCGTCCCGGTCACGGCGGTCGTGCCGGTCACGGCCGTCACGCCCCGGCCGTCGGGGCGATCCACTCCTGCGGGGTGACCGGGGGCAGCTGCTCCCGCTCCATGACCCCGCGCCGGCGGATCCTGTTGAGCACGTACACGTTGCCCAGGTGCATCACGCCGAGCACCAGCAGGACCACGCCCAGCTTGGTCGACAGGGCCTCGAAGATGCCGCGGGTGTCCTCGATCGTCTCGTCGTCCCCCAGGTACAGCGCCACGAAGCCGAGGTTGACCAGGTAGAAGCCGACCACCAGGAGGTGGTTGACGGCGTCCGCGAGCTTCTCGTTGCCGCGCAGGACGTCGGCCAGGAAGATCCGGCCGTTGCGGCTGAGCGTGCGGGCCACCCAGACGGTCAGCGCGATGCTGACGACCAGGTAGATGACGTAGGCGATGACGGTGCGGTCCATGCCCCACCCCTTCTTGAACGCGTTCAAAACGCTGACAGGCATGACTGTAGACCTGTTTTTGAACACGTTCAACCGAAGGGGTGGTGGCCGGTGTCTCAGGCTCTGCGGCCCAGTGCCGGGCGCTTGGTGTAGTCCGTGAAGCCGAGGACGTTCCCCCAGGGGTCGGCGATCTCCACCGTCCAGCCGGTGGCCACCGGGAAGACCTCGTCCAGGGGTTGGATGCCGGCGGCGGCCAGCTCCCGCGCCGCCACCCGCGCGTCCGGCACCTCCAGCCAGACACGCGGCGAGGGCCAGGGCGGCGTCCGGTGCCGCAGCTCCTCCTCGGCGCGCAGCAGGATGCCGGGCGTCTCCCCGCCGACCTTCAGCTGTGCGATCCCGCCCTCGTCGAACCGGAAGCCCACGGCGAAGCCGGCCCGCTCGTAGAAGGCGACGGCCTCGCCGAGGTCGCCGACGGGGAGCAGCACGTTGTCGAAACCGAGCAGTTCGTACGACTCATCGTCTGACATGTCGTCACATTAGGAGCCTTGTTCCCGGGAAGCGAGGAGCCCCACCGGAGCGGACTTTCGGTGGGGCTCCTCAGGTGGACCCGTCAGTGGCTCACTGCGGGAAGCCCGGGTCCAGGTCGGACTCCGACGCGCCACTGGTCGTGATGCCCTTCGCGGACCCGCGCAGCAGCAGGCCCTTGCGGTAGAGGTCACCCGAGACCAGCAGGTCCGCGTCGCCGTCCCGGTCGAAGTCCCGCAGCCGGACGAACAGGCCGAGCACCTCGGAGTCGGTGGGGCTGCCCGGCACGCCCGCCGTGGCCCGGGTGAACCACTGCGATCCGGCGCCGGTCAGGCCGCTCCTGCCGCCCCGCAGGACGTGCACGCCGCCCGCGTTCGCGACCTGGCCGACCTCCTCCTCCGGCACGCCCACCGCGAGGTCCGGGTAGCCGTCGCGGTCGGTGTCGCCGGCGGAGAGGGCGTAACCGAAGCGGTCGTTCTTGGTGGCGGCGGTCGCCACGCCGGCGGTGGACTGGGACAGCCGGTAGGAGGTGCCCGGGCCGCTCGCGCCGCCGCGCAGCACCAGCACGGAGCCCGCGCCCTTGTTGTACGGCTTGTCGCTGACGGCCAGGTCGCCGTAGCCGTTCTTGTCGAAGTCGGCGATCACGCCGGTCGCGCCGTAGTCCGCCTGAGTGGCGTTGTACGTCGTGTACTTCCCGCGCTTGATGGTGGAGCCGCCCTGCACGAACCAGGCGGCCTGCGTCACCCGGCCGTTCTTGTAGCCCTGGCCGAGCACGTACAGGTCGGTGGCCTTGTCCTTGTTCACCTTGCCGGCGACGATCGCGGACGGCTCCAGCACCTCGGCGCCGCTGGGGCTGACCTCCAGCTTGGTGACGCTGCCCGTCGTACCGGACTGGGAGAAGCCGCCCCGGTAGACGAAGAGGGTGCCCGTGACGTCGGCGACGGCCAGGTCGGGCTTGCCGTCGCCGTTGAAGTCACCGGAGGCCAGGGCCGCGCCGAACGCGGTCGTCGACTTGGCCGGGATGCGCGTGGCCTTCGCCCCGAGGCCCGCCTTGGCGCCCCACAGGATGGTGACCGCGCCCGCCCCGGCCTTCGTACCGACCTTCTCGCTGGGGTCGGCGACGGCGAGGTCGGCGTACCCGTCACGGTTGAGGTCGGCGTTCGCCACCTGGTCGCCGAACGTGTCGGCGTACCCGCCGGCATCACCGGCCTTGCCCGGGATGTTGGGGCTGTCCTGCGTGAACGTGACCGTCTTCGGCCCCGGCCCGGTCGCCGTGCCGTAGGTGACCGTGACCTCGCCACCCCAGCCGGACGCGTAGTCCCGGTACCCGTCGCCGTTGAAGTCGTCGGCGTACTTGGCGGGCGTCACCGCGGCGGCCGTCCCGGCCGTGAAGGCCAGCAGTCCACCGGTGAGCGAGAGCGCCGTGGCCGTCGCCACGGCGAGCTTTCTCTGCGTGCGCATGTCTCTCCTTGATCGCGTGCACACACAAGACCCACGACGTCCGGGGACAGTTGTACGACACTGATCGCCTGCCCCCCTCGGCCGGAAGGTCTTCGACGCGGTCGTCTCACGGTTCCACGACCTCGCGGAGCGGTCCGCGGACGACCCCCTCGGTTCCCGTGTGCGACCTGGGGGAGGACGGAGACGTCCTGCGGCGGTCGCTGGAGCGCGCGGGCGTCGGAGACCCGGCGGAACCGATGGTCTCGGGTGGAAGTCCGCCGGGTGACGACGGTGTCGGAACGGTGCGCCTGTCCCTGTCGCCGGACGAGGCGGCCCGGGTGGACGCAGCTCTTTCCGGGACCGGCCTGGACGAGGTCATGCGGGCGGCGCCGGCGGTGCTGTCGCCGATGTTCCGGGGCGGCGGCATCCCCGACGGTTACGAGGACGGCCTGCGGGACGCAACGGAGGACCTGCGCGGCCTCTACCGGTTCGCCGCCGGACAAGGGCTGGCCGTGGCGCAGGTGTTCCAGGGCTGACAAGGGCCCCGCCCCCGGTGCGGGGGCGGGGCCCTGGTGATGCGGGCGCGTCCGTGGATCAGTAGCGGCGCGTGATCAGCGCGCGCTTCACTTCCTGGATCGCCTTCGTGACCTCGATGCCGCGCGGGCAGGCGTCCGTGCAGTTGAAGGTCGTGCGGCAACGCCACACGCCGTCACGGTCGTTGAGGATCTCCAGGCGCTGCTCGCCCGCCTCGTCCCGGCTGTCGAAGATGAAGCGGTGGGCGTTCACGATCGCGGCCGGACCGAAGTACTGGCCGTCGTTCCAGAACACCGGGCAGGAGGAGGTGCAGGCCGCGCACAGGATGCACTTCGTCGTGTCGTCGAAGCGCTCGCGGTCCTCCGGGGACTGGTAGCGCTCCCGGGTGGGCTCGTTCGTCTCCTTGACGACCAGGAACGGCATGACGTCCCGGTACGCCTGGAAGAACGGCTCCATGTCCACGACCAGGTCCTTCAGGACCGTCAGGCCCTTGATGGGCTCGACCGTGATCGGCTTCTCGGGGTTGATGTCCTTGATCAGCGTCTTGCAGGCAAGGCGGTTCTTGCCGTTGATCCGCATCGCGTCCGAGCCGCAGATGCCGTGCGCGCACGAGCGGCGGAAGGTGAGGGTGCCGTCGAGGTCCCACTTGATCTTGTGGAGGCCGTCGAGGACCCGCTCCTTGGGGTCGATCTCCAGCTGGAAGTCTTCCCAGGTGGCCTCCGCCGCGACCTCCGGGTTGAACCGGCGGATGCGGAAGGTGACCGTGATGTAGGGGGAGTCGGCGAAGCCGGGCTCGGGCTGGCCGGCCGCGTCCGCCTTGTCCAGAACAGGGGTAGCCATCAGTACTTACGCTCCATCGGCTGGTAGCGGGTCTGGACGACCGGCTTGTAGTCGAGACGGACGGTTTCCGAGCCGTCGGCGCCCACCTCGCGGTACGCCATGGTGTGGCGCATGAAGTTGACGTCGTCGCGGTTCGGGTAGTCCTCGCGGTAGTGACCGCCGCGGGACTCCTTGCGGGCGAGGGCCGACACCGCCATGACCTCGGCCAGGTCGAGCAGGTTGCCCAGCTCGATCGCCTCCAGCAGGTCCGTGTTGAAACGCTTGCCCTTGTCCTGGATCGCCACGTTCTTGTAGCGCTCCTTGAGCTCGGCGATCTTCTCGACCGCCGTCTTGATCGTCTGCTCGGTGCGGAACACCATGACGTTGGCGTCCATGGTCTCCTGCAGCTCGCGACGGAGCGTCGCCACCCGCTCGTTGCCGGTGGAGGTGCGCAGCCGCTCGATCTGCTCGACCACGAAGGACTCCGGGGCGTCCGGCAGCTCGACGTAGTCGGCCTTCGCCGAGTACTCGGCGGCGGCGATGCCCGCGCGGCGGCCGAAGACGTTGATGTCCAGCAGCGAGTTGGTGCCGAGCCGGTTGGCGCCGTGCACGGACACGCAGGCGACCTCGCCGGCCGCGTACAGACCCGGGACGACCGTGGTGTTGTCCGCCAGGACCTCACCCTCGACGTTCGTCGGGATGCCGCCCATCGCGTAGTGCGCGGTCGGCTGGATCGGGATCGGGTCCGTGTACGGCTCGATGCCGAGGTAGGTCCGCGCGAACTCGGTGATGTCCGGGAGCTTGGCGTCCAGCTGCTCCGGCGGCAGGTGGGTCAGGTCCAGGTAGACGTGGTCGCCCTCGGGACCACAGCCACGGCCCTCACGGATCTCCGTGTAGATGGAGCGGGACACGACGTCACGGGACGCCAGGTCCTTCATGACGGGAGCGTACTTCTCCATGAAGCGCTCGCCGTCCTTGTTGCGCAGGATGCCGCCCTCACCGCGGGCGCCCTCGGTGAGCAGGATGCCCATGCGCCAGATGCCGGTCGGGTGGAACTGGAAGAACTCCATGTCCTCCAGGGGCAGACCGCGCCGGTAGACCGCCGCCTGACCGTCACCGGTCAGCGTGTGGGCGTTCGACGTCACCTTGAAGAACTTGCCGCAGCCGCCGGAGGCGTAGATGACGGCCTTCGCCTGGAAGATGTGGATCTCGCCGGTCGCCAGCTCGTAGGCGACGACACCGGCGGAGCGCTTGACACCGTCGACCTCGGTGATCAGCTGGTCCAGGACGTAGAACTCGTTGAAGAACTCCACGCCCTCCTTGACGCAGTTCTGGTACAGCGTCTGGAGGATCATGTGGCCGGTGCGGTCCGCGGCGTAGCAGGACCGGCGGACCGGGGCCTCGCCGTGGTTGCGGCTGTGACCGCCGAAGCGGCGCTGGTCGATGGTGCCGTTCGGCGTCCGGTTGAACGGCAGGCCCATCTTCTCCAGGTCGAGGACGGCGTCGATGGCCTCCTTCGCCAGGATCTCGGCGGCGTCCTGGTCGACCAGGTAGTCACCGCCCTTGACCGTGTCGAAGGTGTGCCACTCCCAGTTGTCCTCCTCCACGTTGGCCAGCGCGGCGGCCATGCCGCCCTGCGCGGCGCCCGTGTGGGAGCGGGTGGGGTAGAGCTTGGTCAGGACCGCGGTGCGGCTGCGCTTCGTCGCCTCGATGGCGGCGCGCATGCCCGCGCCACCGGCGCCGACGATGACGGTGTCGTACTTGTGGATCTTCATGATTCTCGCAGCCCCGTGCCTAGCGGATGTTCGGGTCGAAGGTGAAGATCACCAGCGTGCCCAGCAGGATGGTGAACACCGTGGCGGTGTAGAGCAGGCCCTTCAGCCACAGCCGGCTGTTCGGGCGCTCCGCGTAGTCGTTGATGATCGTGCGCAGGCCGTTGGCGCCGTGCAGCATCGCGAGCCACAGCATCAGCAGGTCCCAGACCTGCCAGAACGGGGACGCCCAGCGGCCGGCCACGAAGGCGAAGCCGATCTTGGAGACGCCGCCGTCCAGCACGAGCTGGATCAGCAGGTGGCCGAGGACGAGGACGACCAGCACGATGCCGGACAGGCGCATGAAGAGCCAGGCCGCCAGCTCGAAGTTGCCCCGGGTCGACTTCGGGGACTTCTTGGTGCGCTTGCGCGGTGCCTCGATCAGCGGGGCCGGGTTGTCGACGGTGTAGACGGGAGCGCCCTCGACGGGGCCGACTCCGGAGGCCGCGGTTTCAGTCGTGGACATCGGCGTCAGCTCCCAAACAGGACACGGTAGGCGTGGCCGAGGACCGGGTAGATCGCCCCGAGCATCAGCACGATCCAGACACCCATCACGGTCCAGAACATCTGCTTCTGGTAGCGCGGGCCCTTCGACCAGAAGTCGACGGCGATGACGCGCAGGCCGTTGAGCGCGTGGAAGAGGATGGCGGCGACGAGGCCGTACTCCAGCAGCGCGACGATCGGCGTCTTGTACGTGGCTACGACCTTGTCGTAGTCCTCGGGGGAGACACGCACGAGAGCGGTGTCCAGCACGTGAACGAACAGGAAGAAGAAAATGAGGACGCCGGTGACTCGGTGAGCCACCCAGGACCACATTCCTTCCCGGCCGCGGTACAGCGTTCCAGCCGGCACGGAAGAACCCTCCGGGAGCGGGGACTAGGGCCGCGCCGGCTTCACTGTCGGTCGGGCCCGGCCGGGTACGGTCCACCGGCCCTCTGCATGGTATCCACGTGCCGCCGTGGTGCTTACGGGGGGCCTACCGGTGTGATCAAAGTGGCACGCGGTTGGGCTAGCGGGTGCGGTCACCGGGGCGGGTTCGACTGTCATTTGCCCGGTGCGGGTGTGTTTGGGCTGGTCGCGCCCATGTGGCGGTAGCCACAAATCGAACACAGCCCTGCGCTACTGAGCAGGGTCAGCAGCCGTCCCCGTGCGAGGCGCCGGAGCTCGTCCGCCGCCACCACCCGTTCCTCCTCGGGATCGTTTGCCAATCGTGACCGGATCGCTTCGAGGATGTGGTCGATGACCTCGTCGGGGGCGACGTCGCCCAGGTAGATGACGAACGCGTGTCCGAATCGGGCCTCGTACGCGGCGTGCGCGGCGCTCAGGGCCATGTGGGCCGCCGAGTAGGTGTCCTCGGGAAGCTCGGGGAGGGACTCGCCGGCCAGGGCCTCGGCCAGATCGCCGGGGGAGAGGTCGTACGCCGCCTCGTCCGCCGCCGCCAGCAGGGCGTCCAGGTCGGGGTAGGGGCGGTGGTCGGCGATCCGGTGCGACCAGCGCAGGCTGTGCACGCAGTGCAGGAGGAGGGTGCGGGCCTCGTCCGCGGGCGCGGTGTTGAAGGCGTCGAGGGGTGTGGGGAGATACGGCAGGCGGTGGGCGGGCAGCGTGGGTCCTCGCGTCACAGTGGTGTGGCAGGGGATGCTGTGAAAAGTGTGACGTCAGGTTATCGAGAGTGGTCACGCTGTGTCCGAGGGATGCCTGAAATTCACCCGGACGGGAGAGTTTCGAAACGCCCGGGTGACAGCTGACGGGGAGATCGGTCGTACGTTGGCAGGGTGATCCAGCACAGGCACAGGCGCCGGGGCCCGGCGCGGCAGGTGATACGGAAGCGGGCGGTGGTGGCCGCCGCGGTCGTCGGGACCCTCGCGCTCGGCACGGGCGTCTGCGTGTGGGCCTCGTCGGACGGGGACGGCGGAACGCCGCAGGGCAGCGCGCGTCAGTCGTCGTCCGGCCGGGTGGCCGACTCCGGCGATCCGGGCACACCGTCCGCGAGTCCCAGCCCGAGCCGGTCCTATCCGCTGTCGCAGGCGCCGCGCACGATACCCACGGTGCGCTCCCACACCCCGGCGCGCGGGCCCGGCTGGACACCGCGGCCGGGCGGGCGGGTGGTGGTGAGCGACCCCGAGCTGGCCGACGAGGGGCGGCTCACAGCCCGGGAGCTGGGGCTGCGCTACGCGGGGGAGAAGGACGACGTGCGGGCGGGCGACGTGCGGCTCGCGCTCGGCGGCGGGGACGGGAACCAGGAGTCGTACACCATGACCGTCCGGGGCGGGCGGGTCGACATCAGCGGGCCCGGCGAGGCCGGCGTGTTCTACGGCACCCGCACCCTGAAGCAGGAGGTCCACGGCGGCGGTACGGCACCCGAGGGCGTCGTACGGGACGAGCCCGCCAAGCCGGTGCGCGGGTTCATGCTGGACATCGCGCGCAAGCCGTACAGCGAGACCTGGATCGAGGACCGGATACGCGAGCTGGGGGACCTGAAGTTCAACGAGCTGGGCCTGCACTTCTCCGACGACCAGGCCTTCCGGATCGAGTCCGGCAGCCACCCGGAGATCGTCTCCAGGGACCGTCTGACCAAGGCGCAGGTCAGGAAGATCGTGGCGCTGGCGGACAGCCGGCACATCACCGTCGTACCGGAGATCGACTCACCGGGGCACCTGGGCGCCGTCATCGCCGCCCACCCGGACCTCCAGCTGCGCAACGCGAGCGGGGCGCCGACGCGGGGCGCCGTCGACATCTCCGAGGACGCCTCCGCGCGGATCGTCGACGATCTGCTCGAGGAGTATGCCGGGCTCTTCACCGGCGACCAGTGGCATCTGGGCGGGGACGAGTACCAGGCGCTGACCGTCAGGGACCCGCAGGCCTCGTTCCCGCAGCTGGCCGCCGCCGCCCGACAGGCCTTCGGCCCCGGCGCGACCGTCGCCGACCTCGCCACCGGCTGGCTGAACGACCGCGCGGCCACCGTCCGCGCCCACGACCGGACCGTCCGCGCGTGGAACGACGGCTTCTACCGCGACACCTCCGTGCGGCCCGACCCGGACATCCGGGTCGCCTACTGGACCGGCAAGGAGATCGGCGCCCGGCAGCCCGTGGAGTACCTGAGCGCGGGGCGGAAGGTGCTCAACTACAACGACGAGTTCCTCTACTACGTGCTCGGACAGCCGCAGACCTTCGTCTACCCGACCGGACAGCGGATCTACGAGCAGTGGAACCCGCGGGTGCTGCGCGGCACGACCGCCGTGCCGGAACGCTACGACGGGCAGATCCCCGGCGGCTCGTTCGCGGTCTGGTCCGATTTCCCGAACGCCCAGACGGAGGCACAGGTCGCCGCCGGCATCCGGATGCCGCTGCGGGCCACCGCGCAGAAGCTGTGGGACCCGCGCACGCCCGCGCTGTCCTGGGCCGGCTTCCGTGAGCTGGCGGACCGGCTGGGCCGGTAACCGAGTGGACGCACGGCGGCGTCCGGCCGTATGTTCCGGTGTCCGCGCGCGTCCTCGGAACGCGCGCGTCCGTACCAGTGGCCGCCCCTCGCCTCGGGGAGAGCCGACGCGCCGGCCCGGCTCTCATCGTCCCGGGGGAACTCCGTCATGACCTCGCCCATGCCCACGCCGCCGTATCCCGCGCCGCCGTATCCCGCGCCGCCCGGCGCCTGGCTGCGCTCGCCGGCCGCGCTCGGCCGGGCCACCGCCGTCCTGCTCGGGCTCGTCATCGCCACCGACCTGTTCGCCTGTGCCGCGGACCTGCTGGAACTCGACGTCGCCGGCGACATCGCCGGCGGTGCCCGTGGGGCCGGTGTCGTCGACCGGGCCGACCGCGCGGACGCGCTCTACGCGGTGGCCGGCGCCTCCCAGATGGTCGCACTGGTCGCCACGATGGTCGTCTACCTGTGCTGGCTGTGGCGGGTCCGGGTGAACGCCGAGGTGTTCGACGCCTCCCGGCAGCGGATGAAGCGCGGCTGGGCGATCGGCGGGTGGTTCTGCCCGGTCGTCAACCTCTGGTTCCCGCGCCGGATCGTCGCCGACAGCTGGGACGCCAGCGCTCCCTGGGGCGCGCGGTCCGGGCACACGCCGGTCAACGCCTGGTGGACGCTGTGGATCATCAGCCTCCTCGCGGGCCGGTACGCCTACTCCACGTCCCGGAACGCCGAGACGGCGGCCGAACTGCGCGACGCCGCCCGGGTGATGCTGTTCTCCGACGGGGTCGACATCGCGGCGGCCGTCCTCGCCGTCGTGGTGGTCGTCCGGCTGACCCGTATGCAGGAGCGCAAGGTGTTCTCGGGTGAGCTGCCGGCCCCCGCGTTCGGCTGACCTCCCGCCGCTGTCGCCTTTGGCTGAAACACCTCCGCTGTGACACTCCCGCGCCGTCGCACGCAGTAAGGGGAAGTGCGGGCTCCGTACCGGTCGGCGCCCTGGCGAGGGAGACATTCATGAGCCTGGTGGAACTCATCGCACAGGCCGACGAACGCGGACTGGCCGCCGGCGGATTGGCTTGTTTGGATCGGTGTCTGCCGCTGCTCGGCGGCGACGACGAGCTGCTGCGCCCCCTGTGGGCCCGCCTCGCCGACGGCTCCGACTGGTCCGCGGACCTGGCCCTGGCCCGCACCGCGCTCGGCCCCGCGGACCCCGCCGACGACGAGGCCGCGCGGCTCACCCGGCGCATGCTGGAGTCGGCCCCGGCCGAGCGCACCACCGGAGCGGTACGGCCCTGGGCCGACGCCTGCTCGGTCGCCTCGCTGCGCGTCCACCGGCTGCTCGACCCCGCCGCGGACGGCGACCCGGCCCCGGACGGCCTCGACGCCGGGCGCGCGGGCGACACGGCGGGCCTGCCGCCGCTCGTCGCCGCCGAGCTGCGCCGCCAGGCCGCGGTCCTGGAACTCCTCGCGGGGCATGGCGCGCAGGGGCTGCGCCAGGCGCTGGAGGTGTCGGTGGAGGGCCGCCGGGTGCTGCGCGCGGTGGTCTCGCGCCGGGCGCGCAGTGTCGCCGAACCGGGGCGTGAGGGGAGCCTGTGACCCTCGTGCGGCGGAGGTGGGGTGGTCCTGCGACGGTTGGCCGAACGTCGGGAGAAACGTTTCGAATTCGGGTGACGGAACCCCGCCCCGGCTCGCTGTTCCCTATGTGACAGCCCAAGTGACGACTCATGTGACAGCCCACGCGACCGACCGGTCCCGGGCAGCACAGCAGGAGACCAGGCCGAGTGCCGCGGTCAAGCCCGTACGGTGGGCGGCGGACGCGGTGGCGACCATGCGCGAGGGCGCGCGGGTACGGCTCGACTACTCGGCGCAGAGCCTGTGGCGGGTGGACCGGATGATCGAGGAGATACGGCGTGAGGGACCGCCGTACGCGGCCGTCGAGAGCGTGCTGCGCGGCCTCGGCGCCTACGCCGGCGAGGTGATCGTCCGTCAGACCGGCGCCGAATGGTGGGCGACCGGCGGCGAGCACTGGGTGCGCACCCCCGACGGCCGGCTGTGGGACCCCATCGACGAGGCCCGCCGCTGCTACGCCGGCCACGGCTCGCTGCGGCTGTTGTGCCGGGACGCGACCTCCCCCGGCTGACCGGTCCGGCCTGGCTGTGACACTTCCGTCGGGGCCGACGCTGATGATCGTGGAGGGCGGGGACACGGCCGGAGCGTGTCGCACCGTGAGGCAAGCGCCACGCAGTGGCCAGGAACTCGGCACGAACGAGGACGGTCTTGGGCCAGGGAGGGGAACCCCGCCGCCCGCAGCCGCGGGACGGGGAGCTGGGCGCGGCCGTCGCGCGGGCCCAGGACGGCGACGAGACCGCGTTCGCGGTGGCCTACCGGATCGTGCAGCCCGGCCTGCTGGGCTATCTGCGGGGCCTGGTCGGCGAGGACGCGGAGGACGTCGCCTCCGACGCCTGGCTGGAGATCGCGCGCGACCTCGGCCGGTTCCGGGGCGACGGCGCGGGCTTCCGCGGCTGGACCGCGACCATCGCCCGGCACCGCGCGCTGGACCATCTGCGGCGGCAGCGGGTACGGCCCCGGGCGGCGCAGTTGGAGCAGGACGCCCTGGAGCTGCCCGGCCGGCACAGCACCCACGACCAGGCCCTGGAGTCGCTGTCCACCGAGCGCGCTCTGGAACTGGTGCGCACGCTGCCCCGGGACCAGGCCGAGGCGGTGCTGCTGCGGGTGGTCGTCGGCCTCGACGGCCCGGCCGCGGCCCGAGTCCTCGGCAAACGCCCCGGCGCCGTCCGCACGGCCGCCTACCGGGGCCTGCGGCGCCTGGCCCGCCAGCTCGGCACGGACGGTACGACGGACGCGGATCCGCCGACGCGGGGTGAGCCGGGGTGAACGCGCCGGCGGGTGTGGGACGTATGTACGGGGGCGGGGCGTTGGCTCCGCGGACGTCGCCGGCGTGGGCAGCGGGGGCGTCCGAGGCCATGGACACAGGGGCCTTGGCCGCGGGGATGCCGGGCGTCTTGGCCGCGGCGGTGTTCGCGGGCTCGGCTTCGGCGGGCCGGGGCTTCGGGGCGGAGGCGTTCGGGGCCTGGGCTTCGGGGCGTTCGAGGCTCGGCTTCGGCGGGGTGCGGGGTCCGGGGCCGGGTGCGCCTGGGCCTCGGCTCACCGGACGCGTCCGGGGCTCGGGTTCCGGCGCGGGCGGGGCCTTGGCCGCAGGAGCGGCCGGCGCTCGGCTCCGAGGCGTTCGGGGCTTGGCTTCCGGCGCTTGTGAGGCCTCGGGTTCGGGGCCCACGGGCCGGGGGCGGCCGGTGGCTCCGGGCCCGGAGCCGTCATGGCCGGCGGTCGTGGGCGTACGGCTTCGAAGGTCCGTTGGTTCGGGCGCGGGGCTGTGACGGTCGGCGGGCACGGGCGCGGGGCTGTGGTGGTCGGTAGGTGTGGGCGCCGGGGGTTCCGGCGAGTGGGCGCGGGCGGATCGGCGTACGGAGTTCCGGGTGGACCGGATGAGGGCGGGAACGGGCATGGGTGAACGGCACAGCGGCGGCGGGCTGACCGGTCGTCGGCGTGCGCACCCCGGCGGTGCCGTCGCCGTGCCGGACCCCGCCGACGCCTCTGGGCTGGAGACGCGGCTCGCCGCCGCGCTGCGCGTCGACCGCGTCGACGCCGAGGCCGAGCGCAGCGCCGTCGCCGCCTTCCGGGCCGCGCGCGACGCGGGGGCGCACGACGCGCGGACCCGCGTCCGGGACGACTGGCGGCCCGGGCGGCCGGCACCCGCCCACCGCTCGCTGCGGACCGCCCTCTCGCTCGCGCTGGCGAGCCTCACACTGGGCGGAGTCGCCGTCGCGGCCATCGGCTCGGCCGGGTCCGGTACGCACGACGACGACCGGAGCCGATCGCCGCGGTCCACGCGGCCGGTGGCGAGCACTCCGCCCGCCTCGGCCGCCGCCACGGAAGCCGGGCCCCCGGACACCGCGTCCGCGGATCACCCCAGCCGGCCGGCCACCGCCCGGGACACTCTCGCCCACTGCCGTGCCTACACGCACGCCGGGGAACACGGCGGTGCCGTGGAGGCGGCGGCCTGGCAGCGGCTCGTCAAGGCGGCGGGGGGACCAGGGAAGGTCGCCGCCTACTGCGCCGCCCGCATGGAGCAGAGGCAGGGCAAGAACACCGACAACGCGGGCACTTCCGGAAGCAACGGGAACACCGGCAAGGGTGAGGGCAAGGGCGGCGGCAGCCAGCAGAACGCGGGGGCGGGGAACTCGACCGGTGACAACGCGGCCGGCGGCAAAGCGACCGGCGGCAAGCCCTAGGTCCTGTCGTCAAACTCCCGTCGTCCGCCCGGAGGGCGGGCCGCGCGGCGTCAGGTGCGTGCTCTCGGCGTGCCGGGCCCGGGCCCTC